>CAYVAN010000096.1:0-17280 GCA_964449225.1 uncultured Rhodopirellula sp.
GCGTTGTCGGCTAGGAGAGCCGAGCGACATTGCCCAGCTTGGAAAACTGATTTGCTCTGCTATTAGCGGCACGATTGAGTGAACCAGCCGTATTCGATACGCTTTCCAGGATGACACTGCGGCAACATCATGCTTCGCTAAACGAGAAAACTCGCGCACTGCGAGATTGCTACGCCAATCATCGCAAGCAGATTATGCGGATGATTGATTTTTACCAACGCGATTCGGCGTCTGGCTTGACCCGAATTGCGGTATTGGGTGCTGGGAATTGCAACGATATTGATCTGCGCGTGTTGAGTGAGAAGTTTGATGAAGTTCATTTGGTTGACCTGGATAACGAAGCAGTTGATTTTGCAAACTCGCATCCTGGCTTGAACCAGAACCGGATTCATCGCCATTGTCCAGTTGACTTCGCCTCGCCACTTTTGGAATTGCTCGATCCGATTGTTCAAGTCAACCCGTCCGATCGCTCGTCTAGCATTGCAGCTGGATGGATCGAGAAGCTACAGGCGCCTCAGCAACCACTGAACATTCCGCCCTGCGATGTGGTTGTGTCCGTGGGGCTAATGTCGCAATTGATTCTAAGCATCGATCTGGCATTGGGGCATCTTTCGCCGCAGGCAACCCTGCCGTTGATTCAAACGGTGCGCTGCGAACACTACCGCCGCGTGGCATCAATGTTGCGCCCCGCGTCCAACAATCAATCGAAATCCATCCAATCAGGTGGCGTCGCTGTTTTCGGGTTCGACTTTGTTTCGTCCGACTCAGCTAGCCAGATTTTGCAGACTCCCGATGATCAACTAGGACCGCTTGCAGTGAAGTTGATCAATGATCGCAATTTCTTTTCGGGAATGAATCCAGGCGTCTTGATGCATGAGCTGAAACAAATTTCGGCCATGCGAATGATTCATGTAGAACCACCATGGCGATGGACGCTGGGATCAAGGGAGTACCTAATGATGGCTGCGGTCTTACAAAGAACCGACGCGACCAAGCTTTGAGTCATCTATCAGAATCCCAGGGAAATACTGGGAACCGATTGCCAAAATCCACGCAGGCGTGTCGGTGATTATTCTACACGGGAACTTGATAAGATACCGAAATGCGAATCCCAGCTTCTGACCGTCGCAACGCAATCGGTGCCAACATGACGCCGATGATCGATGTCGTTTTCCTGTTGATCATCTTCTTTCTTGTTTCTAGTCACTTGGCGAGACAGGAGAACCATCTTCCGTTGGATTTGCCCACTGCTGCGACCTTCCAACAAGATAATCCTGATAAACAGGCACTCACGATTAGCTTGGATGATGCAGCATTCGTTCGAGTTCGCGGTGACGTCGTAACGATTCCAGCGCTGAAAATGCTGTTGGGGGAACTGAAAGCCAAGGACGGTGACAGCGCCGCGATCCGAATTCGCGTTGACGGCCAGGTCCAGTATGCATTGGTCGAACCGGTGTTACGACAAGCGGCATTAGCTGGGATCAGCGATGCATCGATCGCTGTGCGTGACAAATCAACCAGCGGCGGGAGCAACCCATGAAGATCCCTGGTGGAAATTCCGATCGATCGATCGAGCTTAAAATGACGCCGATGATCGATGTCGTTTTCTTGTTATTGGTTTTCTTTGTTTGGACCAGCAGCTTTGAATTGCCCGAATATGATTTGCCCGGTGCGATTGCGACGCCGCCCGGTGGTTCCATTGCCCCGTCCACCGAATCACCGGAAGCGTTTGATGAAATTGTTATCCGCATTTCCAATCTTGACACGGTGACCAGTATCAACATGAATGGAACTGATCTGTCGGATTTGGACGCTTTGACCGATCGATTGATCCAAGTCGTTTCCATCGGTGTTCAGCCGCCGGTCATCGTCGATCCCGATGATAACGTCACAATGGATGTCGCAGTGTCGGTTTACGACGCCGCCCGATCCGCTGGCGTTGACCGAGTTTTATTTGCGGCTAGTGAATAATGAAGGGGCTCTCGATTCAAGTTTTGATCGCTTTGATGTTGCTGTCGGCAAGTCAAGTCATTGCCCAGGTTCCGGTGCGGAGGCAAACCGCTGACCGCGATGCCGATTTGATCCATGCACTTGTTTCGGAACAACGCTTCGACGACGCAAGTTCGGTCTGTCGATTGAAGCTGAGCCAGCATCAAAAGACATCAGATCAATATGCACTCGCGATCACCCGAATCGCAAAGATCGATATTGCCAAACAAATTGCAGCGGGAGCATTTGATGTTGCCGCCGTCGCATCCGCGAATCAATCGATTGATCAATTGCTTTCCGAATACCCAGACCACCAGCGCAAACTTTTTTTAGAAGCTGCCAAAATCTCAGTTCGACAGATGGCTGTTCAGATGGACGTTGCCGCTGCGGCAATTGACAATACAAAAGAAAGTGAATCCTTTCCCGTTACGGCAAGGTTGACGCGATTGACCCGCGATACCGATTCACTGATTGATCGTGTCGGGCAGTCGATTCCAACGGATGACACGCGTCTGAAGGATCAACAACGACTTGAACAAGAACTATTGGTCGCAGCGGTTTCCATGGCATTGATGCAAACGGAGCTTTTTGCCCCGGCAAGTCCTGACGCGATCGCAGCGGCAACCGCAGCGATTCAGGCAGCCGAGCAGGCACAGCTAAAACTGCCGCCCGATACGCAAGCAGCATCAGAGATTCAACGGATGCGAATTACCGCTGTACTTCGCTCCGGAGATGCTGAACTTGCGTTGGCGGAATTACGACCACTGCTCGACAGACCCAAGCAATCCTACTCATTGAACCTGCAAGCGTTGCAGATTGAAATCTTGTTGGCACTGGGGCAAATCAAAGATGCAGGTAGGCTTCTTCGTGCCTATGATGACCTATCATCCAATCAAAGTGTTTCATCCCTCCCGATGGACCTAGCTCGACTACGGCATTTTCTAGCGAACGATCAAGCGGATGCCGCAGCGAACTGGATTGCCAAAATGGACCAGCGTTACGGGGCATACGCTAGGCGAGTTGCTGAAGCCATTGTCCTTTCAACGCTTGCACCTTCGCAATTAGAAACCAGTGCTGCATCGACGTCAGTGGTGTTGATCGAGACTCGGGGACGGGAACTCATTCGTGACGGCAAGCTTGGCGAAGGCGGTCGACTGCTAGCTCGTGCAGCCGATCTGCAAACGGATCCAAAGCGAGCATTCGAAATTGGCATGACGGCTGCCGCGGCATTGCAGAAAGCTGGTCTTTTCAAGGCCGGTTCACTTACTATATCCGCCCTCGCACAAAAGCATCCCGGTTTCCACCAAGCACCATCACTTGATCTCCAAGCCATCGTCATGCTGACGCTGGGCAGCTTGCCTGCCAGGGAAAATGAAATCGAATCCAGGCTACGCCAGCATCTGAATACTTGGCCCGAAAGCGATGTGTCCACCTCAGCACGCCAATGGTTGATCCAATTGCTGGTTGGCAGAAACTCTCTTACAGATGCAGCCATCGTTGCTACGTCATTTACGCCTTCCCAGATCAATGCATCGTCTGTCAATGTAATGATTTCACATTGGGAAGCTGCCTTTGACGGAGCAGACGATGATGGACTTCCTGCCGAAATTGCAAAAGAAGCATCCGACGCGATTGGGAAATTCAATAGCCATTCATTGGTCGTGGCAGCTCATCGCCAGTTGGCTGCACGCTATTTTGATCGATCAAGCCTCCATTTAATTCCTGGAAAAGAAGCGGTAGATCCAGATGATGAACCGGCTTGGGTCGAACAAGTGCTGGCGTTTCGACGCGACGGAAATCTTGATCCTGAACTACGAAGATTAAACCAGCATGTTGACGATGTCCGTCGACGTTTGATTAAAGATGGCCGACATAATCCAGGGATCCGAAGGCGTATCGCGGATTTGGTAGCGTCATGGTCATCGGAAGCCATCCAGCCAATTGATCAAGCCATCATCCAACTTTGGTCTGGCAATGTTGATGACGCGATTGAAATCATTGAGTTAAATCTAAAAACCGGCGATCAAAAAGAGTTGTTAGTGGCTGCAGCCACGGTGATGGGGGACTCTGGCAATAAAATTGCGATTGACGCGGCTATTAGCTGGTGGGACCAACTAGCCGCGGGTTCCGCAAGCGGCAGTCCTACATGGCATCGCGGTAAGATGGCCTCGATAGACTTGCTTTATCGCAGCGGCAGAAAAGACGAGGCAGTTAAGCGGGCGGGTTTCATCCTGCTGACAGTCGCAAATTTGACCTCGGCACAAAAAACAACGTACCAGTCTTACCAACCATGACTTCGATCAGTCCTAGGCGATTCGTAATTGTGCATCACAAGGTCGGATCGAAATTCAAGCGTACCAATCAGGATCATTTCGATTGGATGTTCCAGACTGGTGAATCACTGACCACTTTTGCAACGCCCGTTGTCAGTGACCTTGATTCCGACTTTCAAATTCCATGCCAGCCTCTGCCCGAGCATAGAATTGAGTATCTAGATTTTGAGGGTGTCATCCCTGACCGTGGCGAACGACGTGATCGCGGAAGCGTGGTGCAAATTGCATCGGGAAGATTCGAAGTGACGATGAACACAAACGACTGTTTCTTAGCAAAACTCCTGTTTGGCCCAGTAAAAATAGGCACTGCAATGGTTGAATTTCAGAGAGCGGAACCGCATTGGAATTTAAGATACTTCCAATACCAAGCGGGTTAGCTGGACAGCGCACTCTGATTAGCTCCAAACCGCCAGTCAAAGCTCGGTAGACCGAAGGAGCCAAAGTCACATCCGGCATTTTTATCAATGGATATTGTCGGATGTCGCCTGGGCTCCGTTGGGGCCTGCTTTTTGAAACCAAGTTAAAAGCACGCTCGTAGTCTTACCGAGTCAAGGTTTCGTGTTTGGATAATCGATTTGTATGCATTCTTTGCTGACCTTTGGGGTGATACGAAACGAATTCATAAGTTGATCCGATTGGCCTGAATTCTTCAGCCGTGATGTCGCCGGTGTGACCGGTCAACACCACTGCGCCGCTCACTAGGTTGACGGATTCGATGACAACGGGACTCGCGTTGTATCTGGGGTCTTCGGAAGGGATGCTAACCAGCGCAACGGGGCCCGAATCAGTGAAATCCCAATCAATATCAAGCCCGCCTTTGGCTGCTTCTTTGGAAATTCCACGAATGAACTTATTCAGCGGCAGCGGGATCGCGCCGGCCCGGAGATTCAACAAACGCAGCGCCAACATGTTGGGCTGTTCGGTCAGCTCGACCGTTGCCTCACAAGAAATGACCGTATCGATCTGGCCACGTTGAAAACGAACCGCAGCCAAGATGCGTTCGTCTTCCACTTTGATTCTGGGTTCTCTGGCACCGTAGGCCAGCAGCCTCGGAAATGCTCTCGGAAGTTCCTCAACCAACCAAGCGTTGACTTGTTGGTCGCTAAGTGCCGTGTTCCACCGTCCCCGTTTTGACCGATCGGATTGAAATCGTTTCAATTCACGTTGTAGATTTTGACTTGCCTCGATCGACGGCAATGGTCGGATCTCTTTGGCCCGAGTATAGAAATCGGGAACAAACCCCGATTGTGCTTCGATCCAAAAGCCAATCCCAGCGATGCTGACGCCAACCAGAAACGAGCCTAGTCCGAACGATGTCCAAATACTTCGTTTTCTCGATCGGAGCATCTTGCTTTTTCCTTTGGAAGAGCACTCAAAATCGAAGGCGGTCCAGCAACCAGGCGCGATTTTTATTCGCGATCTCTTGGACGTCTTCATTCAACGGCGACTTCGCTGGCTCCGTTGAATCCGATGGTTTTTCTGTCGTTTCTTCTTCTTGATTGGATTGTTCCAACAAGCGGCTAGCCCAGCGATTCATCAGTAGGTTTGCCGACGGCGTCAAGTTGCCACGGTGCAATCCTTCGACGGCAAGGAAAGCTTGGGTCTGTAAGTCCGTACGCTCCCTCGCGGTAGAAAAGTCGTCATGAAGCCGAACATCATCGATCCAGACTAAGCCTGGTGTCATGCTGTCAATCGTCAATCGCAACGATTCGGTGGTGCTTGGGTCGAGTGAATCAACCTCCAACACAATGCTTCTAGGTTGCCAGGTTTCAGTGCATGGGATTTCGACTTCAGCGCTTTTGCGAATTGGGACTCCCGCCTGCGTTCCCTCCAAGGACACTCGCAGTCGTTGAACATTGTCGCTCGGTGGGGTGATCCGCTGCTTTGTCTTTGCGAGGTTTGAAGCTTGATCGGAAGCAGTTGGCTGGTTCTTCGATGACGCAGTGTTCGCGACGGGTTTCTCTGGATGGTGGCTGCCTCGTAATGCCATTGATACAGCCAACCGTCCTGATGTGGGCACCTCAATCGTATCGCTAACCAACCAAGTCCTTGCTGAAACAGCTTGATCGGTTGCAAGGCGAATCGATTTAACCCCATCGCTGGATTCCTTTGAATCCACGACGACACAACCTGGTGGGTGTTGAGCGTGCAACCAACCTACCAACCCCATTTCACCAACCGTCTCGAAGCTTCCATTGTTTAGGTGATCGTTTGATACTGGATCGCTAAGCATGCCCACACGTTCGACGATCCCAGTGACATCCTTCTTGATTTGATTAACGATCGGTTCACCACCGACGACCTGGGATTTCCATCGCCAAGAACTGATACTGTCCCGTGCGCTCATTGGGACAGGGAATCTGGATCGTAGTAGGACGGTTTCGCGAGCAGGCACAATCAAACCTTGGCTTAGCTTCAGGCCGTTGATTGACGCAAACGATTCGTCATCAATTCGCTCCCAAAGCAATGGTTCGCTTAGCAATGAGTCTGCATTGCCGCCGGACTCCAAACCGATAATGCTGTCCCATGGAGCCAAATTTGAAAATGAAATCAAAATTTGATCTTCAGAAATTGCTTGAACGATTTGGCATGTTCCATCCTCGGCGTTCAGGGGGGCAATTTGGCTAATCGATGCTATTGGAAATGCTTCGTAGGACCGAATGATTCGATTGAGGTTTTGATTGATGGTTCCCCTAACGACTGATTCGTCGATAAGAATCACATTGGGATTGGACCGCCGAATAATCTCGAATAAGCAATTGGCTGGTTCCTGGCGAGCGATCGGGTGATCGTCCATGGCAATGCAGCGATTCTGGCTGGTTCCAGCTGACACAAATTTGGCTGCCGGACGGATCGAACCCAAGCCGTCAAATTTTGAAACCAGAATCGCGTCCTCGATGTCCGCGATTGCTTGCTTGGTTGACGCTTCTAAAGACGCGTCCGCGCGAACGAACAAATGTTTTAAACGACTGGCTCTTTGCAAAACAGCAAGAACGTCTTCCGCTATTTGTGATTGCTGACCGACGCTGATCACGAAACCATCAACACAGTGAAACTCACTTAGACGATGGATAGAACGCTCCAACGAATTGGCTTGCTTTTTTTCCAACGAAACGGATGGTTTGATATTCAGTTGGAAACGATTGAAAATGTGCAGTGCAGTCGCTTCAATGTCAGCTACGTGATCGTCGGGCGTGGGGCCAGTTAATACAGGATCGAAATGTTCCAGCGGGATTGATACCGATGATGCGGCCATCAGTTGAGCCTGTTCGACCAAGCGATGTGCCGCCAACCATGACCGATGAAGACCAATTGATCTGGGTTGGCAGACGGAGGATTCATTGGCAGGCTGCCAATCTTCGGTCCAGGTCTGCATCCAATCGGGATCCGAAATTGCCAAAACGATTTCTCGCTTCTTGGGCCCCTCCGTATTTTGTCGTCGATTCAGGTTCGCCGTCGTGGAAGGGCCTGCTGTCACCGTGACCGATTCAAATGCAACAGTACCGGATTCATTCAGATTTGAGATCCAAATTTGGTCATCATGCTGTGGGTAATACAAGTAAGTCTTTACCAACCATCGGGCGTCCGACGATGATGATTTTGGATCACTTGTTGAAGTCATCTCTCTTTGGCGAAAAGCAAGATCATGATTCAAATCGTCACTCGACTGAACCGTCGATGAAAACCTTGATTGAGTTTGGTCGGCCCCATGTCCGAAGTCGATTCGCAATCCTTTGGCTTGATCGCGAGGACACCGAATCGTAATCCGGTGCGGGTAACCGATTGCCATGATTGGCAACTTCGCCTGAAAAACATTTTTGGGTTGGATGATGGAAATTGATTCGCCGTGAGCCTGCCCGCTGTTCAATATTCCTTTGACGTATCGTACGCCGGGAATCAAACGGACCGCCGAATCGGGCAACCATTGCCCCAGGGTCGTGGCGGTATCAAGTCCGATGGCTTTCTGGGAGGGACGAATCTCGCCGATCGTTTGCCACGATGCCGATTGTCCTGCCGGATCCGGTGATGCAGTCGATGGTGGGGAACGGACCAACATCGGAACCCGAATCGCCTCCAGCACCGTGTCCTTCGGACGTAGCCGAGCCCAAAGTTTATCGCTGCGACGTACGAACTGAAAACGCACTTCGTAAACACCCTCGACCTTGGGCGCACGATCATCGACCGAGAATGTTTGCGTCTGAGCTGTTCGATCGACGGTAAGTTCGCGCTGGCCGGAGAGAACCTTGTGCCCCAAATCGACCCGGTAAATTGAGTAGCGAAGCGTTAGTGAATTGTTACTTGTCGATGACGATTCAGAAATCGATTTGGAATGAATCTGAAACACCCACGGCATTTTCTCGTTTGCCTGGACCATCCGCAGCGAAGTTCCTCCGACCAAACGGAGGGTTTTCGATTGCCCGACATGGAAATGATCGGTCGACGTCGAACGACCTAGCGATCCGGGATCTTGATCACTCGCACAGACGCAAACTGGGGAGAACGCGGACACTAGCCACATCGATACAAAAACCAACCACCGCAACGACGAGCTGCCGCTGCAATGAAGACGGTTCTGGGCTGGACTTCCTTGTCTCGCCACGCTGATCGATCCTGTCTGTAATTAGAATTCCCGGATGATGCATCGTTGTAAAATCTTGCAACGCGCCATCGGTGAGTTAACAAACTAGGCCGACCCGGGTAAAGGTATAAAATCGGTTCCCCCGATGTCGCTTTCGACAAAACCTTTGTAAGAAGATGACTTGCTATCAAATCTAGGCGTACGGATTTTCAGCACGAACGAAGGCTTCGACCGCAGCTGGTGTTAGATAGCGAATGCTGCTTCCATCCATCATTCGTCGTCTCAGATCAGTGCTGCTAACTTCGATCAACGGCATTGCCACGACGCTGTTTTTGATCACATCCAGGCGATCAATGTCAACCAAGTTATCGAGGATCGAAAAATCGATTTCAGCGTCTCCGCCTCGCTGGATCACCGCCAACGTCGCTATTTCTAACAACCGCTTTGGCTGGTGCCACCGATCGAAACACGCAAGTGAGTCGCTGCCAATGATGAGAAATAACTCGTCATCAGGTTGCGATGCTTTTATTTCCGCGATCGTATCAACGGTGTAGCTGACCTCGCCACGTACAATCTCACGATCATCGAGAACGAAAGATTGGTTTCCTGAAATTGCCAGCCGAACCATCTGCAATCGGTGGTCATCCGAGGCGACAGGCCCGTTGGGTTTTAGGGGAGATGTCGCAGCCGGAATCCATCGCACCTCGTCGAGCGACAATTGCTCCCGCGCCGCCTCGGCAATCCAAAGATGTCCCAAATGCACAGGATCAAACGATCCTCCAAAAATCCCGATCCGTCGCGACATGTTTAAAAGGCTCATTCTGGATTTGTAGTGTTGGTCGGCACGCTGCCTCTCGGTTGTCGTTTGCCGCAGTTTAGATGATGGGCGAGCCCATCGCCAACACTGGCCCGAAATGAGCAGGGCGAGTCAGTTTTTCACGTTGGCGACCGTATCGCCGTAGCGAAGCTCGCGCAGAGCTTCGGCGATTGTAAGGAAACCGAACGGCAACGCGGCGATCGCTACCTCCTAACGACACCCCAAATTAGAAAACTGATCGGCCCTGCCGAAATGAGCAGGGCGAGTCAGTTTTTCACGTTGTGCAATGTCGCTTGGCTTTCCGAGCCGGCAGCGTTATCGGCTCGGAGAGCCGAGCGACACTGGCGAACACTCCTAAGTGAAAAACGGATTTGCCCCGTCGAAATGACCAGACGTGTCCAGGATTTCGCGATCATGAATCTTACCGGGTCCGAATTCCTGATGAGATTCACTATGTTGACTGATCAACCGCACGCTGCTGACAACCCATTACCCTCCGCGATACCCATTTTGATGACGGATCCACTGGACGAATTCGAGAATTCGCCGACTGCTGGAAATGGTCAGCAGCCAGTGCATCCTAAACAAGAGGAATTGTTCGAGACTGCGCCGCCACCGTGGGAACTGGCGGTTCAAGATGACGTGGCGACCGCCGCGATTGTGTTTAGCGAAGCCCCGCATGGGCCTTATGATTACCGCATCCCCGATGAAATGCGTGACGATCTGAAACCTGGCATGCGCGTGAAAGTGCCTCTAGGACATCGCAAGAAAGCCATGATCGGTTGGTGTACCGAAACCAAGATGGGCTCGTCGGCGTCGCGTACGCTACGTGACGTTACCGAAGTGTTGGACGACGATCCGCTTTGTGACGCCCACTTAGTGCGATTAGTGATGTGGATGAGCCACTATTACCAAGCACCCGCCGGGCAGGTTTTTGACACACTGATTCCGTCAAGTGTCAGATCCAACGCGGGAACTCGCGAGCGAACCTATTTCAAGTTAACACGACGCGATCTCGAAGACGAACTTATCGATTCGCTGCCTCCCAAACAACAACAAGCGATTCGGTTCTTGATCATGTCCGGTCGTCCAATGACGTCCGCGCAGGTCATGATCGGAGCCGATTGCACGATCAGTCCTATCAAATCACTGGAGAAAAAAGGCCTTGTCGTCTCAGAAGCTCGCCGCGAAATGGCTACCAGCACTCCGATGCGATGGCAACTCGATGACGGGGAAACCGAAAGCAAACATGAATTGACTGATGACCAATCGGTCGCTTTGGAAAAAATCACCGACGCGGTCGATTCCGAAGAAGGCAAAGCACTGCTGCTGCACGGCGTCACGGGCAGCGGAAAAACCGAAGTCTACATTCGCGCGATCGAACACGTGGTCAAATTTGGTCGAAGCGCGATTGTTTTGGTTCCTGAAATTTCCTTGACGCCACAAACTCGCGGTCGATTTGAGCGTCGGTTCGAGGGCGTTGCCGTTTTGCATTCGCAGATGACACCTGCCGAACGTCATTTCCAGTGGCAACGGATTCGTCGTGACGAAGTTCAAGTTGTCATCGGACCAAGGTCAGCCGTGTTTGCTCCGCTGCCACGTTTAGGTCTGATTATCTTAGATGAAGAACACGATGGATCGTTCAAGCAGGGGACAGCTCCCCGGTACCACGCTCGCAAAGTAGCTCACGCGCGAGCGATGTCGCTAAAAATCCCGATTGTCCTGGGCACTGCGACACCTTCGTTGGAGTCTTGGCACGCTTGTTCGACCGGTCACGCTGACTTAATCTCCATGCCATCTCGCGTTGGCAATCGTCCCATGCCCGATGTTCAATTGGTGGATTTGAAAAACCGCGATGACCGAACCGCCGGCGCGATCAGCCGTCCGCTTCACCAGGCAGTGGTGGATACGCTGCAGGAGAATGGCCAGATTATTCTGTTGCTCAATCGCCGCGGTTTTGCCACCACCATTCAATGCCCGTCGTGCGGTCATGTGGTTTCCTGTCCCGATTGTGACATGCCCCTGACGCATCACCGTGACGGTGGCAAAGCGGTTTGCCATTACTGTGACTATACGATCGGAACACCGCCCTGGTGCCCGGCATGCCGTTTCGACGGGATTCGCTACGGCGGTCTTGGGACGCAGCGTTTGGAAGTCGAAGTGAAGAGCCGATTCCCTGGCGCGAAAGTTGCAAGAATGGACAGCGACACGATGCGAAGGCCTGGTAGTCACCAACGGGTTCTTTCTGCGTTTCGGTCGGGCGAAATCAATATCTTGCTGGGCACGCAGATGATCGCCAAAGGCTTAGACTTTCCCAATGTGTTGTTGGTTGGTGTGATCAATGCCGACAGTGCGCTGCACTTTCCCGATTTCCGTGCCGCCGAACGTACCTTTGGCTTGGTCACTCAGGTGGCCGGTCGAACCGGTCGCGGCGACCGTGGCGGCCGAGTGATCGTGCAAACCTTTTCACCCGAACACCCTGCGATCCAAGCCGCGTCGCGCCACGATTACGAACAGTTTGCACATGATGAAATGAACGCCCGACGCAAATTCAATTACCCGCCACTGGGCAGCGTCGCGCGAATCATCATTCGGGGCAGTATTGAAGAAGTCACCGAATCAACCGCCGAATCGCTCGTACGACACTTCGAATCTGCTCGTGACAAGCTCGGTCACGAAGTCCGCATCCTGGGCCCAGCCCCACCGCCGATGTCAAAACTGAAAGGCAAGTATCGTTTTCACATCCTGCTTCAAGCCGTTGCGTCGGGGCCTTTAGGAGAAGTCATCCGAACCGCAACCAATAAGTTTGTCATCCCTGAGAAAGACGACGTGCAATACGTCGTCGATATTGATCCAATGGAAATGCTCTAGTAAACAGCGGAGCCGTTCTCGATTGGCAGCCCAAGTGACTTGCCTGAACGTTTACTTGAGCGACTTCTTCCGACCAACCAAGATCGACTTTGGATCCTTGTTCGTTGGAAAATCATTGGCCATAGTAAACCGGTTGGTTTGAGTAAACGGGCATTGTCGTGTAGACCGGTTGGCCCCGGCGGTTGTCGACGGCTCGTGATCTAGCGTTGCTGTATTGACCGTAGTCGGCAACCGAGATCGAATCGGCTTGAGCGTTGGACCAAGTTCCATTGGCCCGTGCGATTCCGGTGCTTCGCGAAAATCCACCAAGACTCAGTGCGGTGGAATTGGCTCGTGAACGGGCTCCCCAGCCGTTGGCGTGTGAATGTCCGTTACTGATTGCGACACCGCCCGCTGCGATGGCGGTGCTATTGCCGCTGGCGAACCCGCCGTTGCGACCACTGCCTTGCATGTTGGCTCGTGCGTATCCACCATTGGTGGCGAATGAGGTTGCATTGAGCCGTGTGTTGCCGCGGCCGCTGGCCGTTGAGACCGCTGTACCACCAGTCGAATAACTGCTGGCGGTGACCTGGGCATCAGCTTTGCCGGAGATGATGCAGAAAGCGGCAACGGCCAAAGTTAGGGTGCGAATGTTCATAGTCGGAGTTCCTTCGTGAATGTTGTAAAGTGTTGGATTACCGGATGGTTTCGTTGTCTTCACCAGTACCTGCGGGCACCTGCCGAAAACCCCTTAACGAATTCCGAGAAATACTTTGCCCGACTCTTTGGAACCCGATTCATCAAAGCACGATCAAACCCAGCAAATTGCCGAGGCGATCTTCTTCGAAGCCGTTGAGATGTCACCTCAGGCCCAAGTAGCTTTCGTTGCATCGAGATGTGGAGACGACTCTAAGCTGAAGGCAAGCGTGGAATCGCTTTTATTGGCCGATGCAGCCGCCGGCGAAGACAATTTTTTGGCGTCACGGTTTCTGGATTCGCCGCAGATAGATGCCAAAAGTTCCGCTACTGGCGAGCCTAGATCCGACGCGATTTCGGCAAGCGAAGCCGAGCGGTTCGAGATTTTGACGGTTCATGACCGAGGCGGATTAGGCGAAGTGCTGCTGGCACGGGACCGACAGTTGGGGCGCGACGTCGCGGTCAAACAAATCCTTCAAAAGTGGCAGGGTCACCAAGAAGCCAGCGCCAGATTTCTGCAAGAAGCCGAAGTCACCGGACGTCTGGAACATCCTGGTGTCGTTCCAGTCTATGCGATGGGAACTTGGCCAGACGGCCGGCCGTTTTACGCCATGCGATTCATCGAGGGCAAAACACTCAAGCAGGTAATCAAGGACCATCGAGAAGCTGGCAACGCCGTCGTCCAACTGCGTGGATTGCTAAATCGATTTATCGATGTTTGCAACACCATTGAATATGCACACAGTCGCCGCATCATTCACCGTGACATTAAACCGTCCAACATCATGGTCGGTCCCTACGGCGAAACACTGGTGGTTGATTGGGGCTTGGCCAAGATGTTGGAATCGGATTTTGATGATTCGCTGACGGCCCAATTTATCGAGCAACTCGGCGAAGATCGAGTTAAAAGTGAATCAAGCCGTACCCGGATTGGTGGAGCTGTCGGTACGCCTCAGTACATGAGCCCCGAGCAGGCCAGTGGTGAACTGGACTCGGTTGGTATCCGCACCGATGTCTATTTGCTGGGAGCAACGCTTTACCAAATTTTGACGGGTGAGCCGCCGCATAATGAAGAATCGATTGCCAAACTGATCGAACGTGTCCGCCAAGGGACTTTGATTCGACCACGCGAAATAGATGCAACCATTCCCGCGCCACTGGAAGCGATTTGTTTGAAAGCGATGGCAACGGATTCGATCAATCGGTACGCATCCGCATCTGAACTTTCACAAGACATTGAACGTTGGCTGGCCGACGAACCGATTTCTGTATTTACCGATCCTATTGCATCACGAATGGGACGTTGGATTCGCAAGAACCGTACGTTGGCAATGAGTGGCGGCGTTGCAGCAACCTTGCTAACGATCGGTCTGGTCGCGGGATCGATGTTGTGGAGCTATCAACAAACCAAGAATTTCAAATTAGAAAAAGAACGAACTGCAAAAGAGAATCAACTGCTGGCCAGCCAAGCTCAGCGGCTCGTCGAGACACGCGAATCGGCGGAGTCAGCATGGCAGATGTCGGGACGAGAAATTGCAGCCAACCGACTTGATTCGGCCGCCGCGATCTTGCGCCGGGCTACCAGGGCGCTTAGTTCAAGCAATTCACTTGCGGCACCTCCCACGCAGCCGGGGCTTCGTCTCAATGATCACAAACAACGAATCATCGCAAGGTTGCAGCGTCTTGAAAAACTGACCGAATTTTATCACCAATCAGAACTTAGCCAGCAGTACAACGTGATGAGTCGTGACACCGAGGGCATCATGGCGTCCACGGCGGCACTAAAGTCATTGGGCATCTGGGACAAGGCGGATTGGTGGATGCACCTGCCCGAACAGGATCTGACCCCCGACCGACGTGACCAATTGCGTTGGGACGTCTATCAAACTTGGTTGATGCTAGATGGCATGCTGGTCAAAACAATCGGTACTCGATTGTTCGGAGTGATGCAGGAAGGCAGCGGTGGACGGTTATTGCGAGCGCTTCGGCGGATGCAAACGGGTGCTGGGATGGAGGAAGCTGAGGCTGCGATCATCGTCAGTGACCGAATTGATTACTTTCGCCAAGCTGAAACGGCTCGCTGGTATCGCGGAATCGCGAGGTACCGAAATCGAACGGGTCGCCGAACCAAGGCGGAAGACTTGCGCACCCCTCGTAATGCCGCCGACGCGCAAAAGATGGGTGTGCTATGCCTGATTTCAGCCATGGACCCCTCGTTTCGGGTGGTCTTTCGTGACTACAAAAACCAAGACCCAATCCTGGCCGGTCGAGATCTCTTTCAACGATCGGCTTCGCTGCGCCCCGGCCACTATTGGACTCAGCTTGGTCTGGGGCAGATGCAGTACTTTCTTGCCAAGCGAGAATCCAAGCCTACTTGGCTCAGCTATCAACCCGCCGTTCAGACAATGGGACGCTGCATCGCGATCAATCCGAAATCCTGCTTTGCGTACGCCGACCGTTCTTCGCTGTTTCGATTTCAGTACGAAGCGATCCAACGCGATCTGGATGCGGATAATGCAAGCTTAGACAACTCGGATCAACAAGAACTGATGGAGGATTTGTTGCTGTGGAGCTTGCAAGATGCACAGACTGCTTATCGGCTTGCCAAAGAACATCCATGGGTCGGCTGGACCTATGGAATGTCGCTTGCCGCAGCAGGCCAGCATGACGAGGCAATCAAATTGTTCCTTGAGGCATCGACGCGAACTTTACCGCTGATTCAATCGGGTGATTCAACACTCATTGCAGGCGACGACATCCGTGGTCGGCAAGAGGCAGCTGAATATGCTGCCACCCAGATTCAACAACACCCTGGTCAATCAAAACTGCAAACACTGCTAGCGTCGATTTACCTCAACCAGCAGAAACACAACGATGCAACAGAGAAGATCAAAGCTGCCCTCACCGATTCTGATGCATCGGCACACGCGTACGCGGTTCGTGGAATGTTGCGACTCGATCGCGAAGAGTTTACGGGTGCGATCGATGACTTCACAACCGCTGGCGAAAAAGCCCCAACTCATTTGTGGGCGATCTATGGGTTAGCAGTCTGCCAAGATGCTCAAGGCAATCATTCGGCTTCGCTAGATGGATTTCAACGTGCATTTGAGCTCTCAACCAACGACGAACATCGTGCGGCCTGTCTGCTTGGTGCGGGGCGAGTGCTGGCTATGCTCGGGCAATATGATCAGGCGTTTGCAGCGTTTACGTCAGCCCAGGAATACCAGGCGGCATGCAACATCGCCAAGGCAGCGAAGCCGTTGGTGATGCGTTTTCGCCAGTGGCGATCAAATTCACACGATCCCAAGAAAACAGAAGCCTTAGAAACGTTTCTAAAATCACTCGCCGGGCTACCTCGCGCAACCAAAGTGGAAATACCGGCTTCGAGCGACAAGCAGCCAATGCGTGCGGCAATTCTTAATGGTGATTTCGAGCTTGGCCAATTGCGATACTGGAGCAACGAAAACGGAATCCGCTGGCTAAATTCGCCTGGTTACGCGGCCACCGCCAAAGTAACCAAAAAGAAGGCACGTCATCCCGGCTATTCCCTGCACGTCATCGGTGACACATTGCCAATCGATCGACCGGACTCTGAATCCAATGTGGATGACGACTTTGGTGGCAAAACCGTGCAGTCGTTCCCCGTACCCGCCCAATCAAGATGCCAGGTATCGGTTTGGGTCAAGACAAAGAACCTGGAAGCAAATTCGGCTCGAATAGAAGTACACGTTCCCGATCACCGGGCAACCGTATTGCGAATTCCCAAGGGCCAGTATGACTGGACGGAACTGTCCACCGAATTCGAAGTCGCCCAAGCCGCCAACCCAAGCCTCACCGTGGCACCAGTAGAACTAAAAATCATTTCGTCAGGCCCCGGCGAAGTCTGGTACGACGACATCCAGGTGGATGTACACGCGACAGAATGATGTAAACAGAACGATGTTGAGTTCGAATCAGAGTAGATGTAGGCCGGAACAAGCGGAGCGCAGTTCAGGGTGCGTTGGGCATGATTGAGA
>CAYVAN010000097.1:0-1532 GCA_964449225.1 uncultured Rhodopirellula sp.
CGATAACGCTGTCGGCTCGGAGAGCCGAGCGACATTGCCCAGCTTGAAAAACTGACTTGCCCTGCGAACCACCGTGACAGCGTTTTGCGTCAATCGAAAAACCACTAGAATCTCCTAAAGAGTACGCCTGCACCCCATTGTGTGCATAAAATTGCATTTGAGCAATTCGATAACTCCGGTTTCATGAAAGAATTCGCAAGATGGCAAAACAGGTCAATCAACAACTGATTGCTGATCAACTAAAGCTATCTCGCACAACGGTTTCCAGATGCTTCACCAATCATCCGGGTGTTAATCCTGAAACACGAGGCCGAGTGTTCAAACTGGCTGCTGCGATCGGCTACAACCACCTGCTGCCACGCACTAGAAACAGCCGCGCCGAAACGTCATCCCGTCAAATTGGTGCGCTGATCTGCACAAGCGTCGAAGACTACTTGAACACAGACTTTGAAAGCCCCGGTAAGAATCTGCTTGCGGGCGTCAGTGAGTTTGTTCAAGCGAATCGCTGGAATATGGACGTCCACTTTGTCGACCCTAAGGATTCAAGACTAACCGAGCCTTCATACGCCAAAATCGATGCGATATCAAAGCGGACTTGGGATGGCGTCATTCTCGTTTACCCCTTCCCACAACCCGTGGTGGACGAACTAAGCCTATTAGCGCCTGTTGTTTCGCTTGTGGAGCAATACAGTGGTGCGCCCATCAATTGCGTCGACGTTGATCACCATCGCGGAATTGCTGCAATTGTCAGGCTATTGGCGGATGAAGGTCACACGCGAATCGGATTTTTAACCCAGGATTATGGCATCGACGCTAACTGGGCATTGCGGCGATATTCAGCGTTTTTGGAAGAGACAACGCGACTGGGTTTGCCTGTTGATCCGGCGAACGTACTGAACGTTCGCCCCGACGATCGTTGTTCACCCAACCAGGCATACGAACGGGCACTTATGCGAACGCGGTACGGCGTGACAGCCTGGGTGTGTGCTGCGGACCACCAGGCTTACGGCCTCGTTTCTTTTTTGCAGAACCACGGGCTTCAGGTGCCAACGGATGTTTCGGTAACCGGCTTCGACGGCATCGAAAAGCCTGATGGAGCTCCCCAATTAACAACGGTCAACATTCCTTACTTCGAAATTGGAAGAATCGGCTGCAAGCGGCTTTCCGATCTGGTGGAAAAGAGGTGCGGATCAGCCCAACACATCTTGCATAACTGCGTCATCGGTCAAGGCCAGACCGTTGGGCCGCCAGCATCCCAGTAACCCCTGACGAAGCAATCAATCAGGGTGAAGCAGAAGCCAACGAAGAAAGCAATCTACCTTTGCTCTCCCTTATGTGCATAAAATTGCAAAACCGATTGCCCACTCGTTTCGTAGGGCATGTACCTAGAAATGCCGCTCTGGCAGATGACTCATCCCATGAATCCAAAGGCACGAAAATGAAAAAACTCCTGATAATCCCCCTGATCTTGTTGGCCGCGATTGCCGCAGTTGCTGTCGCAGTCGCGATGGACGATGGGGCTGCGGTCGTTG
>CAYVAN010000097.1:1542-17153 GCA_964449225.1 uncultured Rhodopirellula sp.
TTGAAAAAACAAGCGAAACCGTGAAGGAGAAGGCGCTGGACCTGGGCGACCACTCTTCCCAAACAATCACTGGCAAGGCTTGGAAAGCCCTGGAATCGAAAAAATATGACGAGGCGGTCGCCTACGCCAAGGCATGCATCAAGACCCACGGCGAGGAAGCAATCAAGATGCAAAAAAGCTTGACCGAGCCGGTTAGCACAAGCGACAAGGATGCCGTTTTCAAGATGTGGGCGCTCAACGACGTTGGCACATGCTATTTCATCATGGGCCAAGCATTTGAAAAACAAGACAAGGGCGCGGAGGCCATCAAGGCATACAACAAACTGGTCAAGACAGTCCCCTTCGCACAGTGCTGGGACGCAAATGGCTGGTTCTGGAAGCCAGCCGATGCGGCAAAGAAGCAACTAAGGATGCTAGAATTCGATGCGATTGACTCCGATGCGATTGACTCGGAGACCACTGAGTAAAAGCAGTGAAGCGAACATTAAACCTTGAGAATTCGCTTAGCGAGAAAAAAAGATCGGCACCCACAAGAGGTGCCGATCTCGGCGAACGCCATTCTTTTGCTCTTCTTATGATTGAGCTTTAAGCATCACGACGGCGTCGCGAAAACGCTGCCCCGGCGGCCAACAAAGACATGGCACAGAAAGAGCCCGGCTCAGGCACGGCGGTGACGGTGAAGGAAACATTGTCGTAATCAACCGCTGATCCTTCAAAGTCAGATGAGGTGTTGCGAAAACCGAACTGCAAAATCTGGCCTTCCAGTGCTGGATCAGTCAAGGCAAGAGTCAGCGAGTTGGCAGCAAGGGCACCATCGGCGGTCGAAGTCGTGTCGAATGCAAGATTATTCGAGGCAGAGAAACCAGCGTTTGGATCGAGCGTCAGCAAGAATGCCTCGGTGATGGCGTCGCCCGTCGGTGGGTTAGCGTTGCCGTCAGCGAGCCAGCTAAACGTGACCGAACTGCCGATATCAGCAGCGGCAATCACGCGTTCCTGAAACAAGCTAAGCACGAGGTCACGCGGATCGTTCGGATCACTGTGCAACCCGCTGCCGTAATCACTGAAGAACACCAAGCCTTGATTCCCTGCTGGCGGTGAACCACCCGAGGGTACATCGCTGATGACCGAGATACTTGGGGAATCAATGTTGTTGGGTGCATTAAACGGCCCAGCACCGAAATTACCAAACTCGTCCGTCCCGTTAATCCCGGCAGCGAACAAAAGCCAGCCATCGGTCGACAGGGCGTTGCCATCGGTTCGGTCTAGCAACTCAAAGTCTTGTTCATAGTTGACCAGTTCGGCCTGGGCTGCAACCGGAGCCAGCCCGACGAGCAGGACGCCTAGTAGAAAGTAACGATAGTTCATGGGGTAAACTCACAAATTACGAGGAAAGTAGAGGTCTCATCGCCGCCTGATTCGAGCCGGCAAGTACTTCAGCACCGGCGAACTGCAACCGGTTGCAATGATTCTGGCCAGCCTGCAACTGGGTGTCAAGCGATAAAGCGTGTTAATTGGTACCAGTTGCATAAATTAATTTCATTTGAACTGCCGCTCTCGGCGCTTAAAGAGGCCCATTCTCTACTTAGGACCAACACGGCATCGGCCCCGATTACCCTACCCGCAACATTCTTGGTCTTTAGCTCTATCCCCAGGCCGCAGTGATCCGCGTGAAAAAACTTGCTTGGAAACCAGACTTTCAGAGCATTTCCTTACAAAACAATCGACTGAAACTGGTTCCAGTCCGCCCAGGGGGTCTCGCGATACACAAGTTGTGGAAGCGGCCGCAGTTGCAACCGGTTTCATTCGTTTTTTACCGGGTTTCAAGAGCCTTCGTTGCTGACCTCGACAGCATTAGAGGCAACGTTTGGGGGAAGAATTCAGTCCTGCCTGGGTTAGCTGCGACCCTGGATCGCTGAATCCGCTGCCAGCCAATGCCCCCAAACGCCCAAACCAAGAAGGCCTCTGGACCACGCTGAAGCGAATCTGCTAACCCTTTAGTGGTCTGCCAAAGGTAAAAGTCGGGTTGGCAGTAGTGGATCTCGTTAAAGATCCTCGTGCTTCAGGATCTTTCACAAGATCCACTACCCTAAAAGTTGAGCCTGACGCGGCATTAGTACCCAGAAAACAACAGGAAAACAGATTGGCCACGCCTCGATTTGCACTCAGTACGCTAACGCCCCCAGCATTCACCTGGCTGGGACTTTGCTACATCGCGCTAGCATCGACGGGGCCTGACTGCTTCGGGCAATCGCCACCACTGCCAACGGCGATTCACGGCTACCCCAACACCCCCTACCCTGGGCAGATTGTCACCAGTCCCGTGCCGCCGCGAATGAACATCAGCCCAGCTGAGGTTGATTCGATGGCCGAGATTCCAATTCAGCGATTTCGAAAAAGTTTTTACCAGGGTGCCGAGGTGCTCGGTGGTCACCTATTTGACCTTGGCAACCAACTTGGTGGAATCGACATGACATTCGAGGAAGCTCGGGTGAGTTTTGGTGTTCCGCTTGGCAGCTTAGAGAACATCCTTGGCATGCGACCTTATTTTCGCGCTACGCATTTAGACGGGCCATCAGCCAGCATCGACGGCAATGACTTTGATGTCCCTGAAACGCTTTACGAAACCGGAATCACGTTTCTGAATCAAAAAACATGGACCGAAAAAGTTTCAACAACGGTGATTGTCAGCCCCGCAGTTCGCAGTGACTTGACAACCGGCGAGGGAGCCTTGCGGATCTTTGGACTAGGTCTGGTCAACTATCAATGCAGCGATGCGTGGAAGGTTTCATTCGGCGCGGTTTATCTGGACCGCGAAGACGTGAGCCTGTTACCTGCGGTTGGTTTTACCTGGATGCCATCGCCAGACCTAAAGTTTGATGGCATGATTCCAAGACCAAGGTTGGCAAAGCGATTGTGGAAAGAAGGCGGCGATGCGGAAGGTTGGGTTTACCTTGGTGCCGGTTTCGGAGGAAATTCCTGGGCGGTGTCGCGTGATAGTGGACAAAAAGACCAGCTTACGATTCGCGACTATCGTTTAATGGCAGGATACGAAGTCATCCGCGCGGGCAACCGAGGCACTTTTGTCGAAGCAGGCTATGCGTTTGGCCGGTCGCTGGAATACGTTAGCGACGACCTTGAAAGAGACCTTGATGATGGCGTCTTTCTTCAAGCCAGTTGGCGATTTTGAAGTGATCTCGCATGAAATTCAAATTGCTAGTGATCATCGCAACCGCGATTGCCGCGCTGTCAACGTTTTTCATCAGTGCCTTTCCTGATGAATTACTGCTACAGCACATCCCAACATCCATCGGCTTAACGCTACTAGCCTTTGTGGTGGTTCGCTGTGGATTGTCTTCGTTTTCGTTCGGTTGTGTGATAGTTTTTTGGTGGCTGCACATGATTGGGGCCACATGGATTTACTCATTCGTACCGTACGATGAACTCTCAATTTGGCTGACAGGATCTTCGCTTTCCGAGCAGATGGGTTGGCAACGAAATCACTACGACCGACTCGTGCATTTCGCGTCGGGCATTCTAATCGTTCCGCCCGCGACGGAATGGCTGCGCCGCGCCAATGGAATGCGAATTCCTGCAGCAGCGATAATGTCGATCGCTGTAGTGATGTCGATCGGGGCGGTCTACGAGATCTTGGAATGGCAAATTGCGGTACGATTATCGCCGGGGCAAGCCGAAGCGTACAACGGACAGCAAGGTGACATTTGGGATCCCCAAAAAGACCTTGCCCTGGCCCTCGCAGGCAGCCTGATTGCCGCTGCGGGATTACTGGGATTCGGAAAAGCCCGAACGTGGGCAGTTGAGACAACTTAGCTTCGAGACGTTAGATTCGATCGCACCTGATATGATTTCGCGGGACGTGCGCGTCCTGTTGACAGACCGATTCAGGTATCAACGATGCGACCAACCACTGGTTCCTCGGCATTGGCTTGCTTGCCCGCCACACTCCCACGCCCAGACGCGTCGTCCTTTGCCGGAGACGTTACCTTTCTAGCGGCATCTAATGACTTCCGGGATGTCACCTCGATCTCCGAAACGATGGACCGCTGATGTTCCGTCAGATCCGTATTTAAAAGCGCCGTGGTGTGAGCCGACACAAGTTCGGCCGTGTCTTTCATCACCGAAGCCAACCTAGCTGCGGCAGAAGTCACATCTTCGGTATCAACAGGTGAGCCACGACGCCCTGCGGCGCTGAACGATTGCTGAATCGAAAATTGTTTTCGCTTCGTTGCGTGCCGAATCGTGCGAATCAACTCCTTGGGGGTGACGCTATTCTTATCCAAGAACTCCTGCGCACCTAGTTCGATTCCTTTCAGCGAAGTCGCTTCATCGTTCAGACCGGTCAGAACGATAACCGGAACAGTTGGGATCAGGTTCATTAATCGCTCAACACCGTTGAGCCCAATGCTGTCGGGAAGCCCAAGGTCCAAAATCACCACGTGAAATGACTCAGATTGAATCGCACGAATCGCGTCGCGAAATTTAGTGACATGCCTGAGGTCAAAAAGACTTGGCTGCACCGTATTTAATGCGCGTTCAACAGCTTCGACGTCATGTACATCATCTTCAATCAATAAAATTGATAGTTTCTCACCCACCTAGTCTGCCCTCGTTGCGATTTAGCGTCCGTCGCCCTAGATACCTTGGCTAGCACACCCTGTTGTGTGCAAAGATGATAGCACATTGACTAGACAAATTGTTTTTTTTTTATTGTTTAGTCTACAACCTTGATCTACACTCAAACCATGATCTATACTGGGGGGCAGGTGAATGAGTGGGCCTCAGTTCACTATTGGTGATGATGCGTCCGCGCCAATCGAATTGCCAAACGATCAATTTCTGATGCCATCAATTTCCGATCGAACCGCATCACAGAATGTTTACACCGAAACGACGCAGCGGCTCGCTTGGCTTGACTTTGGTAAAGCAATCCAATGGCCTCGTCCGTGGTTTCATACAGGCATTCGCTCGGAACCAATTCAGGGTAGCTGAGACGATTGGGAACAACGGGAACCGCGCCCGCATGCATCGCTTCGCAGATACCAATGCCAAAGAACTCATGTGCAGCGGTCGAAACAACGAAGTCCATTTTGCTTAACCACTGCCAGTACTCATCCCCGGATTGCGCATAGCCATCAAACAAAATCTGCTCACCATGACGAAGACGAATTTGATCAAGTGCCTCACAAGTCTTGGCGTTTGAGCCTGAACGCCCGCCAAGCAACACTAGGCGAAAGTCATACCCACGGAACTTTAGTTGCTTTAGAATTTCAGCGAATTGTTCAGGACTCTTGTCACTTTCCCAACGAGACACCCATCCAATCACCGGCACATCATTACCGCATCTAAACGGAAGTTGCGCGGGAGGATCGAATCCGGCGGGTATGACCGAGGATTTTAAACGAAGTGCCTTCCAGTCGTACCAAGATTTTGAATCCGGCATCTTACGGATAAAAGATTCGCTCGCGTTTAAGAATGTTTCGCGATGAAAGTTCGAATTGAAAAGACACACATTTGATGCGATCGCGGACAACAAATTTGTGTATCCAAAGTGATGATCCGCTCGTGAATGAGGAGCAACCGGATACGTCCACTGGCTTTCATGAAAGTAGGTGACCACCGGAAGCTCCGCGACCCGCTTGTCATTGACGATCCCTCGCCAACTTGGCAAATCCAGCATGTCTGTGCAGAACACAAGGTCTGGATAACCATGCTCGGCAATGTGCTGCCGCGTCAGGCTCGCCATCGTTAAGGCCGATGATCGCATTCGCCATTTCCAGTGAACAGGCTTTCCGGCAAGAACGGTCCAGCAATGACTGCTGGAAGCAATCAAGCCACGCAAGAACGATTGATGAGAGCCTCCATCAAACGGGTTGATGGCTAAAATCTGCAAGGGCGACGACGATTGCGAACTCACAATTAGCCGTATCGATCGTTGAAGCAAGCAAGATGGGTTGCCGCAACAGCAGCTCGCGCGTGTTGACCACCTAAATCAGCCAACCGAGTGATGTTCTGCAACAGCCCTTGGTAGGCTTGCATCGGTGCAGCCCCCAAATCCCAACCCGCACGAACCAAGCAATCATACGCCGCTGCGAAGTCGCCTTGCTGTTCCATCGTTAGCGAACGGGCCATCCAATAATCGGTAACTGCTTGTTCGCGATCGTCAACACTTGACGCCGAATACAATTGCTGAAGCATCCGCTTTTGATCATCAAAGCCTGGGAATGAATGATCGGGTGCTAATTGCGCGAGCTGACGGGAGGCATACTTGGCATTGAGTTCATGTTTCCAATGATGCTTTAGACGGATACTTTGATCCGAGAAATTTGAACAGAGCAAAGCTTGACCGAAACGATCAATCGCCAAACCAACTTCACCGCGATGATGAGCTGCAATCGCGGCGACGTTCCAAGTCCAAGACAATGATTCCAGTTTGTTGCGGCGTTCGTTGATCGTACAAAGGGCGATCGATTCTGCTTTTGCAAAATCTTGTTGGCCTGATTTTGGGAACAGCGCATTTTCCACTAGTTCAAATCGGACCGCAGTGCTGGCAACGTCGTTATGCAAGAGCGTGTTAGCGAGACAATCCGCCTTTTCGTTCTCCTTGATCGCATTTTCAACTTCAACGGGCAGATGCGACAATGACCAACGAAGCAAACGATCATCGCCCTTATCTGTTGAATCAGCCTTGGCTCGAACTTCGGCCGGAACCGCGTGGCGGTGATGGGGTCCGGGAAGCCGCGTCCCAAGGACGTCAAAAACAACTGCTTCTTGCAATCGATTGCCCCAAGGAATCCAGTCGCCGCCACCGTGATACCAATGAACAAATTCGGTAATCGTGTTGTCAGGCCCAACCCGGGCACAGAGGTAGTCGCCTGAATCGTTGCCAACCATTGGAATCATGTCGCAAGACATCAAGGCTGGCCAAATGGGCTCGGGTGCATCAACCAACAGATCGGCGGGGTGGACCGGCGCAGAAAATTCGCCAAACCCATGATTCAGGAATTGCTCGCTATCGAGCCAATCGACCAGACAATCAGAAAGTTCAAGCTGATACTTATCGGCCAATCGTGATGACCAATGTCCAAGCGGCGAAAAAGACGGCCTAGGATTTGAATCTGACAAGGTCGTTTGCGAATGATCGCTAAAAAGGGGGAGCTGCACACAGTTTGTAGCTGGCCCAGCGACGAATGATCCACCTCGCTCCCCTAGCGTATCGGCTTGAGATCGATCGTGTAAAGGCGAGCGAGTTTTTCAGGAAAAACGACTCCCTGTTCACGCATCAAATCCTGAAGCGATTCGTTTCGATCTGACGCCAAGTTATTGGATTGGCCCGGTAATTGGCTAATCGCATCGTTTGATGCCAAACAAAGAGGTCTTAATCCCTCAAACGCAGCTTGACTGGCAGCCCTTTCTAAAGAGCCTCGCGCTTTGATGGCAAGTTCGAAATCTGAACGGATGGACGATTCAAACGCATGGAGCAAACCTTCATAATAGTCGGCCAATATCGTTGCATGCGGCAAAGCTTCCGCCCTAAGCCGTTTGACTCGGCTTAGCACCTCGGCCTTCCAACTAAGCGAATTCTGTTCCTTCATCTGGTGCAAGGCTGCCAACGCGGTGAGCGACAAATTAACGATGCGAATAAACTGGATTGGAAAACGCTTGAGCATTTTCCCCAAGGACTCGCAGCTGTGCCACGCGTCGTTAAATCGACCTTCGTACAATCGCAAAAGGATGACCGCCATCTGGTCAAGGATTTCAAAGCACTCGATTTGACCACCTGCGGAGTGACGCTTAGGACCGTCGGACAGAAGTCGATTCAGTGCATTAGTTCGATCATTTGCCAGAAACGCACCGGCACCGAAACCGCCACAGGTCGCCATTTGCAAATAAAGATCGCTACGTCGCAACGAATCCTCAATCATTAGGTCTGATTCGCAGACCATCTTTGACCAGTTGCCAAGGTTCCAATCAGCCCACAAACCAAGCCAATGCGTGTGAGCTATTTCAAAACTGTGTTTGCCTTCCTGTTCTCGGTAAGCATCAAGAGCCAATCGAATTGGTGAATCAATCATGTTCCAGCGGCACGACATTGCGTGAGCGCATACCCGCCCGGACCAAACGTCACCGCGAGAGCGAGTGCTGTCGATCTCTGAAATATGGTCAGCTAACTGCTTTAACTTTTCTTCGCTGTTTCTTTGCGTTGGACCAAACTGGTAACAACCGTAAACCGCTTCGCCGACGGCAACGTGAACTCGTTGTTCGTCAGTTCCCAACTCTTTGACAAAGCGAGCGGCCGTGATATTTAATTCTGCACTGTAAAGTGAGTAGAACATGCTTAGCGGTCGAGCCAGCTGATTGCATAGGCTCAGCCGTCGTCGATTTTCAAGATTGTGATCATCCAATTCATCATCGTCTGGTGAAGGGTTTCCAATTCCAAAACGTTCTTTGATGGCGGCGAAGGAGTTGTCATTGGAATGATGACGATGCATCCATTTCAAACGCGCCATACCAACGGCTAGGGAGGCGTAAGTAGCGATGCTGGACTTTGGCAATGGCAGGTTTAGGTGAGACGCCAACTCGGCCAGTTGGGCACGGACGAACGAGAACCTGCCACTCTTGATATTTAAAATCACGGCTAGCTGTAGGTTTTTCTGACGTTCCTTGCCGTCGGTCAATTCCGCCAATTCAAGATAACACTCAGCGGCAAGCGATGGTTGGTCCGCTTCGTGGTAAGCCTTTGCCGCTAAAGTCACCAAATGAGCATTCTCTTCACCTTCGGTGTGATCGGCAGCTTTCTTGTACCAACGTCCAGCTTCGGTTTTTGCGACCAATAAGTCAGCTTTTTCAGCCGCCAAAATTGCAAAGTGAACCGCCTGACGCGGTCGGTCCGCAGCAAATAAATGGCCAGCAATTCGTGTCGAATTTGAAGGATCACCGTTACTAATCAACAAGCTTGCCCAATCCAGGTGCGCCTTGCGTTTTTCAGCCTCGGTCAAACCTGCGATCAATTGATCGGCGACCCGATCGTGAAAGATTGAGATGCATTCGCCGCCCGTTGCATCGTCAACGACTAAGCGAGAACGACTGAGCTGCGATACGGCGGCATCCACCGCATCACCAAGCCCCGACAGTTCCGCCAGCTGGGTCGTTGAAACCTTGCCACCGGCAGCCACCAGCGGCAACAATCGCTTGGCATCCTCGCTCAAAACTCCAGCTCGCCTTCGCCAAAAACGGTCGATGACGGCGTAAGAGGTCGACGGGTCATCAGGATCAACATCACTGAGAAACTCAGCGCGAGCCTGATCACATGCGAGTAATCCACCGGAGCAAAACTCTTCAGCTACTTCTTGCAATCGAAACGGACTACCATCGCTGGCGGCAGCCAGAGCCGAAAGCTCTTTCTGATCAATAATCAAGTCATGGCGATCAGCCGCAAGCTGCAAAACTTGAACACCCTGTTGGATCGTTAGCTTTTCGAGTTTTATCCAATGATCGGCAGGCAACTTTTGACGCTGCTGGTCCCAACGAGAAAGCGTCAAGACGCCCAGACCATTGCCCGACTCGGCCGACGTTCGTAAATGATCCAAGACATTCAAGCTGTCGCGATCTGCCCATTGCGTATCATCGACAACAAGAAATAACGGCCCCAGATCCCTCAGACGATCGCAAATCGCAATCGCTGCATCGAGGGCTTCCTGGCGAGAGGGAGTTGCTTCACGATCGGCGACATCGTTATCCGACTCGCTGGGATAACGAACGGGATGGTTCTTGCTGGTCACTGGCGTTACCGCAGATTTTACAACCGTGCCCATCACGGGGAACGTTTGGCAAATCACTCGAGCGCTAACGTAATCCAACACGATCGGATCACGGTCGGATTGACTGTAGCGGTGAGCGATCAGATCGCACATCTGCATGAAGGCTTGCAACGGCGCGTCCTCACGTGCTCGACATTGCCCAAAGAACACCTGACCCCATCGCTTGGATTCAATATAGCTAATTGCTTCTTCGACCAGCCGTGTTTTGCCAATTCCCGAGACACCGCTGATGTGCAGCCTTGACACCTTTCCTTCAAAGATATCGTCCACCCATGCTTTGATCGTCTGGAGTTCGCGTGAACGGCCGACAAGGACGTCTTCCTCTGGCCAATCAATGACGTGCCCCGGCGGCATCCCCAACCTAGCAATTCGCATCGCCGTAGGGCGTTCGCTGGGGTACCGATCCAACATCGACTCGCACGCTTCACGAATCAGATCAGGAACCAATGGACTTAATTCACCCAGGGATTCTCTTAATTGGTTCGCGTTGTCTTGAATGTCTGTTGCAAAGTCCTGCGATAATCCTGACTGTTTCTCCGGTGCATTTGGCTGCCAATTGGATTCATTGGTCAGAATGTTCAGCGACTCAGTAAAAACGACGCCAAGTGCAAAAATGTCGCCTGATGGCAAATAACGTTTGCTCCAAATGACTTCGGGCGCGTAGTAACGCGGTGTCCCCAAGCGGCTTCCAAATCGAATACCATCGATCCAACCGTCCATTTCAAATTGTGGGTTCAGGTTGAAATGATCGACGAGACCGAAGTCAATGATCTTTCCGCGGCCGTCGCGGTCAACCATTAAGTTATGCGGCTTAATATCGCGGTGGACCAAGCCATTGGCGTGCATGACAGCTAGGCCCGTGCCATAGTCACGAAGCAAACTTGCAAGAAAGTCAAAGGCCTGCTGCTTCGGCATCGCTAATAGTTGCTTCATCTTTCTGGCAAAGGTTACGCCAGAAACTTCTTCCATTGCCAAACAAGTGTGTTCACCAAATTGATAGATCTGATCAACCTTGGCCAAGTTCGGATGATCGATCGACATCATCCGCCGGAAACCGTGACGGTTTTGCAACACATCATCTTGGTTGTTCAAACGTAAGATCTTGATCGCATTCTGGTGACCGGTTTGTTGATCGGTAGCCCGATACACAAAGCCGCTGCTGCCGTACCCTAAAAGTTGTTCAATGACAAAATGCCCAATCTCGTCTCCAAGATCGAAGGGCGAATCGGACCGTCGTCGTGAACAAACCGTTTCCTTGGCACCCTGCCATCGAACGGGGGTAGGGCAATCTGAGTCGTAGAAATCCTTGCCAAAGGAATCGTCGCGGTCAGTCATCACGCAATCTAGAACAGGGAACTCAAATCTTTATTGCAAAACAGCTCCCCAGTATAGGAACCGTACCGACGTCAAGGACGACTAAAGATCACAAATCGTGGAAGAGTTCACAAATAGATGTGGCAGAGTCCCAACTAGCGGTCAAACATCGTCGCGGTCCAAATCAACGACCCCATTTTTAGCTCGACGGTGGGAGAATCGATTCGCAGAACAGTGATTTGCCCCACATGCTCACCAACAGCAAGCAACTTGATGCCAAGATCGGTCTTCAAAAGAACCTTAGATTCCATCGCCGAACTAGCCTTGGTTCCGTTGACAGATTTTCCGTGGGATTGAACGTTTGCGAACCCCATCACCTGGATTTCAGCCACCGATGTACTTGTTGGGACGACTGCATCGTTGTTCGCATCAGCCGGATAAACGAACGGATTGTCACGATCAGGGTAGAGCGGCGTGTAAGACGGCGATGAAGTGGCAAGTTCGCCCTCCAACTCCGTCGGATCCGGGCCGCCTGAACCGTCGCCATCTCTGGAAAAAGCCCCGGAGATGCTGCCGCTTGATTGCATGAAACCTGAGTCCGAGCTGCGATTGACAACTTCAGTCAACGAGTCCAGCGTTTGGGGGTCAAATCCGCAACCGCAGACGAAAGCCAGGAAGCTAAGCGTGACGGGCAGGTTGGGAAGACGAGATGGAAGCATGGAATCGTAGTTTTTTTGCCATTTCGGAAGTTTCAGAGTTACTCTCTTCGGCTGTGAAGACTCCCCTACACCGCTGGTATGCCGGTCGTAGCATTCCTAACGGTTGCATCGGTTTGGCCTGCATTACATTTCGTGATGTTTAGAAACGTTCCTTAGGCAAACATCCGTGCACGTCGATTTTCTGCAATTATCATTGGAGCGGAATTTCGTGCGTGACGTCATATCTCGGCCCGATCGTTGACCGGTTTACTTGTTAAATACCCATCGCACGTCAGTTTTTCCTGTAACTTTTTACTTTCCTCAATTTGGGGCACTTAAAACGTGCCCGACTATTCACCATGAAGATTTGTTGCATTGGAGCCGGTTACGTCGGCGGTCCTACAATGGCGATGATTGCCAAGCAATGTCCCGACATTCCAGTTCATGTCGTTGATCTCAATCAAGCTCGAATTGATGCCTGGAATTCAGACAGCTTGCCTGTCTATGAACCTGGCCTGGATGAAGTGGTCAAGGAAGCTCGCGGTCGCAATTTAACGTTTTCAACTAACGTTGACGAAGCGATCGCCGAAGCCGACATGATTTTCATCTCGGTCAACACGCCGACGAAGACATTTGGAATCGGCGCGGGCCGAGCAGCAAACCTAGAATTTATCGAGAAGTGCGCGCGACAGATCGCTCGCGTTTCCAAAGGACATAAGATCGTTGTCGAAAAATCGACATTGCCAGTTCGAACAGCGGAAGCAGTCAAGCGAATCCTTTCCAGTTCGTGCAACGGAGCCACCTTTGACGTCCTAAGCAATCCAGAGTTCCTGGCCGAGGGCACCGCCGTCGACGACCTGTTGGATCCCGATCGAGTTTTGATCGGTGGTGAGTCTGCCGAAGCAATCAAGGCACTGTGCGACGTCTACGCTCACTGGATTGATCGTGACCGTATTTTAACGACAAATCTATGGAGCAGCGAATTATCGAAGCTGACTGCCAATGCATTTTTGGCACAGCGTGTTTCTTCGATCAACGCTATTTCCGCATTGTGCGAAGCAACCGGTGCGGATGTAGACGAAGTCGCTCGGGCGATCGGAACGGACTCTCGAATCGGACCAAAGTTCTTAAAAGCTTCGATTGGCTTTGGTGGCAGTTGTTTTCAAAAAGATATCTTGAATCTCGTTTATCTATGCGAGCACTTTGGGCTGCGTGAAGTCGCTGCGTATTGGGAACAGGTGATCATCATGAACGATCACCAAAAACAACGCTTCAGCGAAAGGATCGTGAAGACTCTTTTCAACACGGTCAGCGATAAGAAAATTGCAGTTTGGGGTTTTGCATTCAAAAAGGACACCAACGATACGCGAGAATCAGCAGCGATCTACGTTTGTCGCGATCTGATTCGCGAACGAGCCCGCCTAACAATTTATGATCCGCAGGTGACTGAAAAGTCCATTCGAGCTGAATTGGTGGCTGCGTGCACCGATATGCAGGGTCAAATCAGCGAGCATGACAAACAGCTGATCGAGAATAACGTCACCGTGGTTTCCGATTGCTACGAGGCTTCCCAAGATGCCCACGCGATCGCAGTTTTGACAGAATGGGACGAATTCAAAGAGCTGGATTTTGATCGGGTTTACCAATCGATGCAGCAACCAGCTTTCGTTTTTGATGGTCGTAATTTGCTGGACCACGACGCGTTGGCCAAAGTCGGTTTCGAGCTGCATGCGATCGGGAAATGCCGCTAAGGTGTTCTTGAGATTCGGCAGGGCATTTCAACCGCACGCAGTAAACACACTGCAAGAAAACTGATTTGCCCTGCCCGGAATCCTTGGTGAGTGTCGCGACGCAAAAAGGTTCGGTGTACAATTGACGCCCGCGACTCATCCATACTCTCGAATCCAAATGAAATTAGTTTCATGAAACGACGTCAATTTATGACTGCATTGAGTGCTGCCGCAGGCGGTACCGCAGCATCGATATCGGTTCCCGCTTGGCTTCATGCAATGGACCCTGAAAACCGTTATCGACAAGAAATCGGCATTCAGCTTTACACCCTGCGAAATGAAATCAAGCAAGATGTTAAGGCAACGTTGAAATCGGTTGCCGAGGCGGGGTTTTACCAAGTCGAACCCTACGGCTTTCCCAATTGCCGTCCGATGATCGAGGCTGCGGGCGAATTTGGCTTGGAACTCAATTCCTCCCACTTCAACAGCGACTTCATCGTAAACAACGATACCGGAGATGACGATTCGTTCGACGCCGTGCTTGAAAAAGCAAACGACGTCGGGCTTGCGCATCTGGTCATCCCCTACTTGCCTGATACCTTCCGAACGTCGTTGGATGATTACAAACGCGTCTGCGAAAACTGCAACCGAGCCGCCGAAAAAGCGAAGACTGCGGGGATTCAGTTGAGCTACCACAACCACGCGTTTGAATTTAAACCGATCGGCGATCAATTCAATGCGGGGCCTCGTTGTGGTTACGACGTCATGATCAACGAATTTTCGTCAGACATGAAGTTTGAGGTCGACATTTTCTGGGTCGTTGTCGGTGGAAAAGACCCCGTCGAATTGATCAACCAGCTCGGTTCGCGTGTGTCACAGTTGCATCTAAAGGATTTGGACGAGGCGGTGAAATTGCCAAGCTACGATGGCGTCTCGAAAGAAGCGTTCGAAGAGCTCGGAGACGGCATCATTGCGATCGAGCCCGTCATCGACGCTGCCGCAAAAGCTGGCGTGGAGCATTGCCACATCGAACAAGATCAATCGCCCGATGCTTTAGCGAGCATGAGGCAGAGCATGGCCTATTTGAAAACATTGTAGTGCCGCGTTGCCGGTGCTATTCACTTTCGGTGACGGCCATCAGTTTGCCGAACAAGTGCCCACCCTTGGAACCGTGTTGCCAAGTTCCGCAATAGCGACCGCGGCGGATCAAGACACGTGCATCGAATGTCCCCATACCGGGAATCCATAGGGAATCGAGCGTCATGACGGGGGTTTCACCGGCAAATAGAATCTTGATTTCCAGCGGAACTTCTTGATCGACGTCGCCGTATTTGATTCGAGCTGTTAACCGATACATGTCTTCTTGGAGCAGTTTTTCACAGCTGACAATCAAGTACTCTTCCGCTTTTGCATCAAACTTTTCCGAACCATCGACCGTAAAGCGGCCAACAAATTTTTTCCCTGACAAGTACTCGGCCAACTGCTTGCCGCGAACCTCGTCAGTGGATTCCGAAAGGATCGGCTCGTCGGCTTTCACGAAAACGCCGGGAAGACACATCAACAAAAAAACAGCGATCAAACGGACCATCAAAATTCCCCTGCGTTTAAAGTGTCGGTGTTTTTGACGCACCGCAGCCAAAGTTCGATACACCCCACCTCTCCCCAAGGATAGCGAAGTCGATGAAAGTAAACGAATACTTCCAAGGCAAAGTCACGTCAATCGCCTTTGAAAATACGGAAGGACGCGCCACCGCCGGTGTGATGGAAATCGGTGAATACCAATTTAGCACCAGTGAAACCGAACTGATGAAAGTGGTCTCTGGTTGCCTGGAGGTTCGTTTGCCCGGGGAAGCCGAATTTAAAATCTACGGCAAGGGCACAGACTTTAACGTCGAAGCAAACGTAAAGTTTGATGTTAAAGTAAAAACACCGACCGCCTATCTATGTTTTTACGGCGGCTAAATGAGTTTAGTTTCAGTTCCACGGCCAATCACTTTTTCACTTTGGAGTGTTCCCATTGTCGCTCGGCTCTC
>CAYVAN010000098.1:0-17104 GCA_964449225.1 uncultured Rhodopirellula sp.
GTGAGGGATTCGAACCCCCGGTACCCTTTCGGGCACGCTAGTTTTCAAGACTAGAGCCATAAACCGGACTCGGCCAACCGTCCTTCTGATGTTTGAATTATAGCAAAGCGGAATCAACCGTGAAAGAGAGTATTAGAACTCGCCGTATTGCCACGTCACCGTTGCCGGTGGAGACAACGTCGTCGCTCCGATTCCTCGATCGGCCCGATTGCCATTGACTGTGTAGGTCCATCCTTCGCCGTTGGCGGTCGTTTTTTCGCCAATCTTTTCGACGAACGCCGTCATGCCGCTGCCCGAAATGGAAACATCAATATCGTCGATCTTTCGCATGACAGATTCGACGGTTTCCCCATCGGCGATGCCCTCCACCAAGACGACATCCGTGCTTTCATCCAACTTGAACTCAACGGTGACGACGCCGGTTGCTGTGTTTGTATCCGCCTGCTGAGTTTGCGTCGTGCATCCTGTGATTGCGAGCAACAGAACAAACGCAGCGGGCACAACTTTACCGACCGCGTGACGCGACAATGGGTTGGCTTGAAATTCAGCAATGACTCGCACGGCAAAACACCTATTAAGGAGAAAACAAATGGGGATCGTTGCCAGCGCATGAAAAACGACCGGCGTATTTCCGGTCGTTAAATTTTCAGTGAGCTCTCGCTCTGTCGACTGGCCGCTTATCGGCGAGTTTTCTTGACCTTGGCTCCGCCTTGGCGGACCTTGAACTTCGGGTTGCTCTTGCAAATCACGTAGATTCGGCCACGGCGTTTGACGACTTGGCAGTCGGGGTGACGGTACTTCAGGGCACCAATGCTGCTGACAACTTTCATCGAATCGAATCTCTGGCTATTTAGATGGAGGCATCTTGTGCTGGTTTAAGAATCGCGGAGTATAGCAACCCTGACTAATCCTTCAACGCCAAATCAAATCCTGCTGAAATGCCACGAATTGCATACTTTGACTGCCTAAGCGGAATCTCCGGTGATATGACCCTGGGGGCTTTGATCGATGCTGGTGCTGATGTCAAACAGATCCAGGCTGCTGTCCAATCCATGGGACTGCCAGAGGTTTCGATCACGGCCGCGACCGTCAAAAAGCATGGTTTTCGCGCGATCAAGGTGCAAATTGACCACCCACCCGAACACGCCCACCGGCACCTGCATCACATCACCGACATGATCGACGGAGCGACCGAAATTTCGCCCGCTGCCAAAACGCTGGCCAAGAAAATTTTCCAGGAAGTTGCCGTCGCGGAGGCCAAGGTTCATGGTTCGACGCTTGAAAAAGTCCACTTTCACGAAGTCGGGGCCATCGATTCGATCGCTGATATTGTTGGTGCCGCCGTCGCATTGGTGTCGCTGGGCATCGACCAAGTCCAGTCGTCGCTCGTCCCAACCGGCACCGGTTCGATCACAATCGCACACGGAAAAGTGTCGATCCCTGCACCGGCCACCGCCGAGATTTTAAAGGGCGTTCCGATTGCGGCCTGCGATGTCGAAGCCGAGCTAACCACGCCCACGGGTGCCGCGATCTTGAAGGCTCAAGCGACCCGATTCGGATCGCTGCCCGCGATGACCATCGATGCGATTGGGTTCGGAGCAGGCACCAAGGACTTGCCGTCGCAAGCCAACGTCCTGCGAGTGCTGATCGGTACGGTGTCGGGCTCCGACGCCAAGACGGTCCATTCTGATCAAGTCGTATTGCTTGAAACGAACATCGATGATTGCACGGCCGAACAACTTGCCAGCGCAGCGGACCGATTGATGGCCGCTGGGGCGTTGGACGTTTTCCAAACACCTTGCGTCATGAAGAAGGGACGTAGTGGAGTCCTGTTTTCGGTGCTTGCACCGACCCATGCGGTCGACGCATTGGAGTCACTGCTTTTCACTGCGACGTCAACCATTGGCATCCGCCGCCAAACGCTTGAGCGTCACAAATTAGACCGAAAAGATTCAACGGTGGAAACCAAATTCGGAAAGATCACGGGCAAGACGGTCATGCTGCCAAGCGGCGAAGAGCGATTTAAGCCGGACCACGATGTCGTAGAGCAGATTGCGACCCAGCAAGATGTTTCCGCCATCGAAGTTCGACTGGCGGCTCAGTCGCAAGTGTCAGTTACGCAAACGACGTAAGCGGTCAACAAGAATTTGGGTTGGCAGTAGTGGATCTTGTTAAAGATTCGCCTGCTTCAGGATCTTTAAGAAGATCCACTACCCAAAACTTGATCCTGACGCGGCACTAGGGTTGCACGATCCAGTGATGTTGACGTTGGTTCGGCTGATCTGACACCGGTGCTTGCGAAAGGTCGGGTAAGCTTGGCGTACGCGGAATCATTGAACGGCTAACCATTGAACTGCTATTGATTGAACTGGCTAGCGAACCACCTGCGCGGCCCTCATTTGAAGGCTCGCTTGGACCCGATTGCAAGATTTCTCTTGGCTTGATGGACGTGAATCGCTGCTGAAGCTCGCTGCGAAGCTCGGGAACCAATCGCTCGATCGGCCGTGACCCCATCGCCAAACCTTCGCTTCGTGTAGGCACCTCAGATCCGACAGCCGCAATCGCTTGGTAGCGATCCTTGATTGATTCCGGCCGAGCGATCGGTGCCATCAAGTCCTCATAGGTCAATGGTTTGATGGCCGACGCACGACGGTCGGTCATGACGTAGTCGCTTGCTTCTGCGGGAGATTGTTCGCGAATAAACTCATTGAAGCCCGGGATCTCTTGCCCAGACAAATGCTTCGCAGAACTGCGGCTTAGCTGACTGCCACGTGAACCAGCGACATGCACCGGAGTGGTGTGCGGTGAAGCGAATTCGGCTGCAAGCTTTGCCGTGGAATCGAGCGCCGAATCCAGCGTGCCGGTGGCCTGAGTCGGAGATTCGGTAAAATGGGTTGAGGCGTCTGGGATGGCGGGTGAACGGCGAAACGGTAGGGCTGCGAGGGTGCCGCCTGTGACGATTAGTACGCCAAGAGTGAGGTTGCGCAAGGTACTGAGGGCTCGGAGCTGGAAGGAAAAACGAACGCGGCCAGCCAAGCAGTTGGAATGAAAGCTCGGCAGCAGCGAGTGGGCTACCAGCTTCGTCCATGAAACTAAATCGACAGTGTGTCGATCAAAAATGCGTCGTGCAGAAGCTTTCGATCGGCATTGGGTGGGCGTGTGCTGAAGCAATTCCTTTCAAAAACTGGCAAATGCCTGGCGTTGCGACAGTTGACCAGCTGCCAATCCCGCTTGCCCCCTCGGCCCTGTCAGCCCCCGGTGATACGATTTTCACGAATCAACTTACCGTAACCACCCACGTAATCCGTAGATTTCCATGGAAGCTGGCATCGTCGGCCTGCCAAACGTTGGCAAGAGCACCCTTTTCAACGCACTGACTTGTTCACAAGCGGCGCAAAGCGAAAATTATCCGTTCTGCACGATCGAACCCAACGAGGGCATCGTCAGTGTGCCCGATCCGCGTCTGGACCGAATCACCAAGTACATCGTTCCAAAGAAAACGATTCCGGCGATTTTAAAATTGGTCGATATCGCCGGCATCGTGAAAGGAGCCAGCGAAGGCGAAGGGCTTGGTAACAAGTTTCTGAGCCATATTCGGCAAGTCGACGCCATCATCCAAGTCGTGCGTTGCTTCGAGGATCCCGACGTGATCCATGTCTCCGGTCAAGTTGATCCAATCGCCGATATCGAGATCATCGAAACGGAGTTGATGCTCGCTGATATCCAAACGCTGGAAAATGCGATCAGCAAAGCAGAGAAGATGGCTCGCAGCGGTGACAAAGACGCAAAACTTCGCGTCGAGGTAATCAAAAAATGCAATGAACATTTAGCCGCTGATCAACCGCTACGAACCTTGGAACTAACCGAAACGCAGCGGTCCGCCGTGTCTAGTTATGGCCTGATGACGGCCAAATCGATTTTGTATGTTGCCAACGTCGGCGAAAATGATTTGGAAGGTAAGGATCCCCTGGTGACCAAGGTTCGCCAGTACGCTGAAAAGGCGGGTGCCAGCGTGGTTTGCGTTTGTGCAAAACTGGAATCTGAACTGGCGGAACTTGATGAAGCTGATCGTGCGGAAATGTTGGCCGAAGTCGGGCTGGATGAGCCCGCGCTGCATTCGATTGCTCGCGGCGCATACAAAACACTCGGCCTGGAAAGCTATTTCACGGCGGGCGAAAAAGAGGTTCGTGCTTGGACGATTCCCGCCGGTGCGACGGCACCGCAAGCTGCCGGAGTGATTCACACTGATTTTGAGCGAGGCTTTATTCGCTGCGAGGTCTACTCGCTGGAAGACCTAGAAGAACACGAATCGGAAAAGAACATTCGCCAAGCCGGTAAACTACGTGTCGAGGGAAAGACTTATGTGATGAAGGATGGCGATATCTGCCATTTCTTGTTCAACGTCTAGCAACAAAAGTGGCATAGGCTTCCAGCCTGTGTGTCCTATTTGAGAACGAAACAATTCCACACAGGCTGGAAGCCTATGCCACAGGAAATATCCAGCCCATCCTTTTCGAGAGCTTCATGAACAAAATGTTGATTCCTATTCTTTTTGCAATCGGTACTGCGATTTTCTGGGGCTGCTACGGACCGGCAATCGGTAACGCTCAGGCACCAATGGTGGACGGAGCAAAGCTTTGGTCACCGTTTAAACCTTATGTCTTCATCGGAATTGCCTACCTGGTGATCGCCGTCATCGGCGGGCTGATCATGATGGGGGTCAAGGGCGACACTTACGATTTCAGTGGCCAGCATTTTGCGACCATGAAGTGGGGGTTCTTGGCAGGATCACTCGGTGCATTCGGCGCGTTATGCCTAACCACGGCCATGATGACAAGCAAGGGCAACGCGTTGCTGGTCATGCCGATTGTGTTCGGTGGGGCAGTTTCGATCACCGCAATCGTTTCGATCCTTCGGCTGCACGGCGGTGTTACCGTCAATCCATTGTTGTGGGTCGGCATGGCTTTGACCGTTGTCGGCGTGATTTTGGTGGCGATGAACACGCCGCACGGGCATGCTGCGCCAAAGAAGCCCGCAGTTGAAACAACGGCGTCAAACCCGCCTGCACCGATCACGAACGATACGTCGTCGTGAGAACCGAAGATTCTAGCGACATCCATGACGATCCCATGGATCGAGTTCGTGCGATTGACCAACAGGTTTCGCACATTTGGATGGTTCGCACTTTCCTAAAACATGCCGACGAAGCGGAGGACGACGAAGATCTTCGCGACATCGTACGAGATCTGTACGACTTCATCCTGGCGGTCGGTCCGGTCGACGAAGTGGATGACCCAGCGGTCTACCTGAAGATGGCAAAGAAAAAACTGCGCCGCTTAACCAGGGCGACGGAGCTGTACGAAGAGATTCAACCCGAGGTCAGCGGCCACACCAATTTTGCAATGGCAGCACGGTCGCTCAGGCTGGCGGTCGATCAAATCAAGTCCTTCGTTTAGGCAAAGCCATCGTCTAGTGATGCGTCAGGAGTAATTGTTAGGGTTCAAAAAACTGGAGGCTTTGCGCCCTGACACTCATTTGTTAGCGGAACGGCGCGAGCCGTTCGGTTCAGCTTCTCAATTTGGGGTGTCATCATTAGGTAGCGATCGCCGCGTAAACGTTCGGTTCCCCCTGAATCGCCGAAGCTCTGCGCGAGCTTTGCTACGGCGATAAGGTCTCCAATTTCAAAATCGGATTTGCCCTGCCAGCGTTGTCCGACAAAACTGAAAATGATTTAAACCAGCTTGGACAACAACATCGTTGCCAATCCCAAGACCAGGAAAAAACCGCACATGTCGGTCACCGTTGTTAACAGCGGACCGCTGGCGACGGCGGGGTCGAAACCGAATCGTTTCATCAACAGCGGCACGACGCCACCGATGGAAACTGCCACGATCGTGTTAATCAGTAGCGCTAGACCGACGACTAGGCCCAGGTAGTAATTTCCGTCGAACAAGACGGCTAGGATTGCGACCAGCCCGCCTAGCACCGCACCGTTGATCATTCCCACGGAAACCTCTTTCCACCAGACCCGCATCATTTCGGATGGCCTGACTAAGCCAAGCGATAACTCTCGCATGCTGACCGCGACGGCTTGGTTGCCGCTGCAACCGCTCATGTCGCTGATGATTGGCAAGAACACAGCCAGTGCGATCACCGATTGCAGGGTGTCTTGGAAATATGCGATCACGCCCGCAGCACCAATGTTCAGCAAGATATTAATGCTCAGCCAACTCAACCGCCTGCGAGCACGCAGCCACAGTGGCATCGACCGCAATTCCTCACCACCGACGATCCCTTGGCTTTTCAGGTAGTCGCTTTCCGCTGCCCGCGTTTCTTCATACGAAACAGCTTCGCGGTGCAGCACTCCTTTTAGCAATCCCGATTCATCGACGACGGGCACCCCTACAAAGGCGTGGCTTTCAAAGAAATCGATCAATTCATCCAGCCCGGTTGCATCTGAAACCGCGAGCGGATTTTGGATCATCAAATCAGACAGCTTTGCCGCTCGTTTGACGAACAGCAAATTCTGCATCGGTAGAACACCGACCAGCTTTCCATCAGCCTCGCAAACATAGGCGTATCGAACGTCAAAGTCGCTGTAGATATCAGCACCCGCGTTCAGTTCCGCGATCACGTCAGCAACGGTCATCTCCGGTGCAAACCGAAGCATTTCGGTGACCATCATCCCGCCGGCCACGTTGTCGTCGTACGATGATAACGCTCTGGCAGCATCGGCTTCGTCGTTCGGCAACGCTTCTAGAATCGCCTCCGCCTGATCGTTGCTCAAATCCCCCAGCACGTCGGCTTGTTCATCACTAGGCAATTCGTGAACAATCGCTGCTGCATCGTCGGGCGGCAACAGAGCGATCGCGCTAGCGGCCTGGGTTTCAGGCAAGTGACCGATTAGATCTGCCGCGTCGTCGGCATCCAGCCCGGACAATACCGACGCTCGCAATCGTTCGTCGATTCGGCTCAGCGCGAGCGCTTGATCGCCAACCGACAAAGCAGACACATATTCGCCCAATTGATCCGAATCGCCACCTTCGGCCAAGCGTTCGAGTTCTTCCCAGGGCTTGTCAGAGATCGTTTTCTCGGAATCAAAAGCACTGTCGGAAACGTCAGCGGTCGTTGTCACAATCAAATGATCCATCTTGATGTAAACGGGCAGGCGGGATCGTTTTAATGGTCCCATCGGTTTCTAAACAGAGGGTTGCCCCTGGTGTCACGACCTGGGTGCCAGTGCAGGCTAGCAGCGACTAATTGTCAATCGAGGTCCATTTGCAAAATGGCTCGCAACATGCCCTTTGCCTTGGTCCACGTCTCGGCCTCTTCCTTGGCTGCATTGCTGCGTGCGGTGATTCCTCCACCGACCGGAAAATGAAGGTGTCCGCCAACAGACGTGATCGTGCGAATCAGAATGTTGAAATCCGCGTCAAACGGAGTGCTTAGATAGCCAATCGAACCGCAATACGGACCACGCGGGTGATGTTCCAGTTCGGCGATCGTTCGCATCGCTTCAATCTTGGGTGCTCCCGTGACGCTGCCGCCGGGGAAGCACGCCTTCAGCAATGACACCGCATCTTGATCTGGCCGCAATTCGCCTTCGACCACCGAAACTAAATGCTGAACGTATTGATACTTTTCCAGTTCGCACAACTGAGTCACGTTGACGGAATCATCGGTGCAAACGCGTGACAAATCGTTTCGCATTAAATCAACGATCATCACATTTTCCGCCAGGTCTTTTGCGCTAGAAATCAATTCGTTGGCAAGACGTCGGTTTTGCTGATCGTCCATTGATCGCGACACGGTACCTTTGATTGGACGCGTTTCCACGTGTCCATCTCGCACCTGCAAGAAGCCCTCGGGGGAACTGCTCAAAACTTGAAAATCACCGCCGTTGTAGTACGCAGCAAAAGGGGCCGGATTGGTTTGGCGAAGTCGCAAGTAAAGCGATGAAGAAGATTCCTTCGCCGCAGTCGTCAGTCGTTGGGCCAAGTTGACTTGAAACGAATCCCCGGCGCGTATTCGTTGCACAATGTTGTCCACCGCGTCGCGAAATTCCTGGCTGGAAAAATCACTGCGAACACCACTGATGCTGGTTGCGTGATCAGGTCCGTCCGTAGCTTTCGGTGACGACTTCGTTTTTGATTTTTCAACCGGTCGGTCGTGCGATAAGATTGATTCAGCAAATTCCAAATCAGTTTCGCTATGGGCAATGATCCACGCCTGACCAAGATGATGGTCAACTGCAATGGTCCAAGGGTACCACCCCAACGATATCGCTGGCTGTTGGAACCCAGGACTTGCTGCGTTGTTGATCGGCGCGGGCCCGGTTGCTTCAAGCCACGTGCCCGCTTCGTATCCCAACAATCCTGCGATGCCACCTTGGAATGGCGGCAGATCAGGATCTAACTTCGCCGGCAGCCGATTGCACCACTGCGAAAGCAACGGCCACGGATTGTTGTCGTCACACCCGGCAACGATCCAATCGGTTGGGTCCGAACACAAAAACGAATATCGCGTTAAGCGTCGCGGTGCGGTTGCAGCAGAATCAAGCCACAAACAACCCGGCCGATTGGCGAACCGATCGAAGACATTGGCAATCGAAAAATCATCGACAAGCCGTTTGCTAAGGATGGAGACCGGGGCGTGATGCATGAACGTTTTCAGAAATCGGAATGAAGTCAGATTTTTGATCCAGCGAAACTCTCGATGGCTTTCGGGTTTCGCCTAGGCACTCACCGCGGCCGAAACTCTTGGCGAGTTTCGCTACGAGAATCAAAGATCGACACCCACCGTTCCTAAATCCGAACCAAGGTGGATGCCCCACGTTCGCATGTCAGTGGCATCTTGGCTAGCGACCTGCGAATTGCCGCAAGCGGATTGTTGTCGCCGGACTTCATCGCGTCGTGAAGCATGCCGCCAATTGCGGTGTGGTTGACCCCACCGGTTAAGAATCCCGGTGAATAAGCGAGCAGAGTTTCGCCCTTCATCAGCCGAAACGTTTCCAAGACGGATTGCGAATCGATGTGGCTGCAAAGCGGGTCGCTTTTTCCAGTCACCACAGGACGATAGCCCATCCGGCTGGCGATCATGGCCGTAATCAATCCCGCCGACGCGATTTCACCTTCGCCAGTTTCCGGGTCGACGCGGACGTACATCATCGACATCAATTGCTCACCCAGGCTGGTTTGCCAAAGCGTGTCGCCGATCCGTGACAACATTTGCGAAGGCGTGTGCCGGTAACCGCTATGGGCGGTCATCGCAGCACGTGCAACCGTGGCACTCATCGCGCCGGTGATGTCAGCCTGGACCGCTTCGGCGATCGCCATCTGAATCGAACCATCGGGCAGCACGTCCCAAGTATGCCAGCCAATCGCGAAATCGTTCGGCGATTCGATCATACCATCGGCCTTCCAGTCTTCAGCGATCTCGGTACCGATCGGCAAGCCTTGGAATTGCCATTGGGCCACATCGCGAATGTCATTCTTGGCTTGTTCGGCTTTACCAACGCGATTGGTTTTGTCAACTTGCTTGGGCGGGGTGCTGCCAATCGTGACGTCATTGCTTGAATCGCTAGTAATACGATCAACGGCTAAGCTGGCCGGTGTGCCAAACGGATCAGCCACCGCGGTGGCCAGTTCAGTCGCAACCGATCGTGCGGCCAAGCGAGCCAACGCGACATCGGCTGGACCAAATTGCTTGGTTTCCTCGGCAAAGAACCACAGCGTTCCCATCGGAATGTCCGCCGCACTAACGACCGCACAGATTGCTGCTGCCGCCGGTTCCGGTGCGTTCCAGGTGTCCAAGGGGCCCGCATTTAAATCATCAATCGTGACAACGTTCTTGACCATCGCTTCCAGATCGCCGCGGGCACCTTGCAACGGACGTGGGCCAGCGGTCAATCGCGATTCGGGCAGTCCATGGGCAGATCGGATCTGCAATTCGCTGGTGTCATCATCCAGCGTGTACAAGACCGCAGCCTGACAACCGCAGGACTCCGATGCATCCGCTAGGATTTCAGCGATCCGATCGGCTAGAGCTGATTGATTTTCGGCTCCGATGACCACGTTTGCTCGGGCTGCCAGTTCGGCGTGCTGTGTCCGGATCGCCTGCGTTGCTTCGGTCAGCTCGCTGATCAAGTCCGTCGCCGCGGTTGCCAATTCGGTCGCGGCAGCCTTGCCCACGGCTGAAACCTGACTCAACGAATCGACAAACGATTCCTCGAACGCCTCTTCACTGATGTCACCGTTGCTGAACGGGTCTAGCACGATTGGGTTGTTGACTGAGTTACCCACCGCTGGCATCAGCGAAGGCGTACCACCGATTCGCCGCGATCTGGGTGCCATTTGCCATCCGGTGGTGGATTCGAATTTTCCCCAAAAGGATCGAATCGCGTCGTCTGTTCCCAGGGGCAAAGACTTTGAATCCGTTTCATTGGTGTTGTTGGCGGGGCCACGATGGATTCGCAAGAAGGAGGGTGCGCTAGAATCGTTCACGAGCGGCCTTGCTGGCTTTGGGGGGATGGGGATCGGCAGGGAGTCAAACACGCAACGCGAAATCGGTGCCCCGCAAGCGGGACCTGGTGCATGCGGGCAGTGTGATTTCAATTTGCCAATCATTATCATTGGATTGGTGGCGGCGATTCCCTGCCGATCGGCGAACGTTGCCTGCGAAGGGAGGGTGTTTCGCTGGGCGTTACGTTCCACACCCCATCCGTACCAGAGGCCTCGGGTAACAATGCCCGCCAACGCTTAAAGGCTGGTGTGGCAAGGTCGTGGATACCGTTGGCGTCTCAAGTGAGTCGCAAGCGACTCGGGTGCTAAAGAAACGAATCGACCCACCGGCACCGTTTCACCCAGCTGAATGACCGGTAAAGTTCCCGAAGCTTGCCAAGATGCATGAGCAACAAGCTCAAGCGTTACGACCGGAAATTTTTGACAGAGAGGCGGTGCTTACGCTTGAAGAACGGAACCTCAAAGGCACAAAGAGACGCAAAGGACCAGGACCACATCATCCCCAGCAACCTCCGTGACCCTCTGTGCCTCTCTGTGTCCCTCTGTGGTTCAAAGCAAGTCACTCAGCAATAAAAAAAGCCTCGCTCGTGAAAGAGCAAGGCTTGGTTTTTGGATCAGCTTGAATGGTTGAACTATTCGAGTTCGTCGGTCAGAACGAATTCAGCAAACGGTACGTCGCTGCTTTTACCGCGTAGCGTCATCAACGCCTGGTAAACCCGGTAATCAATCGAATCCCTGATGAATCGAGTAGCCCCATCAGCCATTGCCGCGTTGACGCCATCAATGTGTGCGGATGACGGACGGGCGAGGTCCTCTGGCCTCTTGCCGACGGGCGTCGTGATTGGGTCCATCGTCAAAACGAATCGATCTAAATCAACGGAACCACCACCGCCGTTGATCCTGTGCTGTCGTGAAGGTGACGGAACACTACCTCCCAGGGTCGGATCTTCGTAATGCCAAACCATCCCATGTAGATAACGTGAGTCACTTGCGTATGGAGTCGGCGTAGGCGTAAGCCCTACGGTTGTCGCAAAACCATCCACAGCGGTTGCAGCCCCGGATAAGTGCCAGCCGCGAGCTTGCACATTCTCCGAAAATAACATGGTGAAGCCTTGTCCGTCTTTGAAGTCTTCCAGGCGAACCCTTGGGCCAGTCGGTGCAACGGGTGGCATGAACAACGCTGAGCTTCCAGCAAACTTATTGTTGAAGGCACCGTTTGCACGGTCCATTGATTGACTAAACCCAACAGCAGTCGCGGTCGGACCAGTTCCGATTGTGAAGGGTACCAGGCCATTATTTGCGACGTAACTGTTTCTCCCAGCTTCGTCGATCGTAGCTGGATTGCTTGGGCACTGCATAATCGCAAGATTTGGAGCAGCAAATTCATGGTAGCCACCGCCAACTGAAACGCGCTCGCCTCCAGCACCGTCGATAATTGGATATCGATCCTCGGTCCAGTGCTCGTAAGTGGGTTGTGCATCTAAGTACGGGAGTATCGCGACTGCCCAGCCCCCCAATTTTTCGTGTGTTGGCGGATTGGCCGCAGTAGCACCGGGATCACTTGGATCAGGGCCAGAAACAAAAGTACCGTAGCTTTGAAGCCACCCCGGCAATTCTCCCTTGGCTCCCGCATGCTGGACGCCAGCCAGAGCCAAATTCCTCATGTTCGTCGCACATTCACTTTTCCTCGCCGTTTCCCGTGCTGAATTGACCGCTGGGATAGTTAGGCCCATCAGGATGCCGATGATTGCGATGACCACCAACAATTCGACGAGGGTAAATCCGGATTGGGTGCGTTTCATCTGGGGCTCCAGAAAGGAGTAGGGGGACAAGAGCAAAGTAAACGGCAAATAACGACGCTACCGTTCGCCATATGCTGCAACTTCCAGTATCACTGAATTTGCGGTTTGGTGCAAACGATTTCGGGGCTTGCGGGCTTTGCTGGGCTAGTTTTCACGCTTTTGCTAACTAGTCTTGCTCGTCGTGATGGTCGCAAACGGGGTCTTGATCGGATCCTGACCGTCCCTGATCGATTTGAAATTCTTCCGTAGCGAAAGCCGGGCGTGAGTTTCGGCAAACCGAAAATGCCGAAATTCTTGGCGACTTTCGCTACGCAAGGAACTAGCTCTTTTCATTTTTTCCCGCATCGGTGTCGATGTCCGTCATTTACCTTGATTTCAACCGAACCACCCCCATGGCCCCCTCGGTTGTCGAGGCGATGCAGCCATATTGGTTAACGCATTATATGTTGCCCGATCAGGGGCACGCACACGCTCAGGCGATCAGCGAAGCCCTCGAAAACGCTCGCGAGGGTGTGGCGATGATGGCGGGCTGCGATCCCTTTGAAATCGTCTTTACCAGCGGCGGCACCGAAGCGAACAACTTGGCCATCCTGGGATCGCTTGCCGGAGCGGATCCCGCTCACATCCTGGTCACGCACCTGGAGCATCAATCGGTCCTAGAACCGGCGCGACAACTGACCAAATTAGGCTGGGAAGTTGAATCAGTGCCCTGTGAGATCGACGGTACGATTGACCCAAACCGAGTCGCAGAAATGCTTCGCGATGACACCGCTTTGGTTTGCGTCCAGTTAGCCAATCCCGTGCTCGGAACCATCCAGCCCATTCAAGAAATCTCGTCGCTCTGCGACAAACGGGGGGTGCCTGTTCACAGCGATGCGACCCAAGCGTTTGGCAAGCTCCCCGTGGATGTGACTCAACTGGGAGCCAGCACGGTGGCGATCAGCGGTCACAAGTTCTACGCCCCCAAAGGCAGTGGAGCGATCTACGTTCGTCGCGGGCGTCACCTCAGCCCCATCCTGTTCGGAGAGCCTCGTGAAATGGGCTTGCGACCGGGGGCCGAGAACGTGCCGGCCTGTATCGGACTGGGTGCCGCAGCTTCGCTTTCAGCAAGATGTGCGGCAGACGTTTCGGGTACCCTAAGCGACCTCAGGGATTACTTTGCTAACGGCTTAGAATCTACCCTTGACGGGCAGGCGGTTTTGCTCTGCGAAGACTCTGATCGGCTTCCCAACACGCTGGCGATTGAGATGCCTGGCAGCGCCCGCCAAATTCAAAAAGCGGCCCGGCACTTGGTGATGGCGACCGCCCAAAGCAGCAGCCCACCCGACGAGATAACACGGGCGCTCAAGGCGATCGGGCGGACCGATTCTCAGATCGGCCGAACTCTTCGGCTGTCGATGGGCTGGACCACCAGTCACGAGCAGATTGACCGAGCGATTGAACTGCTGGCGGAGGCCAGTGACGGAGCAAGTAGCGGCCCTCTCGCGGCTGGCTAGCCCCACGAACCCGAGCGATTGCCTGAGCCTTTCAGGACGCCAATTGAACGTTTGCATGAGCAACTTGATCACTTGCATGAGCAAACGGATTGCCAGCATGAGCAAACCGGCCACTCGCATTGACGCCGGGCGATTTCCATGGGCGGCAATCCACCACCTCGCAAGCGGTTTTTCATGCGGGACCATGACCACATCCTCGCGATTGGCTGGCTCACTGTGTGCCCACCCTGCCGCTCATCTTGCCCATACGCCGAACTGGCGGATTGGTTGCATTAGGTGCAGCGCCCCAAGATCTTTCTTAAAAAAATGCAAGCATTTAACAAAGTGGACACTTCGCTTGCAAGCAAATCCCCATGCCTGGAAAACAGGCACAGCAACAGGCACCGCCACCGCAGCCGCCTGCCTCGTTTCCAGGCATTGACCGCAAGCCCCTTTCCTGAAACAGCTTAAGGAAATCGCTTTGACGGTTCGCAAGGATGGCACTCATCGCAGCCCGTCCACACTCGCTCAGGCGAAAGTCAGGAATAGAATCAAATGGAACCCGCCAAGCAGGCAACCCTTGCCAACCAAGCCGATGCGTCACAATCCGGCCAACCGGCCCCTTCGCACACGACACCTGCCAACCGGATCTTCCCACACCCAAAAGATCCTTCGAGCGCTGCACCAGCTGAACGTGCCCAGACCAGCTATCCACCTGCGGCCGATCGACCTGCACCGATGCCCAGCGGAATTGCACCGATGCCCAGCGGAATTGCACCGATCAACGATGAACAACCGGCGACCGCGACGACGATCAATGCCGAGCTAAATGACACAGAAAAGGCTGTTGCGATCCTAAAGATCGCCGCCGATGCGTTCGCCAGCAGCGGCAGCTGGGTCGTTTTCTATCGGGACATGCTGGGCGTCAACGGACTGGTTCACCGCACTTTTGATACCGAGGCGAAATTCCAGCAGTTTCAAAAGACTGCCCAGTTCGCCGAACTGCAAGAAATGGTTGCCGCACTCCGCAGCCAGGACACGTCCAAAGGGGACGCGGTGGAGGCTGAAAAGATGATCACAATTCGATTGCCAGACAGCCTGCACAAGGTGCTCACCGCAGAAGCCGAAGCGATGAACCTTAGCATCAACAAACTGTGCATCAGCAAGCTGCTTCAGCCGGTGGAAAGCCGTTTTGTGCCCGTCCAACAAGGGCGGCGAAGAGGCCGTAAGCCAGGCCCGCAGGGCAGTCGAAAAAACAGCCCTGCCACGGCACCGGAGTGATCACGGTTGCTGCAACGAGATGCCGCAGCGGGCACCCCCGCTTGATCGAATTTGCCACTGAGCGACACTAGAGGATTCTCCTATCCTCTCACGCTGTTTCCGCGAAACCGATCATGCTGACTGCTCCTCCATTTTCAACTTCCCGGACCGAAATCGCAGGCCTGCCCGTAAGCGACTTGGCGGCCAAGTTTGGTACCCCGCTGTATGTTTATGACGTCGAGCCGATCGATCAGCGAATCCGCGACCTAGCCCGATTCGACGTCATTCGCTTCGCTCAAAAGGCATGCGGAAACCTGGCGATCCTCGACAGGGTCCGCAAGCGGGGGGTGGTTGTTGACGCGGTCAGCGCGGGCGAAATCCGGCGGGCAATCGCTGCAGGCTACTCGGTCGAACCGGGCAGCCACGACATCGTTTACACCGCCGACATTTTCGACGCCGAGTCGCTTGACTTGGTGATCGAGCATGGCCTGATGGTAAATTGCGGATCGCCTGACATGATCTCGCAACTGGGCGAGCGACGGCCCGGCAGCGACGTCACCCTGCGGATCAACCCGGGCTTCGGTCACGGACACAGCCAAAAGACAAACACTGGCGGCCAGCAGAGCAAACATGGAATCTGGCATACTCAAATTGACGACTGCCTTCTGCGGGCCGATCAGTCAGGGATCACGATCACCGGGCTGCACATGCACATCGGCAGCGGCACCGACCTGGAACACCTCGGGGAGGTCTGCGGCGCGATGGAAAAGGCGGCGATCGAGGTTGGCCGAACGATCAAGACGATTAGCGCCGGCGGGGGGCTTCCGGTGCCCTATAAGAACGACGAAACCTACGTCGACCTGGGCAAGTATTTCGAGCTGTGGGATGGCGTCCGCAACCGCCTAAGCGAGAGATTCGGTCACCCGATCGAGCTGGAAATTGAACCTGGCCGATTCTTAACTGCCGAAAGCGGATCGTTGATCGCGGAAGTTCGCAGCGTCAAGAAAGTTGGCGACAACCTGTTCACGCTGGTCGACGCAGGATTTAACGACCTGGCCCGACCGGTCATGTACGGGGCGCACCACCCCATTTCCGTCGCCGCGGCTGCCGGTGCGGTCGATGCTTCGCAGCGTGAATCAATCGAAATGGTCATCGGAGGCCCGCTTTGCGAGTCCGGCGACATCTTCACGCAGCGCGAGGGCGGTTTTGTTGATTCACGCCTCTTGCCCATCGTTCGCGTCGGTGACTTTATCGTGATCGAGAACGCCGGAGCTTACGGCTTCGTCATGGCCAGTAATTACAACAGCAAGACCCGAGCGGCTGAAGTGCTGATCGAGGACGGCCAAGCCAAGCTGATCCGAAAAAGGGAAACGTTCGAGGACCTGATCCGAGGCGAAGTGATCCCCACGTGATGGCTGCACCCATCAATGACCGTGACGGTTCGTTGATCCATTGATTCGTCAAACTAGCCGTAGCGAGACTCGCCAAGAGTTTCGGCGGGGCAAGTCAAGCCTCACTGGGATGCAAGCCGAAAGCCTTGGCGACGTTCGCTAAGGCTTCTTTTTCAGTTTCTCGTATCTTTGGTGGTTGTCAGTTCGTCTCCAACAGCAACCGCTGCTGCACCAACAAAAAGCCAGTTGATGCTTCAAAACCGTCTCTCTGCAACTGGCAGCTTGAAGATCTTTAAAACGACAAACAAAGCTACCCCTGGCGAAAACAACCAACCAGGCCGTCGTTTCCAACAGAATCAAGATTCAACGTAGCTGTAGTGGTTTAGCCCGATTCGATCGCCCTACTCTTGTCCCTCAAACACTGGCATCCAGCGTGCCTCAAACACCTTGGATTCAATTCGCCAGCGCGAACTACCAGGTCGTCACGCGCGCTGAACAACGCCAAAAGAAGTCAGGACAATGGTCGAATCATCAACACAAGATCGAAAAGCCACCAGGACCGAAAACCCAACACAAAGCCTGACCCTCGCGAAGCGTTCCCCACGGCGGCAACGCTCATGCTGGAGAACGGAGCGGACTTGCGATCAATCCAAACG
>CAYVAN010000099.1:0-16569 GCA_964449225.1 uncultured Rhodopirellula sp.
TCGTAATAATGGTAGTAGATGCTTTTGCGCCAATCATCGGGATGTTGCCCCTTCAGTAGCGGGACCAACGATTTGCCCTGCATGTCTGCGGGGATTTCCGCACCAGCAATTTCCAAGAAAGTCTCGGCGTAGTCTAAATTTTGGACAAAATCTTCGTTGACCGATCCCGGCTTAATCACGCCGGGCCATTTGACGATAAAGGGCATCTTTAAAGATTCATCGTACATCCACCGTTTGTCAAACCAACCATGATCGCCGATGTAGAACCCTTGATCGGATGAGTAAATGACAATGGTGTTTTCGGTAAGGCCGAGCTGATCGATCGTGTCCATCAAGGTACCGACACTTTCATCAACACCCTTCACGCAGCGAAGATAGTTCTTTGCGTAGCGTTGATACTTCCATCGCACGAGATCATCTGCGGTCAAATTTGCTTTATGAAATTCTGCGTCACGGGGTTCGTAAGCCTCCCGAAACGACTTCATTTGTTCGTCCGTCATTCGCTGCATGTTTCGCCATGCTGACTTGTCGAAGCGACCGACCAAGTCGTCACCCTTAAAGGCTGGGACCAGATCGACCAATAAATCGAAATTCAAGTGCATGTGTCGATCAATTTCAAGTTCCTGAAATCGCGCGGGCGGCGCGTTGTCGTGCCATTTATCAAACAGCGTGTTCGGTTCAGGAATGTCGATGTCCGCGTAAAGATCAAGGTGACGCAGCGCTGGCATCCAATTTCGGTGAGGCGCTTTGTGTTGAACCATCAACATAAAAGGCTTCCCTTCTTCACGACCTTCCTTTAACCAATTCACCGCTAAGTCCGTGACGATATCAGTACAGTGGCCTTCGATGCGAGTGTTGCCTTGCGGGGTGATTAGGTCCGGGTTGTAGTAAAGGCCTTGCCCTGGAAGAACCTTCCAATCGTCGTATCCCTGCGGCTTTCCCTTGAGGTGACTTTTGCCATAGATCGCAGTGGTGTACCCGACCTTTTGCAATAACTTTGGGAAGGTCTGCTGATTCCAATCAAAGGAATTCCCATTGTTCATAAAACCATTCTTGTGGCTGTGTTTTCCAGTTTGAATCACTGCGCGGCTGGGACCGCATATCGAATTGGTGCAGAAACTGTTCTTAAATACGATGCCTTGAGAAGCCAGGACGTCGATTTCCGGAGTTGGATTGACGCTCTTTAACCAACCGTCATACGCACCAATCGCATGAGGTGCATGGTCGTCACTGAAGACAAACAAAATGTTCGGCCGTTCGTCAGCAATCGCCTTATTGGTTGCCGCGTCGCACAACAGCAGTGATGATATTAAAAGTAGCATCGTGCAGTTCATACGCATCATTATAGATCTTTCATGCTGTGTGAATGTCGTTGGCGATCGCGATCATCAAGCGACCCCTATTTTAGCAGAAAGAAGCTGCATGGGAGATTCGTTTCGATACTTCCCCCAGGGCAAATCAGTTTTTCAAGCTGGGGTATCGTCAGCAATCGCCGAAGCTCTGCGCGAGCTTCGCTACGGCGACACGGTCTCCCGTTCGAAAAAATGATTTGCCCTAGATACTTCCCCATATCCTCCACCGCCGGGTGTCTCGATGATCAAGCGATCGCCAGCTATCACTTCAACGGTTAAGCAGGGTGGCAGTTCTGTTTCTAAATCGTTTCTGACCAGAACATTCCGCCCGGGATGTCCGTCGCCGCCGCCTTCGATGCCGTAGGGGCGAGTGATCCGACGATTGGTCAACAAGGAAACTGTTAGTGGCTTCAAGAACTCAAACTCTCGAATCACTCCTTCGCCACCACAATTTGATCCAACACCGCCACTTCCCAGGCGAATCTCGAATCGATGCAGCCGGATTGGCAATCGAGTTTCAAGAACTTCGGGATCCGTAATACGTGTGTTGGTCATGTGCGTGTGAACGGCGTCGGCACCCGCCGCGTTTGCTGTCGCCCCGGCACCGCCAGCGATGGTTTCGTAATAACCAAACTTCTCATCGCCCACCAGAAAGTTATTCATCGTTCCTTGTGATGCTGCGGCCACGCCAAATGCCCCCAGCAACACATCCACCAGCCGCTGACTCGTTTCCACATTACCGGCAACGACCGCTGCCAACTTTTCTGGATCCGGGTGTGCAGGGGGATTTAACAATCCTTCAGGGATTCGCAGGTCAATGCAGCGGAGGACTCCTTCGCAGAGCGGTAGTTCGCTGGGGCTAACGCAACGCAGTACATACAAGGTTGCCGCCGTCACGATCGCGGGGGTGGCATTGAATCCACGCGGGTGCAGCGGCGTGGGATCAAAGGCGATCAACAGTTGATCGTTTTGCTTTAAAATCGTGACTCCAACTTGGGTTTCATCGTCCAAACGATCGACGAACCGACGCGGTTCCGCTGGCAGCGATTTGATGAATTGCTTGGTTTGCTCCTCGGCAGCATCCAATAATCGATCCATCAATTCCGAAACCGATCGAGTCCCAATGCTCTGACACAGCTCACGCAGATTATTAGCGCCGTCGATTCCAGCGGCCGACTGTGCCGCCAAGTCTGCCATGTTCTCCTCTGGATTGCGGGATGGATAAGGTCCGCTGCACAGTATGTGGCGAAGTTTGTCACGTTGATCATTACCGGATCGGTTGAGCGCGAAATCACGTATCAGAACGCCTTCCTCCGCCAAGCAGGTCGCAGCAGGCGGCATCGATCCCGGTGTGATGCCACCGATTTCCGCATGATGAGCACGGGATGCAACAAAGAAATCCGGTCTAGCATCGATGGTACCCTCGGTCGCAAAGACTGGTGTGACCAAGGTGACGTCGGGAAGATGCGAGCCGCCGGTGAAAGGATCGTTGGAAACAAAACTATCCCGATCCGACATGATCGGGAACGACTTCATGATGTGACGAACGGTGTGCCCCATCGCCCCCAAGTGAACAGGAACATGCGCCGCACCGGCGACCAGCGAACCATCGGCGGAAAACACAGCGCAAGAATAGTCGCGACGTTCCTTGATGTTGACACTTATCGAAGTGCGTCTTAGCACTTCCCCCATCGTGTCTGCAATTCCTTGCAGTCGCCGCGCGACGACTTCTAAGACAACCGGATCGTCGTAAGACGATGCGGGGCTGCGAGAATTCTCCGTCTCTGCATTGTCATTCTGACCAGCCACATCTTGACTAGCTTCATGAAGTAATTCGATCGTACCACTGTCCATCACCTTACCGATCCATCCCGATTCGATCAGCAATGTTGAATGTTCCCCGACCACCATTGCGGGGGCTCTGACTACCTGCCCAAGAGAAACTGTTTCGCGATCGATAAGCGGTACCTCAATCCACCGATTGTTCTGCCAGATCCTAGTCACGGATGCAGGATCTTGTTTTAGAGCGACCGGCCAGACAGCATTCATTGTGGTCGATGATGCAATGATACAATCACAGCGAATCGAAACAATTTCAATCGGACGTTCGGATGGGTTGTAACCAAAGGCTTTTTCATAAAGTCGGTGAAACTGTTCCGTTAGGTCTTCAGTCAATATGTTTTCGTTCGCAACTTCATTTGATAGCTCGATCGCAAGGGTGGATTCGGTACCGACGTACCGCAGATCCAATTCCACTTTTTGAATCGGAGATCCACCAAGTGCCATTTTGGCCTCGTGATAGATGTCGTCGATGATTGCCTTGGCTTCCGTCGCACTGAACTGATCGACACGCCGATAAACACCTCGCGTGATTGTGGTTCCGACATTCGCCAGTCCCATTCCGATCGCTGACATCAACCCAGCGTCAGGATGGTCAAGAATTCGCGTTATGCCTAATCGCTGGGCGACGCGGCACACGTGCGCCCCGGCTGCACCACCGAAACCTACCAGCGTCATCTCGCGAACGTCGCTGCCCTGGGCGGTGCTGATGGTGCGAACGGCTTCCGCCATGTGCGTCACTGCGATGTCCAAGAAACCGTCGGCTAATACCGACAGATCCTTTGACCAATGGCTTCCCATGGATTCCGCGATGTGCGTTAGTTTCGCATGGGCAGCCGATCGATCAAGTTTGAACGGGAACTTCGATTCGGGTAATCGTCCAAGCAGCAGGTTGACGTCGGTGATTGTCAGGGGTCCACCGTGGCCGTAACAGGCTGGCCCTGGTAACGCGCCCGCACTATCGGGGCCCACCATCATGCGGCCATGCATGTATTTGCAGACCGAACCGCCGCCAGCGGCAACGGTGTGGATATCCATCATCGGTGTCATGATTCGCACCCCCGCCACGGTCGATTCGCTTCGTCGTCCCACCTTGCCGTCGTAGCGACTAACGTCGGTACTGGTTCCACCCATGTCCAAGCCGATCGCAGCTTTCGATCCGCCGTCTCGTGCGACCTGTGCCAGCGCCACCACACCGCCTGCGGGTCCAGAAAGCACACTGTCACGCCCGCGGAATTTCTCTGGCTTGACCAAATTCCCGCCACTGGTCATCAGTAGCATTTCGCACGACTGACCACCGAACTGCTTTTGCAATCGATTGACATAACCAGAAAGAATTGGATTTAAATAAGCATCCAACGCTGTTGTTTCCGCTCGCGAGACAAGTTTAATCAATGGCGAAACTTCACTGGACCGACTAACGTTCGTAAATCCACAATCGCGCGCAACGGCTTCCACTAAACATTCGTGTTCATCGTTGGTGTGGGCGTGCAGCAATGCGATTGCAATCGATTCGATGCCTTTCTTGTTAAGCGATGTCAGATCTAACTTGAGTTTCTCAACATTGATCGGCTCTAAAACACTTCCGTCTGCGTCCATACGATGGTTAACCTCGACGACGTCACTGGTCAGCGGTTCTGGTTTGACGATATCGAGGGCGAACAAGTCATCACGCTGCTGTTCCCCAATTCGTAGCACGTCGCGAAAACCGGTGGTAACCAGCAAGGCAGTGCGCACACCACCGCGAGTCAGCAATGCGTTAGTCCCGCGTGTCGTCCCCAGCCGCACCGATAGCAGAGGTAGCGGTTGATCAATCGCAGTACCAAGCAACATCCTAGTTGCCAAAACGGGGGCTTCGATCTGGGCGTCCAAGACTATCGTTTGACCAACGCTGGGACGTGATGTTTCACTTGTTAGTTGAAGCGTTTGTAGGTGACTTTTGGTGACGATTCCACGAACGTTACCACTGCTCCATTTCGCTTGGTTCCAGAAGCCGTCGTTATCCATCACTGGTAATTTATCAACTGTCACGCCTTCGTTATCAACATCAATAACCGTCGCGTAGACCAAGCCACTGCTGAGAGTTTTTGTCGAACGCCGATTTCCTGAATCATCGATCACGACCACATCAGTAAACGTTCCACCAACATCCGCCCAAACAGCGTGTCTAAAATTCATCAATCGTTAATCCAGCTCAAAAGGTCAATCAGCATAATGTGCGTGCAAGCATCTTTTATTGCTGCTGAACTGTTTCTAAGAGGTCAACGACCGAACCGTCATCCATGGTCGCTTTCATTTTTTCGTAGCTCCAAACCCCGTCCGTTTTACGGCCTTTGACATCAATGGTTGCCGTGCCATCGGGTCCAGTGACGCGGTAGCTCAAATCGGCATTCCCATCGTTGTTTTGCAGATTGATGTTACCCATCACTATCATATCGGGCTCGATGGGCTGACCGATCTTTGAACCTAGTTCTTCATTGGATTGCGTCCGCTGCAAAGATTCCGTGTACGGCTGGCTCGATTTGATCGCGGTGAACAAACCCACGATTCCCAACCCGCCCAATCCTGCGCAGACAAGCACCATCACTAGGCAGCCGCCTCCCAAACCAAGCAAGATACAGCCGGTTTTCGACTTTGGATTTTGTGGCTGGTCAAAAATCTGAGCCGTCGGGTTGTCGGCGAACGGATTTTGCGAAGGAGCGACGTTGGACATGTTTAAAAATCAAGCAGAAACAGAGACATAAAGAACTGAGCCAAGGGCGATGTCACGCTTGCCGGGCGAACAACGCACGTTTGCTGTTCGTCATCGTATCGTATTCTCCCACCGGACTGATCTTTTGAAGGTCGCTCGATTTGAAGGTCGCTACGATCAGACACAAAAAAACCCTGACGTTCCACCGGAATGTCAGGGCTATAAAGTTCACCAAGAAAGGACAGTTTAGGCCTTCTTGGGTGCTTCTTGCTGCTGAAGGCCTGGGCGAACACGCTTGTTGATATCTGTTTCCAAGACGCCGAAAACCGATTCGTGTCGTGCGACCGACATCTGCAATGCGGCCAACAATCGTTTGGCGGTAAAGAAGTTCAAGATAATGCGTTGCTTCACTTGGATCGGGTCCTTGGGAACACCGATCGGCTGTGGGTTCAAGCCAAAGTCAACGATCAATTCTTCCGGCGAACCCGTTACGCGGCAAAAGTTTGCGTAGCTAGCGACTGCGTTTTCGTCATTGACTTGAACTTGCACGGGCTGTTGAGTTTGCGCTTGCTCGGCTGCGGCGGGTGCAGCAGCGGCGGCTGGCTTGTCAGTGGATTCAGGGCTCTTGGCGTCTGCCATGGAAAGGTTCTCCGATAGTCTCAGGGTGATTCATTTCTGTACCGCTCGTGGTCACAGTGAAACGAGTTCGGTCCAAAAAATGATGAAAGGAATGGGGCAAAAATGATCTTCCAGCGGTGCCGCCCGTTCGCACCCCAATTGCAGTGGCCGTATGGTAACGAACCCATACGTGGCCGCAACTTCAGAAGATCGTGTTCTTGATTGAAAAAGCTAGGTTGCTGTTCACGTTTGTTAATCCGCGTGCTTTACGCAAATGCGGAGGTTTTAAGTATCGCCGCCTCGAACCACTCGCTGTTTTGCTAGAGTTCAAAGTTGAATGTCTTCGCGATCACTCGCCAAAGTCGTTCTCCCAGTGACATCGGATCAACATGAATTTTTGCCGAACCGCGATAGCCCGGACGTACCAAAACGTCATCCAGCTTGAGCGGCACACGGGCCTGGTACGACACACTTCTTGGCTTGACCATTCCGGTGGTTGGATCGATCTCCGTTTGCAGATCACCGCCGGTTTGGCTAGACATGGAAACCGATGTTGCTTCCAACGGTTCATTGGACTTTTCGGTAATCATGCCACTAAACGTCTTCATCCGTAGCGAGTCAAACTTCATATCCACGGTTTGGCCTTCTCGGACCAATTGAACATCGCCTTGATCGATCACCACCACGGCCTCGTAATCATTGGGAGCACCGATTTCGCAGATCACATCGTCCGCCGTCAACAGCGCCCCGCGGTTCTTTTGGTCCAGTGGTGATCCTGTCCAACCGGGCAACCGACCATCACGACCGTTTTGCGGTTCGCGGTAAGGCGGCTCGATCACGTAGCCATCTCGCTTGGCACGAACCGTCAAGCGGTCGACTTCTTCCTCGGTTTTTTCTCGCATGTGCTGAACCGAAGCCAACAGCTTTTCCTGAGTTTCAATTTGTGATTTCAATGCCTCATTATCACGAACTTGAAAGGATAAGTTTCGCAGTTTGACTTGGGATACTGTTTCTTCGCCCCGCAGCTGGGCCAACTGAATTTCCAGATCCGGATTCTTCAGAACCGCGATCGGATCACCCTGGTTGACGACTGCTTTGGGGGTAACCGTCCACTCGATGCGGCCTGGGACTCCCGCGTAGACCGAACCGGCTTGGCTTGGGCGCACCTCAAAGGCACAATCAATGTGGTGTGGGAGCGGGATATAGCAGACGCCAGCGATGACGGCTGCAAACACTGCTAGCGAAGTCAACAGAGGCTTACGTTTCACTTTCGATAATCTCCCAGGTGTACGACAAAACTTCCACGTTTGAATGACCGGTTGAGCAACCAGTCCAAAGAAACCAACCACCGCGACGATCCGTCCTACCGCCTGCAAGCCGTAGGGTTCCAGAACCTTGATGACGAACCAGACGATCGAAAAAACAACCACCCATCGATAAATTACGCTGGCGATGGTGAACATCGCGAACATGAACTTACCGCGGGTTGGCAGAAACGGGTCGTCCTGTAATTCCAACCCCAAACAAGTTTTTTGAAACCATCGCTTTAAAACCTCGGTGCTTTTTTGCCGAAGGTTGGGGATCTCGAGCGCATCCATCAGGATGTAATAGCCGTCAAATCGCAACAATGGATTGCCGTTGACCAATACCGTGCTGACAACATTCAAAAACATCATGTTCAGACACAGGTCATTGATCGTCGTTCCGTTCTCAGTGAAATACCAAACGAACGCTGCGACGGATGCCAAAATCATCTCGACATAAATTCCCGCAGCACCAATCCAAACTCGTTTCCATTTGTTAGGCAACATCCAGGAATCGGATACGTTGCAATACAAACATGGTGTGAAAACCAACAGCATGAATCCAATTTCGTGACATTCGCCACCAAATTTCTTGCAGCTAAGACCGTGACCAAATTCATGCAGCACTTTCACAATGCCCATCGTCGCAGCCAGGATCAGCCAACGGTCCGCAGCAAAGAACTGCTGAAATGTGGGCAACTTGGCGTAGACGGTGTCATACTGACTGGCCAGCAACATCGATGCGGCAAGTAGCAGTAATCCGAAACACAGCAATGCGGGAACGGTAAAGATCCAGCCAAGCCAGGGTAGGATCGCGTTGAGGATTTTTTCAGGGTCGAATCCGCGGTAACGCAGCGCAAAGACGTTGGCAAACTTTCCCATCGTCTCCTTGTTTTTCTTTTTGCGGCCCCGTTCGCGAAGCGCCTTGCCCTGTCCCGGTGAATTGCTGATTACCAATCCGCTGCGGTGCAACATGCCAATGAACTGCTGCAAATCACCAAAGGTAATTTTCTGCGGTGCAAAACGTCGCTCGAATCCCTCTTTGATCTGCTGTAGCGAGACGTGCCCGTCCAGCATGTTCAATATGAAGTACTCTTCATCATGAAACCGAAAGTACTGTAGCCCAACCGGTTCTTTCACCACCCAATACCCCGTGCCCTGGTATCGCTGGCGATTCGCCGATAGATCCGGACGCTTGCGCACCGTCAGCGGACGCGACGAACTGCTAACAAGGGATTCGGCGAGAGTAGACATATGAAGGAGCTTTTAGCGGTTAGCTTTTAACAATTAGCAATGTTGAAAAAGAAGGATTCGCGATAGATAGCTAATCGCTAACAGCTATTGGCTTATTTAATTGTGATTTCCGCTTTCATGCCCGGTTTGAATTTCCAATCGTTGCCGATCTTTTCGTTTTCGATCTCGACCCAGATGTTGTTCAAATCTCGAACGTCAACTTCCATACTGACATAACCGATCGTTCCATCGACGGTGACGCTACGATCACCCTGAAAAACAGTAACTTCGACGACCGCTCCCTTTTCCACCACTCCGGGATAACGCAGCGCATCGATGTCACCTTCGACGCGTAGTCGGTCCATTTGAATCAACGTTGCGATGGGGCTGCCCGCTTGTACCCATTGGCCAATTTGAGCAATCCGTTTTTCGATGAATCCGGTGACCGGTGAAGTCACGTCGCGTTTGGTCAATTCGAATTCCGCCATTTCCAATTCGGTTTGCTTTGCAATTCGTTTGATCAACGCAATCTTTTGTTCCATTTTGGCCAGATCGATTCGCAATACCTGCCGTTCTGCTTCCAAGCGTTTCTTCTCCATTTCCCAGAAGGGAATCGCGCCTTCTTTGCGAAGCGTTTTGTAGGATTCGTATTCGGCTTTGGCGACTTTCTCGTTGTTAATGGAATCCTTAAGGTTGATATCGTTCAGCGCGTTAAGCGTGGCTTCCTTCTCTTCGGCTCGCTTCAGTTCAACAGCAAGTTTTGCTGCGGTTGAATCAATCATCGCCAGCACTTGGTCTTTAGTGACCGTATCGCCCTCTTCAAACATCAACTCGGTCAGCGTTCCGTCGGCCTTCGCCGGAATGTCTGTCTTGTTGATATAACGCACCGAACAATTGACGGCGCGAATTTCGCGCTCGGTTTGTTGTCTGTTTCCATCTTGCGCGGTCAGTGATTGCGAGATCGCAATCGCTGTGATTCCGAAAGCCAGCAAGCTGGTAATTCTAAGAGTCGGTGACAGAGACATGGCGATGTGCTTTGTTTGGTATGGATGAGCGACTGGCAGGGTAACTGACTGAGTGTCTGAGTGTCTGAGTGTCTGGCTAAGTATCTGGCTGGGCAACTGAACTCTGGCGAGCTCAGTGATGATTGAAACAATGTAGGTGTGTTAAAAGAAGAACTTGCAGCACCATTCGTAAATTTCATGGAAGAACACAAATCCGCTGGATGCACGGCCACATTTTACTTTCGCAATCACTTTCGCGCCGGGTCGCGGATTCAAACGCCGCAGCGGTTCTTGTTCGGGAAGCGCCTTCATCTTGATAATTGCGCCGTGTTCTTCATTGGCTTCAGCACGGGTTGCAATCGTTTTGACGGGCAAAACAGCATCAAGAGGTTGGTCCGGGTCCGTTGCCAAGATGTAAGAGACATCAATCACAGAATCCGGTTGCGTTAAGTTGTTCGTTTGAACAAATTCGTCCAAGTGACCCTCGCGTTTTTCCGGCAGGTCCAACTCCAATCTTAGCGGTTGATTCAAGTCGGCGACTTCTAGCAATACCTGCCCGGTCATGATCGGACGACTTCGCAGCATCTTTTCGACGTCCCAAGAAACAACGATCCCGTCGATCGGCGAGCGAATGCTTAGGTCTTCGGCGCGTCTTGTGTGCAACGCTTGTTTCTGCAACAGCACCTTGTACTTGATTTCCAGCTCGTTCTGTTCAGATTTCAAAGCTTGAACATCGGCACGTTTCAAGTCCTCGCCATAGCTAAGCTGCCCCTTAACTCGCGATTGTTCCGCCAACGTCGTCAGGATCTGCCCTTCGACCTCGACCATTTGTTGTTCCATGTCTGGGTTTTTTAGCCGAACCAAGACATCGCCTTCTTTAACGACATCGTTGTGGTCGACCAACACCTCGATCACTTCCCCGTCGACCGGTGCAAAGACTTCGCGTCGTGCTTCCGGTATCAAAGTGCCTTCGGCTTCGAGGTTGAAATCTTTCTCAATGAAAGTTAGTCCCAGAATGACCGCGGCGATCAAGCCAAGCACTGCCAAGGTCTTTGGCAAAGTCCGAGCACGTAGCACCCAGGTTGCACGTCCCAAAGCACGCCAAAGCGGCATCAAGAATAGATTGCTGTGAGCCCGCGAATTCGCGATCGCTCTTGTGCCATGTTCGTAAACAAGATCCACGCGCGACCGATAGATGTCCGCGGGAATGTCACTTTCGATCTGTTCCACGATCAGCGCTCCGATCACTTCACCACGGTGAGCGTTGTCGCGATCGATTGTGCCCGCTGCGCCAGCCTCTTCATCTTGCCCAAGGCGTCGTTCAGGTTCGCGCAGTGGCAGCACGGCAATTTGCCGACCGTAAGATTCGTCGACGTAATCCTCCAGCGCTTCCTCAATCTGCGGCGGTAGATCTTCGGTTGATCCATCGTGCCAAAGCGGTTCACCCGCAGCGACCACACGGGTGGCAAGATTATTCAGTGCTGAAACGATGTTCGAACGATTTTCAATGGTATCCTGGCCACTGATTGCCTGAACCGTCGACTTGCTACCTTTTTTGATCGCGACGCTGACTCGGTCACAGCCGATCATCCGTCGACCTTCGTTAGCGACGATGTAACAGGTTTCTTTCAGGTCCAGTGATTCATGAGTCGCGCGGGCAAACGAGTCAGCCTGCTGCCACAGAGTCTGTCGATCGCCAAGCTTTTGTAGTTTTTGAGTTCGCAGCCACTCGGTCGCCAACTCGCACATCTGTTGCAAGAACCGCAGGTAGCCTTTTTGTGTGTCGGGTGCCGTGTCGGGACGCTGGAAAATTTCGATCAAGCCATCGTTTTGGCCTTCGTGCTTTAACGCGCCTAGAACCAATAAGTATCGCGTCGGGTTCCCCTCGGCATCACCATCGGTTGTGCCCGAGTACGGCGGAACCAGCAACGATTGGCCGCTGTGCGCGACGCGTTGCAAAAGACGTTTGTGACGCAGAGCATCGTCGGTATCTTCGGCAAGAATCGATGGTTCGGCGTTTATCTGATACTGAAGCTTTAAGTGCTGGTCATCATCAAGCAGCCAAATCGCTCCGCCGGGTGCGGCAAGAGCGGTAATGACTCGCGAAAGTAATTCGGAATAGAACTCTTCGGCGGTGGCACCGCTTTTCGCCAAGGCAGCGATCTCGTTAACCAGTCCACGAATCTGGGCCTTGGTTTCCTCGACCGTTTGCTGATTGACCGACATGGTTTGGGTTTCGTGAAAGTGGGAACGGAATCAAATGCGGCGGCAAAATGCCGCCAATGTCTCTAGCAAGGATCGAAACTACTGAAAACGCCAGAATGTTGCCACGTTGACCTGCCTCTTGGAAATGAATTTGGTGACTTGATCACCCAAACAAAACGATTCTCTGGGCAGGGACCAGATGTGGGCTTTTTACGACACTCGTAAAAAACGTCTCTCGACAATTTATACAACTTGTATAAACTCGTCCAGAGTCGTTTTGACAAAAACATCTGCCAAGCCCGCAATCCAGCCCTCCTAGGAAACGGATGTCTACTACCGAGCCAGCTGATTCACGATCTGATGTGGGTTCACGGTCTGATGTAGGCGAAAATGACGTAACCGTCAGCGACGTCTCCGCTATCGGTCCTGAGCGTCCATCGCAGGCTCTACAGTCGCTGGAACTTGACCTTGCCAGGCTTCAGCGATCGATTCGTATGACGATTTCAGCCAAGCTGAACCAATTCGCTGGGCAGTCAATGGAGTCGATCGATGAGAATCGCAAGCTGGTCGAGGCGATTGCGCGGCTGCTGGATTCGCACGGGCTGAGGGTTCAGTGCAGTGAATGCGGTCACCCCGCCATCTTACGAATTTCGCCCCGTGGATCTTCCAAGGGCGTTTTCGTGTTCGACCATACGATCGAAGGTCGACGAACCTTTCACGGCGGCAAGAATCGGATGCCAGAAATACGGCTGGTCGCAAAGCCTGCGCGAAAGAAGACCGGTGGAGCCAGGCCGTCCAAGAAATTGGTGTCTTAGTAGAATCAAAAACTACCTGCCAAAATTACCTCGAAACGCAGCGAAGTCTGTTAATCCGATTCTTCCATTGCCGTCGGCGTCGAGCCCTTCTCTAAATGATGAATCGCCACTTGATGCGCCAAACGTACTTCGGAAGGACGCGAAGTCGGTTAAGCCAACGCTACCATCACCATCATCGTCGCCATATTTGCGGAACAATCCGTCGATTGCTTCCAGGCTGTACTCACCACCTGCCACACCATCATCGTCACCGTCAAGCTGGATACCCAAGTAGGTCACCCACTGTGGATTGATGGTCATTCGATAGTTGCCATCTTCTAGCGAACCGAAACTGGTGACGTGCGGTGAGTCAGCGTTGAACGTGAGCTCAACGACCGTCTTGCCGCTGGAATGGTTGGTATCCGAAATCAAAAGGACAGATTCGCCGCTGGCCACATGAGTGAAAGTGAACGGATCGCCAAGGGAATCTTCGATATCTACGACACGATCGAAGGTTACCTTGACTGACTTCAATGAAGACCGCTGGGCGTCACCGCGGTTTAGTTCGACGCTCTGAACGATTGGTGGCGATGTGATCTGGACCACGTAGTCTTCGACTTCGCCATCGATCGCACCGCCGGTCGGTGCAAGTCCACCCGCACTGCTCAAGCGAACGCGAGCGATTGCATGGCCGCTGATCAAACCGCTAGGAAGATCGTAGTTCAGCGTTTGCATGGGTTGGTCAACTGTGACGCTGTTGAGGATCTTTTCGCCAACGTCATCCCAATCGCCATCGCGATTGAAATCAATCCAGGCGTCAACCTTTGCTGTCGTTGCATTTTCAAGCAGAACATTCAAACCAGCGATGGAACTCGTCACGCCGATGCCACCAAACAAAGCTCCGTCTTCATCGTCGCCAGATCCAGTGAGGTCATCTCCTTCTGCGGTAGCCGATACAATCCCATCGGATTCAGTGTCTCGGGTCGGACCTAACCTTGGGCCAACCGCCGTATGGAATGCTCCGTTGTTTTCCCGAGTCACCGAATAGTTTGGTGGAGCGTCACCGTAATCGAGCGACCCAGGCGGCGTGGCAGAAATGCCGCCTGAGAACTCCGAAGTGCTGCCCGACGGATCGATTGCCGTCGCGGTGACGAACTGTCCGGTCGTCAAGTTGGATTCCAGGAAAACGTCGAACGCGGCTAGGCCAGATACATTCGTTGTGACGGTGGTCGCGCCAAGGTATCGCTGTGCTTCACCATGGCTAGTCGGGTCAAGTTGGTCGCTGGCGAAAAATTCTAGCCTGTATTGGGTATTTGCTTCTCCGTTCATCTGTCCACGCAGGTTTGGCGATTCACCTGATGTAGCCAAAGTCAGCTCCGGGAAATTGGTCAGACCATTGGCACCACTATCCCTATCCAGATGGTCGTTGGCCGTGACACCGTCATTGCCAAGGTCGATACCTAAACTGCCATTGTCGAAAATTTGATTCGTGGTGATCGTGTTGCCCACGCCAATTCCGACCATGACGCCATGGGTTGCATTGCCTCGCAGTCGGCTATTTCGCACCGTGTTTCCTTCGGAATCGATGCGAACGCCAATCTGGTTTGCGGATATTGCGGTTCCCGCTCCGCCAAAACCAGTCCAAATGTTATCAACCACGTGACCGCCGCTGCCGGACAAATGGATTCCGGCTCCGGAAGCAAAGTGATTGATTGACAGCGAGTTTACGCCTGTCATGCCAGCGCTGATTTCCAAGCCGTTGCCACCACCGGCTTGAGAGCCATCAATGACGATTCGGTTGAGGCTCTCCGCTTCGATGTCCTCCACTTTCCGCACCTGCACATCATCAAAGAAGGTTGTTCGGTCGCCAGTCAGGACTCCGTTGTTTCGGTTGGATTCAATGGTCAGCGTGTAAGAAGTCTTTGATGGCACGAAGGCCTGGCTAGAGACTTCAGTGAAGGCATCAAAAGTGACTTCTGGAATGTTGATCAATTCCAATTCGGTTGGAAGGCCCTTGTCCAAAGTCGCGACAAGATTGTTTCCAAAGTCTTGCCCCAGGCGAGCCATGGTCGAAAGACTGAACTGGTACTCGTTGCCAACTTCAAGACTGGTAATGGTCTGCTGAAAACTTCCGCTTTGCTGGATCAATGCATGTTGTCGGCCCTCGGGCGCTGGGGTCCGGCTATTCTGAAATGCACTGAAGTTGCGAGTGATCCCGGCACCGTCGTTGATTGTCCAAAACGATCCGGCCAGCGTTCCATCGCCAGTGCCATTGCTTTGTTCGAAATGATTGGCTGGCTGTAAGGGATTCTCAAATCCGTTGTCGATTACGACCTCGGATGTTTGAACAGGTTGAGTCAATCCATCGATGTAAACCCGTTCGGTGATCGTCGGTAACGGCGACTGTGGCTTAATGGTCTGGACGCCACCATCGCCAATGTCGAACGCGATCGTGTCGATCCCGGAATTTGCGTTTGCTTGAATGATTGCGTTCCGCAGAGATCCAGCCCCGGAATCATTGGTGTTCGTTACCAAGATCGGACTTACCGAATCGATGTTGATGGTTCGATTTGACTGACGAATTTTCATCCACAAGTCACCATCTGGGTCACGAAAATAGGATGTGTTTGATGAGGAACGCAACGCGGCCAGGGAAGATACTTCGGTCCCAGACGTGGGTTTGTGGTTGCGACCAACATCCACAAATCGCAGCACGGTTGAGTCACTCGATTGAGCGCCTGATCTCGCATCTAAAACGACGTCAAACCCACTTTCAGCGAGCTGCCCCAGGAACTCGACGGTGTAATCCCCAGCGTTCATTTTGGCGTAGAGCCTCTGAACGAACGTCAGATTGAAACGGTCGGCCAGCAGGACATGACCGTCACCATTGGTGATTCGAAAAACAGGAATGTTCTCGCCATCAACCACACCGGTGTGTCCTAGCAAAGAACCACCATTGGCGATCGTCCCGATTTTAAGTTGACCGTAACGATCGTCACTTAGGAAGGCATTCCAGCCCTCCGGTGCTAGGTCCGTGGAATCGCGATAGAAGTCGATCTTTGGTGTGAGCGTGTAGCCGGGACCACCGCCAACGTGACCCGTCAACGATCCATCCACATCCTGCACGGCACCCGCGAAAATCGTCGGGTTACCCGCGACGAAGGTTGGGCTTTCATTGGTGGAAATTGAATCATTGGAAGCAAATTCAATGCTTAGATGATTCGCCGTGCCATCATCTTCGAAAGTAATGCCTTCCGCACGTGTGTGTGTATGTTTGTTGGCTCCACCTTCTATGCGAAACGTGTGTGCATTATCCGCCGCGAAACCAGCGAAGTGTGAGTCAACAATTCGGCCTGGACCGTCGTACAACCGATAGCCACCGACCAGCATGTTTGGATTTGAATTACCGCGACTGTGTCCTACGAACAAAATGTTTTGTTCAAGCTGCGTAAACGTGTTGAACGAGCTGTTAGCATTATCGGCAAAGCGGCTCTCGTTGAACGTGAAATCGACCCCACGGTGATACAC
>CAYVAN010000099.1:16579-16858 GCA_964449225.1 uncultured Rhodopirellula sp.
GTGATACACCGCTGAACCGTCGTGTTTGTAAGCCGTTAGGTAGTTGACGGTGCCGTTTGAAAAGTGGTTTGAGCTTCCAGGCTTAATGTCCTCGCCGCGATCAAACGTTAATCCAACCGGAGCCGAGTGCGAAGTGTTGTGATCAAACTGTCGCAGTGGACTTCTGTCGGGACGCAGGTTGTCGTACAGACCGGTATCTTTTGACAGTCCTATCACACCGCTGGGGATCGCAAACCAGAATCCACTTCCTTCTGAACCGGCTGACACGTTGCCGACGAA
>CAYVAN010000100.1:0-16694 GCA_964449225.1 uncultured Rhodopirellula sp.
GGGCACCCCAGCTTGAAAAAGTGATTGGCCCTGGAATCCAACGCAATGGATCGCTGTCAGAGATCACCGAGCGAGCGTCTGGCTGGCGGGATTGGTTAGCTCTTATTGCGAACCCAATCCATTTGCTGCTTCTGCGGTGATTCCAGCCACAATTAGGCGTTGGCCTTCACGCAACAGAAATCTCGCTGCTTCCTCTCGAAACGTCTCGATCGGCTGCAAGCGGACGATCGGACGATTGATCCGCCCCATCACACGCACCACCAACGTTCGATCTCGCAACAGTTCAGAGACGCTAAGGATTGCGGACGTCGGCAGTAGTGAACGTAAAGCATACTGCCGCGCAAGTTGAGAGAAGTTGACAGCGATGTCGCGATAATCGCCCGTTGCGATTAAGGCGTTCAAATCCATTCGGCCACTGCGAAGAAAAACTTTCCCATCAGCTTGAACGAGTGCCACATCGGAGCCCAGCCAAAACTCATCAATGATCACTGCACCACCACCGATCACGCCCTGGACTGCACCAGCGTCGAATGTTTGTCCGACCAACGACACCGGTCCCAGCAAACGCGAAATGCTTGCGATTGCAGGGACTGCTGCCCCCCGTGTTTGACCCAACCGAAATTTGAATCGACCCGCCAGATCATCCACGGTGCGGATCGACTTTCCACTTAGCGACAGATCACCGGTGATGTATCCCTGGGCTGGCGAATTCGTTTGGCCCAACTGTTTCGCGAGCCGTGAAAACTCGACGCGACGAGTCCGCCATCGACTCGTCAAATCAATTCCGCGACCACCTCTTCGGTTTGATGAAATGGAAAGTTCTCCCTCGACCTGCCCACCGCCCTGGCTGGACCGAACCGATGGAAAGCTCACTTTCCACTGGCGACGATCGATGTCTGCGTCCGCGGCAAGGCCGCTGTGGGCGGAACCGAGTGTTAATCCATAGAACGCCAAGTCCGCGCCATCGACACTGCCACGTATCCGAATCGATTCTCCCACGCCAGCTAGCGTGGCGGTCATCGAAGCGAGTCCTTGATAATTTTCAGCGACGTCTCCCAAGAACCAGAGTCCTCGTTGGAGGTCAACTCGGCTAGCCGAAAGCCGCAGGTCAGCACGAGGATGAATTCGGTTCTCTGCATCGATCAGGTACACGCGTCCTTTTGCCCTCGCTGTACCCCCGGCGTAGTCTCCCACCAACGAATCAATTCCAAGGATATTGCGACGCACCTTCGCAGCCACACGGATGGATCGCGACAGCAAGTGTGATCGATACTTCGCTCCTTGCAGTTCTAAAACAACGTCGACATCGGGAAGCCGAGTTTCAGATTCGTTCGCGCTATCCCAATCAACTTCGCTAGAATCAACGAGCGATACTTGACCGGAAACCGTACCGGTCAAATCGGCTAGAGCCTCTGGAGTTAACTGCACCAAACGCGAAAGCGTTATCCCGTCAAACTCAGCATCCGTTTTCGTGATTCGTCTGGGAATATCAGACCACCGATCAGTTGCCTGCAATGTTGCGGCTGAATCGATCGAAACTTCCCCATCCAATAGCGTTCCTGTCGCTCGCAGCATCAAGTCGCCTGATGCAACAGAGGCTTTTGCATCAAGATCACCGATGCTAGACCCGCCAAGTGCAATGTCAGTGATTTTTAAGTTTGCAGCACCTTGATGAGCGACGGGCTGTTCGATCGCGTCGACCGGAACACGCCAATCGAAATCGCCAGAAAGCGTTGCTGACAATTCACTTGAAAGAATCGTGTCAGCCAACTCAATGGCAGGACGAATGTCTTCAACTTTTAGCTTTGCGAATAGATCGCCCTCTGCCCTGAACGGTATCGATGCCGATCCCTTGATCCGACCGCCAAAAACAGAACCATTCAATCGGTCAACGGTAAGTCGCGTCGCATCGATAGCGTAGTTGCATTCTAGTTTTTCTAGCTTAACTGACTTTGGAAGGTCAGCTAAATCTCGCTTTGCAACGATACCAAATCCTGTCGGTGTCCACACAACTTCGTGCTCTAAGACCCCGAAATCAATTCCGGCAACGCGTAGCGACGGTGATGCGATTGCGCCCTCGATCTTCCAATTTGAATCACTAACTTTCGCCTTGATCTTTCCTTTTCCAATGAAACGGAAATCAACTTTTCCATCTGCGTTGGTTTGGACAATCAAATCGGACACTGCATCCATTGGCACGTCATCACCAGCAAGCTCAAATCGGAACGGTCCTTTACCAGAGAGTGGAATTTTGGCTTTACCAAACAATCGGATTGAATCGCGAAATTTCCTGGTGCGACTTGTCGTTAACGAGAATGAATCAACCTGCAAAACTTGTTGATCGATGCGAACTTGGTCAGCATCAAAATTCGCAGACGGCAATCCCGCAACCTTCAGCCCTTGACCAGAAATATCACCCACCAGCTGATACGTCGCGATCTCATTCACGGTATCCAGCGGAACCTTCACCTTCACGTCGCCTGATAGGTCGCCTGATTGAGGCAACGTTTTTGTTGATGCTGGTCCAAAGACTTTCGCAATGATGTCTGTAATTGGCGACAGAGGTAGCTTTTGGAACCGGAATTCGGCGGTTACATCGCCGCGTGGCACGAGTTCAACGGAGCCGTTGCCTTGGATATCCCCCATAGCACCGTTGTCACTTTCTAGGTCCAGATATTTTGAAGACAAGTCCTTCAGCATGGCGACGCCATCGCGATAAATGACCGCTGTGCGTAGATTTTCCAGCTGGGCACCATCAACCTTTAACGATCGACTCGTTAACACTCCATCAAAGCGGTAGGCGGCGGCGTCACGTAGTGAACTGGTCGGGACGCCAACTTCTAGCTTGACCGAAATTTTCCCCGCCAATTCCAAGCCCGTGTCGATTCCAATCAAGCTGAGCCGCCGAGTCAACTTCCCAACATCAACGTCATCGAGTGCCCACTGGGTGGTCCAATAACCCGGATTTTTCGCCTGTGCCTTTTTCACGGCTGGCTTCGCTATTGGCGGGACATTCTGGCATTCCGCATCGCTGGTCCACACCAACAACAAGACTGTTGCAATCGCGAAACACCAAGGCGATTGCGTCCTGTGGAACATTGCTCGTAAATACCTACTTCGAATCTGTTGATGACCTACCCAAACAATCTCTGGCCTGGCAAAAACTCGGGCACAGCCACCTGTAATACACAGTCGCAAGTGTACCACCGGGATCGAAATTTAGGCTGGCCGCAGTGGATCTTATTCAAGATCCGCTACCCGAAACTTTAAACTTGATGCACCACAACGTCATTCGGTGAGTTCACATCAATCATCTAGAAACGAAGTTCTGCACCCAATGTCAAACCATGCGCCAGATAGTCGCTTTCGATAAATCGAAAACGTGGCCGCAAGGGACCGACAAGCGGATCGGTTTCTGGCGGAAATAGGTTCGTGTTGACGTCGCTGTCGATCTGGTCACCGGGCCGAATCACGTTGGGATAGTACAGCACCGTGTAGCCAACTGTTGCATCGAGCCAATCAGTAACGTGAATCCCCAAGGTCAATCCAACTTCGGGAATCATCGTAAATTCTTCGCGATCAAATGTTCCGATGTTGGTCCGTTGGGCGTAGACAGCTCCGCCGAACGAATCAGTCACGCCATTCTCGGTAATCTGTGTGTTGCCGCTAATTTGTGCTCGCTGAGAATTATTTCCCACAGCAACCCGCAGCATGGATTCCAAGTAAGCTCGTTTGAACTGTGCTTGATGCACAATGCCCAACTGAAGCCCATGAAATTCATTGCGAGTCCGAAAAGCTTCTGAATTGACGACGGTCCCAGGAATATTAGCGACCTCAGAAGTTAGGTTTTCGTTGAAGGACAACGATTCGTCTAAGTCCAAATATCGATAGCCGATCAGCCAGTCCGTTCGGTCAGCCAGTCCATTGGCATTGCAAGTTCCAGCCGGGCAAAGTGCAACGCGACCGTTAATCATGAATGATCGCAGATCGCTGGAAGATTGAATTCCAAGGGTTCCGCTGACTTGACCGTCAAAATCAATCAGTTGAGCCGTTTCGATTCCTCGCGATGGATCAAATAGTGGCCGGCCAACGATTTGGCTGCCGCCACCACCGCGAAAGCCGTCGTCTTGATCGCCCAGAAATTCAAAGTATTCGCCCTCGATGGCGAACGTCCCCTGCGGTGTCAGCCAAAATCCCGCCTTCAGTCGTAAGCCGCCGACGGAATCATCATTGATGCGTTCATTACCGAACAGAACGCGAGTACCCGGTTCGCCAAGAACAGCTGCATCGACTTGGGGCGTTCCGGCTGGACTGGTCGTTACCAGCGGCGGCAGTTCCATTCCTTCAGTCCACCAATGCATGTATTCGGCGCGGACCCAAAGCCGTTCAGACAACACCATTGGACTGGGGAAGTATGAACCGGGCATAAAGTTGCCACCGTTTTGGCGAAGTTGCCCAAATGCTCCGCCGGAAAACCAACGTCCAGCGGGAGCCACATTTCCATACGGATCCGAGCTACCGCCTATCGCCAGCGGTACCAGCGCAACGCCTCCGTTCTGAGCAAATACAGTTGGCTGGTCCAAAACGACCAAGCCAATGGCACAGGCGAATAGGAGACAAGCGAGATGATGACATAGACGCGGAATCAACGGGAATCTCCCAAATATCGATTTTCTTGCCGAATTAAGTCAAGAATTCGGACGTTTCAACCGGGACACTCGCAAGAGCAACAAGTTGCCGTCAATAGAAGTTTGGGGAGAACAAGTTTTGAGTTGCTCGACGTCCCTCAAGGTTCAAGTCGTTCATTCAGAGCGAAACTTTCCCGGGTGGACCGGGTGCAAACTTTCAGCTTGCAATTGACGTCTTCCTTTGGAAAACGGTAATCCACCCGTTCGATCCTGCTTCTACATCAAGCTCTGGTAGTTTTTTTGTCAGCCAATCCCATGCCTTCGTCGCCCCATCCACCCGTTGACGTGCGCGTCGTTCGCACGCTCGGAAATGGCCGCGCCGCGACAGCCGAATTGGTCGATGCTACTTGGGACGACGGTTCGCGGGTGCGCTGCGTCGAAAAGGTTTTTGACCCAGGTTTGCTGACGCGACTGATTTATCGAATCGCATTTGCGGCTCCCTTTGCCTATCAAAGCAACCGGCATGCAATCTTGGCTTGTTTCTATCGCCGACGTGTCGCCGCGAGCTTGCTGGCGATCGCGAAGTCACCGGTCCAGATCGCAGAGCCAATCTATGTTCGATACGACCGGCCAAGACAATCATGGGTGCTAGCGGCGCGATGGGTTGATGGACGTGGTCCGATTCCCGATTGGGACAAAGAATCCAGGAAGGAATCTAATGAAAAAAACAACAGCGAAATGACCGAACTGGTCGCGATCATGCGTCAGCTTGAACAAGAATTGATCGACAGCGGTTTGTCTGAATCGGGTTGGCAAGTCGCACCTCAGGCGATGGTATCGACAGCCAATCTGCTAATTACAGAGAACCGGACGCTATCGATCTATCGTGGCGATCACACCGATCGTGATCCATCAAAACGCCATGTGGTGATTGACCTAGAGTCCGGAATCCCAGCGGTGCTTGTCTTTCGATACCTACACATTGCGTGGCGACAGGGATCGCTATTTCCTTTCGACGACTTGGATGCAGGAAAATTAAAAGCCTGTGTAGAAGCGATTCGAACAGAACAAAACCAGTCAAGTCAAGACGATCAGGCAGCGGGTTCTCTGGTCAGCGATATCGAGCGGTTGCTGGACCACAATCAAACCTGGAAGGATTCCGAAATAGCCGTCTTCCGACGTCCCTGGACTTGGCTGTCGCGCAGCCGCAGACGCTCGTATGGCAGCGAGTTGCGTCAGAGATGGAAACAAGAAGGTTCGACTGATTCGACGAGCCAACAGAAGCTCTCCACCAGTTTTAGCTATTGCGTTTTGTTTTGGATTGCTGGCGCAATGCCAACACGGTATTCGGCACAGTGGATGCAAAGAATGCTCGGTCGCCGGTCGCAGCGACAACGAGTCATGCGATTTCTGCGAAGCAGACCGTTTCGCGACGATCAAATGAGGCGTTACAGGCTGCGTAAAATCCGACAATGGCAAGACGCATCTCGGCTACCCGGAATTGACACAGCAAAGCAGAGCGAATCGAGCTGTGACGTGTCCAGGATTGGGTTCCTTGGCAATCGCTTACTTAGCATCGTAACGCCCGTGGCAATGCATCGCTTTCTGGTCGATCGCAATTGGCGGAAGAACCGAACCGAAAAGCTTGCCGGTCTGTTTACAAATAAACGCTATCAAGCAATTTTTGGTCGTCGGGTATTCTTGCGTACGGTTAAGAAATGGCAGGATCGATGCTGGCTTAGTCCTGAAGAAGCATCGAATCTAAAAGAAGCTTTTCACGGACCTCAAGTTTCCATTTACTCCCGTGGCTTGGCAATGCATTTGGCGGTGAAAACGTTAACGCCGATTTTTGCGCCGATCAAAGTCGGTGGAGTTGCGGTCTATTTTTCGGGAGGAAGTCTGTGGCACGTCATCGTGCCGTTCGCTGTTCTTCCCATCATGCGAACCGCTGTCACCTTGACGAGCCTATGGACGAATCGCAAAGCGAATGTGGCTCATCTTGATGCATTGCTGGTAGGCGTCATCCCAACCTTGGGGTCGTCGGCCTTTATCGTACAAATGTGGTCTGCCAATCAGACCATTTCCGCTCTGTTGATTCGTGAATTGGCTGCAAAGCTTGGTCGGAATATCCCGATCTATGGCGGTGCTGATTCGCGTACCGAACATCTTTGCCTGGCAGCCGCCAACCGAATCATTCGTGGCGCCCGTTATGTGACAGGTGCGCAGAACACCATCGGACCTGATGAAACTGCTACGGAAATGACGCCCGGTAAAGCGCAGGCAAATTATTCGTATCCCCTGCATCAAGACAGTCCTGAAAGATCAGCATGGACCGACACGGGGCAGAGTAAAAAAGCCGCTTAACGCTGGGGCCAGAATCCAATTTTCATAATTCACAAAGGTAACTCATGCGATCAGTGACAAACCAAACGAAAGCATTCTTGAAATCATGCTTGAACGCTTGCACAAAAGAATTCTTGATTTCGATCGCAACAGTCTGCGTGCTATCGACAGTGTTTTGCACCGTGGCATCGACTGCAATTTTGGAGTTGGAGACGCCGCGAAGGGAAGCGTTGATGGCCGAAGAGGGGCCGATTGAAATGACAACCGTGGTTCTCTACGGCGTCTGCTCGTTGTTGCTTTTTGGAATTGGAATCTACCAGACGTTTTGGAGTCCCGCAAAGGTTCGCTTGGCTACCGCGACTAAGCTAGCCAGCGTTGGACCACGGTATCCGTTTTTGCTTAGCATGTTCGTTGCCGTCTTCGCCGCACGTGAACTGGATTTTCATTCGCGGTGGACATCCATCGATATTTTGAAAACAAGATTTTATGTCGCGCCCGATATCAGCCTAATGGAAAAGGGCGTTGTGTTGCTCATTCTAGCGTCGATCACCTTCGCGACGCTGATGGTTTTCTACCGATACACTCCGATGGTTTTGAACCGATGTCGATCCGGACGCATCGAGGGAATTCTGCCAGTGGGCGGTGTGTTGTTGGTGATCTTTTCCAAGGGGATCGATTCGGGAATGGGTTCATTGAATCGCGCTGGCTTTCACTTTGGTGAATCAACCCCGATCTTTTTGGGTGGCATGGAAGAGTTTTCGGAGCTGTTAATCCCGTTCTTCTTCATCGCAATGCTAGCCAGTTCCTTTCGGATTCCGTCCGATACGGAAGAAGTCCAAGCCTTGGATGCCGAGCCAGTGGAAGAAGAAATCAGCACCGATCGTTTGGCTGCCTAAGGTCGGCCTTGACTCGGCACAGGCGAATCACGTATCGGTCACCGCTATCACTAAATTGAGTTCTTTAAACGGAAGAATCTGCGATGACGATTCGCTCGAATTTGTATGGTTACGTTGGTCAATCTGGATCGATGGTTGTCTTGCTGGGGATCGCTATCGCTACGGTGGCCGGTTGCGGCGGCACCTCGAATTCCGACCCAGCAGCTGATCTAGCCCAGGTTGAACGAGCCACATCATCCGTTGGCGATGCCGCAGAAGCGACCGAAGCAAATTTGCCGACGGTTCCAGCGACCGACGTTGTCAGCCAATTCCTTGATTTGGTTCGACGCGGCGGGGGTGATTCGGGTGCTTCGAGCCTGCTTACTGCAAAGGCTCAATCGGAACTAAACCGAATTGGACGCAAAGTTCAGCCGATCGGGTCGCCCGATGCACGATTCGTTGTTACTCGAGCTGAATCGGTGCCTGAGAACCCCGATGCCAGCTTGGTGCATAGCATTTGGAACGAACCCAACGGCGAGACTGCCGCGAATTTGGAGTATCAGGTCGTCTGGGCGCTACAAAAAGAGGCCAACCAATGGCGAATTTCTGGCTTGGCAATGGAAATTGATCCCAACCAGAATCCTCTCATCGTAAATTTCGAGGATGGAAATCGCATGGCCGCGCTTCTCGCCGAGACCGAGTCGGCTGATCAATCTGAAAATTCTGCTGCCAGATCGACGGCCAATTCTAACCCTGCCGCGAGCAATGCGGCTGTTGATGATCCGTCACTCAAACGGTAATTATCACCGGGAATGCCTGTGTTTTCCTCTTGAACCTTCTACTAGGGTCCATGTAACGCCACTCGACAGTGGGCGGGATGACTGAACCCCGCCAACGAGAGGGCGTCGGCGCGTTGGTCAGTCTTTCTGATGCTCAACAGCGTCAATCGATACAGATCCAGTCCCTGGGTCTTTCAGCATTTTTGACCGATTGACACGTAAGCCGCGATAGCTACTGTTACATACAGACTACGCGACCCGCGAATGTTACCCAGGCTACGCATCTTCACCCAAGGTGGCGGTGCATTGGTTTTGGCGTCGCGACGTGAGTTCACTTAAGTGACGGATGTCATGTCGGCATCGGCTTGGTGGGGGGCCCAGGATCGGGCTCATTTAAACAGTGTGCGAATTTGGATCGCACTAAACGCTCCGATAAACTCAGGAGAAATCGATGAATCGGAATTTGGTGAGCTGCGTTGCAGCATTCGCATTAATGTTTGGATCGACTTTGGCAATGAGCAGCCCAGCAGAAGCTGGTCACGGCTTTTTGAAGAGAATCCATGCCAAGAAAATTGCATTGTTACAGAAGCTGAAGAATCGTGGTTCAGGATGTTGCAGCGCGGCACCTAGCTGCTGCGAACCAGCACCGGAACCATGCTGTGCACCCGCACCGGAACCATGCTGTGCTCCTGCACCAGCACCGGAACCGTGTTGTGCACCTGCACCTGCACCGGAACCATGCTGTGCTGCTGCTCCTGCACCTGCACCGGAACCATGCTGTGCTGCTGTCGAAGCTGCACCCGTGTCGGATTGTGGTTGCGGTGGCAGCCCCGTTGCTCCCGTAATGATGGAAGCAGCTCCTGCATCGGACTGTGGTTGTGGTGGAGAAGTCGCCATGGAAGCACCAGCTGAAATGGGATACGTCAGCGATTCGATGGAAAGCTACGATTCAGCCGGAACTTATGAAGCACCTGCAGCGTCCGATGAAGGCTTTAATCTTGCACCAGGCGAGGTGATGGTACCTGGAAGCTTGCAAACGATTGGCACGACGGGAGCTGTCTCCGATCAAAGCGTTCTCGTTGGCGAAGAAGCGATCCCTGCACCACAAGCTGATCCAGCAATGGATTCGCCTAAAAGCAGCAGCGACAACGCAAGCGAAATGATTGAAGAAGCTGCCCCACCAACTCCGGCAGCCGATCCAACCACGGACGCCTAGTCCTGTTTTGAGCAAACTGTCGCAGTTATTCTGAGGCATTTATAATAGAGAAACCACCTTTGTCTTCGGATGAGGGTGGTTTTTTTGTTGGACATCCAGCGAATCAGTGCATTTTGGCAGCTGCAATCTGATGTCGCTGATCACGTTGCGTGATCGCTGATCGATTCGACAACGTCTGGCCGAAGTCTTGCGACATCGTTGTGATCGTCGACGTCGTCGGGTTTTAGAAACAGATGTTCGATATCGTCATGATCACGAACAAAAAACCATCGCTCACTGGTGCGAACTTCTTTGGCGCGTTCGGAATGAGTTTGAATGGTTTCAATCGAATCTTCGCTGGATTCACCGGGGCTGGCGATCCACCGTTCCGGACCGCACCAATCCAGTTGGCCATTGCCAAGTCCCGTTAAGATGGATGGTAAATTCGTATCCGGTGTAGGCAATGGCATGCGAATAGGCGGCGTGTCGCTGATGATGATGGGCAGTCGACAATCATGGCTGCGAAGCGGACCGGCGCGATGCCCAATAAATCCGTTTTGGCCCAGCGCGAATCCGCTGGTACCCATGATCATGATCCGCACGTCTTCGCGCAACAGAGACTGGTGAAGAATCTCAATCATCAAATCAATCAATCGAACCTGGCATCCGTAAGTTCGCATCCAGGACGTCACGAGGTCAGGGTGAATGCCGGGGCCACCGAACTGATCGTTGAGATCGATTTTTGGTACCTCACAAGTTGGCATGATCGCAGGAATCGCTTCGGCGGAATCGACCGGTTCGCTGCCTGATTGATCGTCAGGGAATTCCATCGGTTCATCTTCAAATTCAATCCCGTCCAATTCAATTTCGTCGATGGGAAACAGTGATCGAGGGGCATCCCAACACTGTGCCAAAACACTGCTGTGCAGCCACATCAGACTCCAATTGCCATCGGACAGCGAATCTTGCTCGATCACGGCAGCCATCTGGGCAGCGAGACGCGTGTCGTCAATCTCATCCGCTGGTTGGCTTGAAAGCTTTCCGGCGGAGCGCAGCTGAACGACGGTGTCGAAAGCACTGGATGGGTTTTCGGGGCAATTCACATCGCTGACCAAAAACGTCGACCCGAGATTTTTCCACGGCTCTAACCAATGGTCCGCACTGTTCAAGCAATCGGGTAATTTGGGCGGACGATCTTGCGTGTTAATCCAGCGGTCAAAGACGCACCCGCTGGCGGCGATCTTGTCCATCGCTGGTGTTTGATTCCACGACGATCCGTAGCATCCAATCGCGGACGTCGTTAGACCTTCAAATGACAGAACTAGTAGTGGTCGACCATCTTCCGACACATCATTATTCGATTCTTCATCGCGTTGCGTCATCGTGAAATCACCGGCAAGCTGTTGCTTGGCTTATCGGTCCCGATTTCGTTATCGCAATCGCCAGTAAAATCGCGATCGGGGTCTTCGTACTTGGTGACATCGAAATGGCGGCGGTAGGTTCCGAAATCGTTGAACGCGTATTTCTTGGCCCAGCGATACACAAAGCTACGTTCGGGGATTTCACCGCCGGGCTGATACTGGCTTCGACGCGGCGTGATCTTTTCCAATTCTGCAATCACTCCACCGCGCGCGGTCGTATCACGGGCACCATGCTTTTCTGCTAATTGGACCAACAGGTCAGGACGTTCCATGATCACGCACCCGCGCGTGTGCTGCGCGGTGAGTTCTCGAAAATCAGTCAGGAATTCTGACTTGTTGAACGTTTCTGCAAGCGGAACTTCATCGTGAATAGACTCGGTCGCCAACTGGATCACTGGACAAGGTTCAATGTCGCCCCAGGGACCAACATGATGGGTGAATCCAGTGGCGGCCGGGCACAGCGCGTTGCCCGCATCATCGTGATAGGCGTCAATCACCACGATTGGTTTGGTCGCTCGTGTATCGACGACAAACTGTCGAACCCTTCGTTGCTGGTCGCTTGAAAGCGCTAGCTGCGGATTGGGTTCGGGCCCGACGGGACGATAGATGTGGAACCAGCAATACATCACGCCCATCTCAATCAGACGATCAACCCACGCGTCGCGGACCAGATCATCGATGTTTGATTTGCAGACGCTGGTACAAACGCCAACAAGCAGCTTGTGCTTAAGCGCTGTTTCCAGCCCCTGCATCGTCTGGCTGAGCACGCCCCCGCGTCCGCGCCTGGTATCGCTGACAATTTCGCTGCCTTCGACACTGATCAGCGGCGTGACGTTCCCCAATCGGCGTAGCTCGATGGCGACTTCATCGGTGATGAAGTGGCCGTTGGTGAAGACCTGAAAATAGACGTCGGGATTGGCTGCAAAGATCTTCATCAGATCCTTGTGCATGAACGGCTCGCCACCCAGGATGCCAAAGAAGCTATTGCCCATCGCCTTGGCCTCGCGAATCGTCTTATTCGCCGCGTCGAATTCAATCCGATGCTGCTTAGATCCAACATCGACCCAACATCCCTGGCAACGCAAATTACAACTGTTGATGACCGACAGATACAAAAATGGCGGGAAGAATTCACCGCGTTTTAGTCGCCGCTTATGCTTATGAACGCTCAGCAGTCCACGTACGCCAAGCATCCAAGCCGCCTTCAGTAATAGACGCTTATCGGTTTCAACTAAAAACCGTCGAGCTAGGCGAAGATACATGCTAGTGGTCTGATTGGTGGGAGATTCTCGGTGAACGTTTCTTGGTCGGTCGTATCTTACTCTTCTTTTGTCATTTTTGTTGCTGCAACACGCACTCCGTTGGCATAACCGAGCGACAATGATGACTGATCCCTCATTGGGAAGCCGTGATACGGCCGCGCTGACAGATCTGGCTACTGATTCTCCAGAATCATCCTTAGATAGCTTCGGCTTTCGGCTTTGTCCAAGTCTAGCTTGCCGGCCAGTTCGCTGATTCGACTTCGAGCATCTTCCACGAAGTCTGAATTTTCCACCACCATTTCGATTTCGGCGAACGAACCTAGATGCTCGACTTGATCGATTACCACGATCAATTTTGACCAAGGTTCAGGCAGGTCAAAGCTTTGGCGAACCTTCTGAACTGTTTCGACGCGGCGGAAACCAAGTGCAACTAACAAGGCCTCGGTTTGATTGCCATCACAATCGCCTGGGTCAAGCCGCCATTCCATTTCTTGCCTCGCTTTGATTGCCCCAGGCAGCTTCGGTCCCTTGTAAGTGATCAGTGGTTTTCCATCGACACGGCGAATCCGTAAAGCCTCGCGAGATTCAGCGAAGTCGCGTGACGGATGATTGTAATAAGTGTCAGCATGCGATTGAGTTTCCGTCTTAGCGGCTCCGATCAAAGTCAGCTTTTCGGAGAGCGTTTCGGTGGATTCAATTCGGTATTTTTGCTCGACTTCAAACATTTCAATCTTCCCATCGGTGCCTGTTTGCCTTCACTGGTAACCCAAACCCTGCCGTCATGATCGACGGCAATTGCTTCGATCTGTTTCCACGCAGGCAGCTTGACGACCGACGGAGTCTGAATCAGTTGTTGCCGCAGCGATAGGCCCTGCTGATGTGGATACTTCAAGGCACCCAGATAACTGGACAACCACAAGTCACCGCTGTTGCGATCGATGTCGGCACCGGTCACCATCGGCACGGCTAAGGTGATGATCGTCTCGGCGACAATTTTCTTTATTCGTTTATCTGCAATGGAATCGTTCGCTGGCAACTTGGCGGCAAAGACATGACAGATCGGTAACGCACTTTTGGTGAACAACAAGACCTCTCGTCGATCCACATCAATCGCAATGGCCTCGCAGTCGTGGGCACCATCGGGATAACGAATCTGAACCTGTTGAAAGTCTTTCAGCTTGATCGATTGAGTCGGATCAGGTTCGTCCAGAATGATTAAGGAAATCGATTTGCGTTTGCCCTGGTTGTCGCCGCAGTCGGCCACAATCAGACGAGGTCGCCCTTGGTCATCCATAGCAGCGATGTCCTCCCAGTCTTCGGCCTTCAGCTTTGATTTCAATTCCACCTTCGCTGTTAGCCTGCCTTGGATGTCGACTGCGTAAAGCCGAGGCTTATCACCAGAATCGTTGTGGGTCCAAACGTGGGCGGTGCTACGTCGAGAAAACGCTAGTCCACTGCTTTCGTTGATTCGTCGATCCTGCAGCACGCATTGAAAATCTAATGCTTCATCGACCGGGCTATGTTCCTTGGATGTCGCTTCGTTTTCACCAGCAGGAGAACGGCGGGAAGAGAGCTCGTCCGCAATCACGAATAAATAAGTGGCGGACCCGGCCCACAGAATCGCAATCATCCCAAGGAAGGCTACTTTGCATCGCATTAGTTTCGTGAAGATGGTGATCAGCGGTATCCTTTCGTAGTGATTAGTATTTTAACTTGGCGATGACTCAATCATAGCTGAGCCTGCTAACATAAGGCATGTAAGTATTTCCTCATCTATCCATCATGATTTTGGAAGGTTCGATCCGACCTCTGATATGGCGAAAGCGAGTTCCAAGCTGGGCCGAAACACCAAGCAAGTTCCCAAACACTTGTTCACTCGGGCGTTCTTGTTTGCTGGTGTTTGCTGCTTAGCGCTGTTTGTTGCGATGAAAGTTGGATCAGTCCATTCCATCTCAAATAACCCGGCAATCGGAAAAACTTCACCGCAGCTCGATCTGATCATGCTGTCGGGCAACGAAGAACTATCGACGGCCAAAATCGAGCTTGATGGTAACATCACCTTGCTGCATTTTTGGGGAACTTGGTGCGCCCCCTGCCGCATGGAGTACCCGCTGTTGGTGCAGGCGATCGAGCCGCTTGCCGAGCGCACCGAGTTTCAATTCATTCCCGTCGCTTGTCAGGGAAAGTCGCGTGAAACGTTTGAAGGTCTGTGGGAAAAGACATCGACTTTCTTCGAAAGCGAAGGTATCAAAAGCGTCGCATTCGCAGACCCGCTAGGTATCACCCAGCGGAGTATGGTGCAGCGATTGGAACAGCCGTCGTTGTACTATCCAACATCCGTCCTGATCGGCCGAGATGGAAAGATTGCCGGCGTTTGGGAAGGCTATTCTAAGACTGCGATTGCCGAAATCACCGCGATGGCGGAGTCCCTGACAGCTTTGTAGGTCGGTGACCAGGTTCATCGGTGCAACGATTGGCTTCAAAGTCGTTCCATCTACCGAGCCACACCCAGCCCGCAAAAAGCCCCCGTTTTACCCAGGGTGCTTGTTTTGCCGTAGCGAATATGACAAACCATAGGTTCTTCTTTGCTGATAGAACCTTTGGATTTTAACGATGACCAGTCACAAGCGACGTCGCAGACTTTTTGGCGAGATTCTGGAAGACCGACGGCTGCTGGTTGCCGCGACGGATCTGGCCGCGATCGTTGGCACGGTCACGATCCAGCAAACCGGCGGCGACGCTCCTGCGAGTGTTTCATTGCAATTGTTCCGCGACGACGGCGATGGAATTTTTGAAGCAGACCAGGACGTCGTCCAGGGCAGCGGAACGATGTCGGTGGCGGGTTCCGGACAATACCGGTTCGATCGCTTGACCGCTGGAAACTACTTTGTTCGCCAACAGGCGGGAACGGTCAATGACGGAAAATCCGTCCAACAACAAGTGTCCCCGTTAATCGTAATTTCCGCTGATGATGTCCGTGGACAAATCACGACTCCAATTGATACGTTCGATCAAACTGCACAAGAGGCTCGTGATACGACGCAGGGTGATGGCCCAGTCAGTTCAATCGAAATCGGACTGACTTCCGAAATCATCGGAGGAGAACGCGAACTGATTGTGGACAAGACCAGCGTCAACGGCGCGGTTCAGCTAAGCGTTGATGATCCTCTGCTTCCCAACCAACTGACGTTTGATTCTTTCCAAACCGGCCAAGGCCCTCGAAGAATTGTCTGGGATGGAATCGACAATAACGTTGACTCGATCGACGACACGGGTTTGTCCTCGACTGATTTGGAAACGAACGCGGAAGGAATTCAATTACAGATCCGCGCTGACTTGGCCGGCGGCGAAGCGACCGTGCGGGTTTACAGTGATGATGGTGTCGCTGGAACCGCCAACCGGTTCAGTACCACGTCCATTGCCATTCCTATTACAACAGGAAATTTTCTATCCGCCGAGTTTCTGGACTTTGATGACTTCGTCCCCGGCCCCGGCGGTGCAGCGGACTTTTCGGACGTCGGTGCAATCGAGTTGTTGATTACGGGTGCTGCGGATGTCAACGGAGCATCCGAAGTCATCGGTGCTGTCGGAACAACCAACATTGTTCAGGACTTCAGCAATACTCAATCCGCCGACTTGCAGTTAACCAAAACCGTCAACAACGCCACACCGGGCGTTGGTGATACGGTGACGTTTACCGTCATCGTCAATAACCAGGGCCCCGATAACGCGACCGGTGTCGAAGTCACCGACTTGCTGGCAACCGGGATCAATTTTGTCAGTGCAACACCTAGCGCCGGAAGCTACGTTCCGGGAACCGGCGTGTGGACGGTTGGAAACTTGGTCGGTGGTAGTTCGGCGACGCTAACGATCAATGGTACGGTTTCCAGCGTTGGTAGCCGAACCAATACAGCCGAAATCACTGCCGTCGATCAGCCTGACCCCGACAGCACACCCGGCAACAACATCGCGGCCGAAGACGATCAAGCCTCGGTAACGATCCAGACCGTCGCGATTGACTTGAGTCTTTCCAAAACGGTTGACGATGCTTCACCCAACGTTGGGCAAACCGTCAACTTCGTGGTCACCGTCACCAATCAAGGCCCCGATGTCGCAACCGGAATCCAGGTCCGTGATGTCATCCCAGCTGGGCTGACGCTCGCTACGCCCAATCCATCGACCGGTAACTAC
>CAYVAN010000101.1:0-4330 GCA_964449225.1 uncultured Rhodopirellula sp.
CACCGATGCGGCAACCGACAGCGACACGGTTGCGATCACGGTCACGCCCCTCAATGACGCTGCGATCATCACGCAGTTTGATGGCACGCCAAACTTTACCGAAGGCGACGGCCCGGTCGCGATCGATACCGACGTGCTGATCAACGACATCGGCGAAGATGATTTGACAACGCTCAACGTCGTCATCACCGGTGTGCTCGATGGCGGTTCAGAACAACTGACCATCGGCGGTCAAGTGATCGGACTGGGAACCAATGCGTCGTTCGCCAATGTGGTCGTGGGATCGACAACGTTCAGCATCAACTACACCGCGTCGACCGGACTGCTGACCGCCTCGCAAAACGGAGGCGGCATTGTGGATACCGCGGACCTGCAAACGTTGGCTCGTTCGTTGACCTACCAAAACACCGATCAAGCTCCGACCTCCGGACAACGCGCGCTGACCCTATCGGTGACCGATGACGGTGGCGAAGTTTCCAACGCCGCCAAAAGCGTCGTCTCGGTGACCTCCGTGGCGGATGCGATCGTTGCGGCCGATGACAACATCACCACCGATGAAGACATCCCTTTCAACGGAACCTTTACCGCGACCGACGCCGACGCCGATAGTCTCAGCTTTGCCCTTGGCACCGATGCCGCTAACGGCACGGTCACCGTCAACGCAAACGGCGATTATACCTACACCAGCGATACCAACTTCAACGGCAGCGATTCGTTTACGGTCGATGTGACCTCACGCAACACCCAGCGAATTGCAGGACTGTTCACCACCGGCGTCGCCGACGACTGGACGCTGCTGGCTAGCGCCGCCGACGATCCGCATTACGACCTGACCTTTCCGACCGCGGGCGGTTTCACGGACAATGTCTTTACCAACATTCCCGCGCCCTACGTGGACGCCGATGCGAATTCGCAGTGGATCACGTCGAACGCTTCCAACGGCGGTACTTACCAGTTCGAGACCAGTTTCAATATCAGTGCCAACGCGGACCTGAGTTCGATTTTGTTGAACCTCGATCTGGCGGTCGACAACGGACTGACAGACATCCTGATCAATGGCCAATCCACCGGATTGACTTACACGGGGCTCAACGCCACCACCAACATCAATCTGGACGCATCCACGTTCGCACATTATCAAACCGGTGCGAATACGTTGACGTTTGTGTTAAGCGATGGGGGCGGTCAATACGGGTTGCTGATCGATGAAATCGTCGCCAGCGAAACGTTGATTGAAACCACCACCGCGACGGTCAACGTCACCGTCGATGCCGTCAACGATGCGCCCGTCCAATCCACCATCGAACCTGCGGCGATTGCCTACACCGAGAACGACGGAGCCGTCGTCATCACCTCAACGATTGCGATCACTGACGTCGACGACACGAACGTCGAATCAGCCGTTGTTCAAATCACCAGCGGCTATGCCAACGGAGAAGACCTGCTCGCCTTCACCGACCAGAACGGCATCAGCGGATCGTTCAACACCACAAGCGGCACGTTGACATTGACCGGTTCAGCCACACTGGCCCAGTACGAGACCGCCCTGCGAACGATCACCTACGAAAACAACAGCGATGATCCATCCACTGCAACGCGAACGGTCAGCTTCACCGTCAACGACGGCGATGCAAATTCCAATACGCAAACCCGCGACATCACGGTCAGCTCGATCAATGATGATCCCACCAACGCGGGCAGTTTGCCCAGCGACGTCACGGTCACCGAAGACGTGTCCTCCAACGTCGATCTTTCTGCGATCGACTTTAGCGATGTCGATGCGGCGTCGACCAACCTGACCGTCACGCTGTCCACGTCGACCGGTGGTGAACTGACGCTGGCCGCCGATGGAAGTTTGACGTTTGGCGGGACCGCGACGGATCGCACCATCACCGGTTCGCTGGCTGATTTGAACACGTACTTCGATACAGCATCGAACATTAGTTACTTGCACGGCACGCTGCATACGTTTGGCAACGATGCCGACACGATCAACGTGGTGGTCAACGATAACGGCAATACGGGCACCGGCGGCGGAACCGATCAAAATCTCGGCACGGTGAACGTTGACATCACGGCGGTCAACGATGAAGAAGTTCTGGCAACCAATACAGGAACGACCGTCGCCGAAGGATCGAACGGGACGGTCATCACGACTGCGATGTTGCTCACCACCGACGTCGACAACCTCGACAGCGAATTGGTCTATACCATCGACGCGGATGTCACCAACGGCACTCTCCGACTGAGCGGCACGGTGCTAGCCGTCAGTGACACGTTCACCCAAGCAGATATCGACGCGGGTAATGTGACCTACGATCACGATCACAGCCAAACATCGGCAGACAGCTTTGACTTTACGGTCGATGACGGCGCGGGGACGACTACTTCAAACACGTTTAATATCACCGTCACCAATGTCAACGACGCCCCAATCAACACCGTGCCGGGTGCTCAAAGCGTCGACGAGGATACTCCCATCGCCATCACAGGCATCAGCGTGGTTGACGATGACGACAACCTTTCCACCGTGCAGTTGACCGTCAGCAACGGAACCTTGAACGTTACGCTATCGGGGGCCGCATCCATCGGCGCAGGTGCCAACGACTCGGGTGACGTGACACTTTCAGGTTCCCTCGCTGACATCAATGCAACGCTGGCGAGCCTTACCTACCAAGGCAACTTAAACTTCAACGGCACCGATACGCTTACCGTGTTGTCAACCGACAGCGATGCGGCAACCGACAGCGATACCGTCACGATCAACGTGAACGCAATCAATGACGATCCAACCAACGCAGGCAGCTTGCCCAGCGATGTCACTGTCACCGAGGATGTTTCATCGGATGTGGATTTGTCTTTGATTGATCTGAACGATGTCGATGCGGCGGGTAGCGACCTGACGGTCACGCTGACGATCGGCACCGGTGGTGATCTGTCAGCCGCCACTGCAGCGGGCATTACAATCGGCGGGACAAGCACGGCATTAACGTTGACAGGTTCACAGGCGGACCTGAACGCGTACCTTAACGACGCAACCAACATTCAGTATCTGCATGGCACGCCACATACGTTTGGCAATGACGCCGACACCATCACGGTCGTCGTCAATGACAACGGCAACACCGGGGCAGGCGGCGGAACCGACCAAACACTTGGCGTCGTCAATGTCGACATCACCGCGGTCAACGACGAAGAAGTTCTCGTAACCAACACAGGCACCACGGTCGCAGAAGGATCAACAGGCACCGTCATCACGACGGTGATGTTACATACAACGGATGTTGATAACACGGACGCGCAGTTGGTTTACACCGTCGATACCATTCCGGCGAATGGAAATTTGCGTTTGAATGGTTCTGCGTTATCCAACACCCAAACCTTTACCCAAGCCGATATCGACGCAGGCAATGTGACCTACGATCACGATCACAGCCAAACATCGGCAGACAGCTTTGACTTTACGGTCGATGACGGCGCGGGAACGACCACATCAAGCACGTTTAACATCACAGTCACCAACGTCAACGATGCCCCCGTCAACACTGTTCCCGGTGATCAAAGCGTTAACGAAGACGCTTCCATCGCCATCACCGGAATCAGCGTGGTTGACGATGACGACAACCTTTCGACGGTGCAGTTGACAGTCAGCAACGGAACGTTGAACGTCACGCTCTCGGGTGCCGCATCCATCAACGCAGGCGCAAACGATTCCGGTGACGTGACACTTTCAGGTTCCCTCGCCGACATCAACGCCACGTTGGCGAGTCTCACCTATGAAGGCAACCTGAACTTTAACGGCATCGATACGCTGACGGTCTTGTCAACCGATAGCGATTCGGCCACCGACAGCGACACCGTCACCATTACTGTAAACGCGGTCAACGATACTCCGTCGGTTTCAGGACCGGGATCTAGCCTGAGTGCAACTGAGCAGACAGATCTTAACATTCATGGCACTGGATTTAGCGTCACGGACTTGGACGCCGCCAGTGGCACGATGACGGCAACACTGGTCGTCGGCGAAGGTGACCTGGCGATTACGACTGGCAATTCCGGGGTCTCCATTACTGCCAACAATGCTGGAACCGTTTCATTCACGGGCACGCTGGCTCAGATCGATGCGTTGCTGACCGGATCCAGCACCGGCACGATTATCTACAACAACGGAAACGATGCTCCAAGTGCGTCAACGACCATCACGGTCACGGTGAATGACGGAGGAAATGTCGGCAGCGATCCGGGATTGACGGCCGATGGATCAAGCGAGCAGGATTCCGCATCGCAAACGATTGACATCACGGCGGTTAACGATGCACCGACTCTGAGT
>CAYVAN010000101.1:4340-6309 GCA_964449225.1 uncultured Rhodopirellula sp.
ACGGTACGTCAAACAGCAACGGCGACAATGCCGACACCATTACTGTTGTTATCAATGACAACGGCAACACCGGGGATGGCGGCGGCGCTGACCAGACCATTGTTACGGTGAATGTTGATATCACGGCGGTAAACGATGCACCGACTCTGAGTAATGGAAGCACCGTCAACTTGGCGGGAACCAATGAAGACACACCGTCGGCCAGCGCCGGCGTTGCGTCGATTTTTGCCAGTGCCGGCGGCGACGACGTCGACGCGGGATCGCTCTCCGGAATCGCGATCACGTCCACCACCGGCAACGGTGTTTGGCAATACAGCACCGATGGATCCAATTGGACCAACTTTGGCACCGTCGCATCCGACAGTGCTCTGTTACTGACTTCAACAACGCAAGTTCGTTACATCCCCGATGGCATCGACGGAGAAACCGCGACGTTCGGTTTCATCGGCTGGGACCAAATGGTTTCCAGCGGTTCCACCTTCGGATCACCCGCTCTTAGCGATCCCACGGGTTTCCAAGGTGGCACTAACGAATTCTCCACCGAATCGGCCACTGCATCGATGGTCATTACCTCCGTCAATGATCCAGTGGTTGCCGTCGCCGATACTGACGCAGCAACTGAATCGGGCGGCATCGCCAACGCGACCGCTGGCAACAATGCCACCGGAAATGTCCTTGCCAACGACTCCGAACTGGACCCTGGCGACACGATCAACGTGACCGGCGTTGCGGCTGGAACGGTTGCCTCGGCCAACACGAATGTCGCAACAACCGTGACGGGCACTTACGGAAACATCACCATCAACGCCGATGGCAGCTACACCTACGTCGTCGATGAAAACAACTCCATCGTGCAAGCGCTCCGCGCCAGCAGCGACACCATCAACGACACGTTTACTTATACGGTCACCGACAGTGGCGGAGCAACCTCGTCGACACAGATTGTGGTCACGATCAACGGCCAAAACGACGCACCGATCGCCGTTTCCGATACCACCATCGCGGTCGAAGCCGGTGGATTGGCCAACGCTGACGCCGGCACGAACCCAACCGGCAATGTGCTGACCAACGATACCGATGTGGATGCGGGCGACATCAAAACAGTCATCGGCAACGTGGTTGGTGCCGCGACCGGCGCAGTCGGATCATCCGTGGCGGGAACCTACGGTTCAATCACGATCAATGCCGATGGTTCCTACACCTACCTCGTCGACAACAACAACGCGGCCGTCGAAGCACTTCGCACATCCAGCGACACGTTGGACGATGTCTTTTCCTACACGATGACCGATACCGACGGTCTACAGTCGACGACGCAAATCACTGTCACCATCCAAGGGGCCAACGACGACCCGGGTGCTGTCGATGATGGCCTGACCGCCAGCGAATCCGGCGGTATCTCCAACGCGACAGCGGGTTCCAATGGAACCGGAAATGTCCTTACCAACGATACCGACGTCGATTCCAACGATACACAGACCATCGTGGGCGTTGCCGCGGGTTCGCAGTCCATCGCGTCGAACAATGTTGGCAGCGGCGTTGTTGGGACTTACGGAACGTTGACGATTGACGCATCTGGAAATGCGACGTTCGTCGTTGACGAAACCAATGCGGCGGTCGAAGCTCTGCGAACGGTCAGCGACACGCTATCAGAAATCTTCACCTACACGATGCAAGATGCATCCGGCGAAGATTCCACCGCCGAAGTCACCATCACGATCACCGGACGCAACGACGCCGTGGTGGGTGTCTCCGACACCGCAACTGCCGTCGAAGCATCCGGCATCAACAACCACATCGCCGGAACCAACCCAACCGGCAACGTGCTTAGCAATGATACGGACGTCGACGCAGGCGATACCAAAACCGTCACCGGAGTCGCACTGGGAACACAAGCCAGCACGTCGGGCAGCGTCGGTGCTTCGGTAGTGGGCAGCTACGGTGCGTTGGTCATCAACAGCGACGGCAG
>CAYVAN010000101.1:6319-6733 GCA_964449225.1 uncultured Rhodopirellula sp.
ATACACCGTTGATAACGACAACGCAACCGTCGAAGCTTTACTGCTTGGTCAATCGCTTAACGAGACCTTTAGCTACACGGTAACCGACACAGCTGGCACAACGTCCACGACTCAGATCGTAATTACCATTGATGGCCGGACGGACTTACCCGTCGCCGAACAGGACGTCGGCGCGGCAGCGGAGGATGGCGGCGTTGCCAACGCCGCAACCGGTACAGACGCCACCGGAAACGTGCTTGTAAATGACTCGTCCAACCAAGGCAAAGAAGTCATCGGCGTCGCGACGGGTACTCCCGGTTCGGCCAGTGGAAATGTGGGGGTAAGCGTAACAGGCACCTACGGCAGCGTCACCATCGATGCCAACGGCGACTTCGTCTACGTCGACGGGGTCGACCTGAGCGGGGTGGCCGAGTT
>CAYVAN010000101.1:6743-8636 GCA_964449225.1 uncultured Rhodopirellula sp.
CGCCGCCGTCGAAGCTCTGCGCACCAGCGGTCAGAATGTCGAAGACATCTTCACCTACACGATGCAAGACGACTTCAACAACCAGTCCTCCACCACGCTAACCGTCACCATCACCGGTGCGAATGACTTTGTCGTTGCCATCAGTGACACCGGCACCGCTACCGAATCGGGCGGTGACGCCAACGCCACCGGCGGCGCAGACGCGACCGGAAACGTTGTCACCAACGACACTGATGTCGATGCCGCCGATACTAAAACTGTCGTGGGCGTTGCCGCCGGAACCGTGGCCGATGCGACCACCAACGTCGGTGCTTCGGTCGCCGGAAGTTTCGGCAGCATCGTGATCAACAATGACGGCAGCTACACGTACACGATCAACGAATCACTCGCCGCCGTCGAAGCTCTTCGCACCAATACCAATACGCTTACCGATACTTTCACCTACAAGGTCGCCGACGCCGCTGGCGGAACCGACGTCACTCAAATCACGATCACGATCGCGGGTACCAACGACAAACCGATCGCCGTCGTGGATTCCGCGACCGCCTACGAAGCCGGTGGCGTGTCCAACGTCACAGCGGGAACCAATCCCACTGGCAACGTTCTGGGCAACGATACGGATGTCGATGCCGGTGACACCAAAACCGTCATCGGTGTTGCTGCGGGCACGCAAACCAGCGCGACGGGTAATTTTGGCATCGCCGTCGCTGGCAATTACGGTTCGATCACGATTCAATCTGATGGCTCGTACATCTACAACGTTGATAACAACAATGCCACCGTCCAGGCACTGCGAACCAGCGGCGAATCGTTGACCGATACGTTCACTTACACCTTCCAAGACACCGACGGCCTGACGTCCACGACCCAAATTGATGTGACCGTCCGAGGTGCCAATGACGCGATCGACGTCACCGCCGATACCTTGACTGCGATCGAAGCTGGCGGCACTGCCAACGGCACGGCCGGCACGAATCCCACGACCAACGTCCTTGCAAATGACTCAGACGTTGACGCGGGTGATACGATGAATGTCTCCGGCGTAGCGGCTGGCAACGTCACCTCGGCCAACAGCAATGTCGGCAGCAGTGTTGCTGGACTCTACGGCAGCATCCAAATTGCCGCCAATGGCGACGCAACTTACACCGTCGACAACAGCAACTCCGCCGTCGAAGCGTTGCTGAACTCCGGTGAAACGCTCACCGATGTATTCACCTACACCGTACAAGACGCATCGGGTGCCGAGTCCACAACGCAGGTCACGGTAACGATCCTGGGGGCCAACGACGCGCCTGTTGCGATCGCCGACACGGCAGCCGCCGACGAATCCGGCGGCAACGCCAACGCGACCGCAGGAAACAACGCAACCGGCAACGTGCTGGCCAACGACAATCAAGTCGACACAGGCGACACTCACACGGTCACCGGCGTCGCTACGGGTATGCAAGCATCGACCGTCGGCAACGTCGGTGCGGGAATTACAGGTAGCTACGGATCAATCACCGTCAACACCGACGGCAGTTACACGTACGTCATTGATGAAAACAACGCCACCGTCCAAGCCCTTCGCAGCAGCAGCGATACGCTCACCGACGTGTTCTCGTACACGATCGAGGATGCTGGCAATTTGTCGTCGACATCACAAATCACAATCACGATTCGCGGAGCCAACGATGATCCCATTGCCGTCTTCGATACCGCAACTGCGGTCGAAGCTGGCGGCATTGGCAACGCAACTACCGGCACCGATCCGACGGGCAACGTCCTGACCAACGATACCGATGTCGATTCGGGTGACTCAAAGAACGTCACCGGCGTCGCCGCGGGGGTCACCGGATCGGCTAGCGGAAATGTCGGCGGTGATATCATCGGCTCCTACGGAAGCATCAACAT
>CAYVAN010000101.1:8646-16447 GCA_964449225.1 uncultured Rhodopirellula sp.
ACACCTACACGGTCGACAACTCTAACGCCGCCGTCGAAGGACTCCGAAATAGCAGCGAAACGCTTAGCGATGTCTTTACCTACACAGCCACCGACGCTAGCGGAGCAACCACCACCACTCAAATCACGATCACCATCGAAGGCGTCAACGATGCACCTGTTGTGTCCATCGAAAGCGGCGACAGCGCCGCATCAGCGTTAACCGAAACGAACACGACCCTGACCAGCAGTGGGACACTGACCGTTACTGACCTGGACACCACGGACATTGTCACGTCGACGGTCAGTGGCGTCGTTGCCAGCGGAACCACAACGGGGCTTGGTTCCGACAACACAGCACTGCTGGCGATGCTGAATGCGACTGCCAACATTCTGGACACCGAGACCGTCGATCAACTGACATGGAACTTTAATTCCGCTTCAGAATCATTCGACTACCTAGCCGACGGCCAATCGCTGACTTTGACCTACACGATCACCGTTACCGACATCGCCGGTTCCACCGACACCCAAGACATCGTTATCACCATCAACGGAAGCAATGATGCCCCCGTCGTGACGATCGAATCCGGTGACAGTGCAACGGAAACCCTAACCGAAACGAACGCAACGCTGACCACCAGCGGTACGCTGACAACAACCGATCTGGATCTATCGGACGCGGTAAGCTCAACCGTCAGCAGTGTAGTTGCCAGCGGAACGACTTCGGGACTGCCATCTGACAACGCGGCACTCCTAGCCATGTTGACCTCCACCGCCAACATCATCGACGCCGCGGAGGTCACCGATCAATTGACGTGGAACTTCAATTCTGCATCTGAATCATTCGACTACCTTGCCGCCGGACAATCACTCACACTGACCTACACCATCACGGTCACCGACAGCCAGGGTGCCACTGGAACCCACGACGTCACAATCACCATCAACGGAACCAACGAAGCGCCCGTCGTGACGATCGAATCCGGTGACAGTGCAGCAGAAACGCTAAGCGAAACGAATACGACGTTGACCAGCAGTGGGACGTTGACAACCACTGACCTGGATTTATCTGATTCGGTTACCTCAACCATCAGCAGTGTTGTTGCCAGTGGAACCACCACGGGACTGGGATCAAACAACGCGGCGTTGCTGGCCATGTTTACGTCCACCACCAACGTCATCGATGGCTCCGAAACCATCGATCAATTGAACTGGAATTTCAATTCCGCATCCGAATCATTCGACTACCTCGCCGCCGGTGAATCACTCACCCTCACCTACACGATCACGGTCACTGACACCCAAGGTGCCACCGGCACCCAGGACGTCGTCATCACCATCAACGGAACCAACGACGCACCCGTGGTCACCATCGAATCAGGTGACAGTGCAGCGGAAACGTTGACCGAAACCAATACGACGCTGACCAGCAGCGGGACGCTGACAACCACTGACCTGGATCTATCCGACACCGCCGCAGCAACCGTCAGCAGCGTTATTGCAAGCGGAACCACAACGGGCTTGGCATCCGACAATGCTGCACTGCTTGCCATGTTGACCTCGACCGCTAACGTCATCGACGGTACGGAAACAATCGATCAATTGACGTGGAATTTCAACTCAGCAACCGAAACGTTTGATTACCTCGCTGCCGGTGAATCACTCATCCTCACCTACACGATCACGGTCACTGACGGTCAAGGTGCTACCGGCACTCAGGACGTCGTCATCACCGTCAACGGAACCAATGACGCACCGGTCATCACCATTGAATCCGGCGACAGTGCAGCAGAAACATTGTCGGAAAACAGCATCACGCTGACCAGCAGTGGAACCCTGACCACCACGGACCTAGACCTATCAGACATCGTTACGTCCACCACAACGTCAGTCATCGCAAGCGGTGATACCGTCGGCCTTGGTTCCGATAATGCGGCTTTACTTTCGATGCTGACCTCCACCGCCAACTTCATCGACAACACCGAAACCATCGATCAGCTGACCTGGGATTTCGATTCGGGAAGCGAGCATTTTGATTATCTTTCCAGCGGTCAAACGTTAACACTCACCTACACGATCACGGTTACCGACAGCCAAGGTGCGACGGACACCCAAGACATCGTCATCACCATTGTTGGCGACAACAAAACGCCCATTATCTCAATCGAGCCTGGGGACAATGATGCCGCCGCGATCAACGAAACAAACACGACATTGTCCAGCAATGGAACCCTGACCGTCACGGACTCAAACCTGGCCGACACCGTAACATCATCTGTAACCGGCGTTGTTGCCAGTGGGACGACGACTGGCCTGGGCTCCGATAACGCCGCTTTATTAGCGATGTTGACTTCGACCACCAACGTCATCGATTCGACCGAAACATCGAACCAGCTAACATGGAATTTCAATTCCGCCACAGAGTCGTTCGACTACTTAAGCGTTGGCCAAACGCTGTCCTTAACTTATACGATCACCGTCACCGACAGCCAGGGCACCTCCGACACGCAAGCGATTGTCATCACGATCACCGGGACCAACGATGTGCCCGTCGCACAGGCCGGAACGAACACTGCGACCGAAGACGGATCGTCCATTAGCGGAACGCTCGCTGAAACAGACCTGGATCTCATTGACACGCATACCTTCGCCTTGATCACCGACACCACCGAGGGCACCACCGTTGTCAATTCCGACGGAACGTACACATTTGACCCAGAAACCGACTTCCAAGACTTGGCTGCGGGCGAAACTCGCGATGTCACCTTTGTTTACGAGGTCACCGACAACCACTCTGCGACCAGCCGAGAAACCATCACCATCACCGTCACCGGAACAAACGACGCTCCGGTCGCGGTCGTGGATAACGTCACCGCCGTCGAAGCCGGTGGCGTCAACAACGCGGCCTTCGGTATCAATCCAAACGGCAACGTGTTTACCAACGACACGGACCCGGATGCATCCAACACCTTCACCATCATTGGCGTAGCGGGCGGCGTACAATCGTCTGCTAGCGGCAGTGTCGGTAGCGGCGTTGCGGGACTCTACGGCACGCTTACCATCAACACAGACGGAACCTATTCGTACGTCATCGACAACGCAAACGCTGACGTTCAAGCATTACGATTGGCAACCAATACGCTTGATGATGTCTTCACTTACTCACTAAACGACAATGATGGATCTGCATCAACTGCACAGGTGACCGTGACGATCCAAGGATCCAACGACAACCCCGACGACTTGACTGCCATCGGACTTCAAATTGATGAAAATGCCAGCATCGGTTCCGCCGTCGGCTCAGTCACCACGCAGGATTTAGATTCTGGTGATTCGTTCACCTATCGCCTGACCGATTCCGCAGCGGGCCGTTTCTCAATCGACAATTCAGGAAACATCACGGTCGCAGATTCCACTGGACTAGACTTCGAGGATGCAACCACACACAACATCGAAGTCGAAGTCACGGATATCGCTGGCGGCACCTATCGCGAAAGCTTCACGATCAGCTTAAACGACCTTGACGAATTTGACGTCGCGCCATCGACCGACATTGATTCCAATGCAAACGAAGTCCGCGAAAACCAAATAGGATCTAGCGTTGGGATCACTGCGCTAGCCATCGACAACGATGGAACCAATAACACCGTGACGTATTTCTTGGACGATGACGATGGTGGGCGATTCGCTATCGACCAGGCAACTGGCATCGTCACCACAACAATGCTGCTTGATTTTGAATCACAGAACTCTCATCAAATCATCGTCGAAGCCCGCTCAAGCGACGGATCTTCTAGCCTAGAAACGTTCACAATCAATGTCCTTGATGCCAACGAAGCACCCTTGGCGTTCGGTGAAAGTTACACGCTGACAGCGAATAGTTCGCTCAACCTAGGAAACCCCGGCGTCGTCGCAAATGATATTGATGTAGATGGCGATACACTTTCTAGCATCATAGAAACCCAGCCAACCCATGGCACCTTGGTTCAACTACCAGATGGATCAATCGTCTACACACCTAACGGCGGGTTCTTTGGTGAAGACTCGTTTACTTATCGAGCGACCGACGGTTTATTGCAAAGCAACATCGCAACCGTGACCCTGAACGTTGAAGCTGTACCTCCACCGGAAGAACCGGAACCAGAGCCCGAGCCGGAATCTGAAACGGAGACCGAGATGGAGACCGAGTCGAAAACTAAGGATACAGATGGCCCAGAAAGTGGCACCGGACCGCAGCAACGCGACGAAGATGATGCAGACACCGACACCGACACGAACCGACAAGACAATACGGATGGCAACATCAACCAGGGAACTCAAGCGATTGGCCAACAGGGTAGCCAGTTCGGCGGATTCACTCGAAGCTTCTTAAACGAACCGGTCAGACTTGGCGGCCGCTCGGCGAGCATTCAAGTCATCTCGGGATTCGATTTCAAATCTGACAATTTCCTGCAGGAATATGAAATCCTAGACCGCTTCAAAGAAGCGATCATCGCTCAGCCGGTGGATTGGAATCAATGGGAACAGCCGTCCGAAGAGGAAGAAGACACATCTTATGAGTCGATCGTCAGCTCGGCCGGATCAGCAGCCGGACTGTTCTCGATCGGTTACGTGCTATGGGCACTTCGCGGCGGAGCTTTCTTTACCGCAGTGGCTTCCAGTATGCCATCCTGGCGAATCGTCGACCCCACGGCAATCCTGTCGGCCGGCCGTGGCGGGGCCAGCGGAAAAGAAGAAGACGATAATATCCTGGGCTAACACAATCACCACCAGCTCGGCGAGCTGCGCAACATTGTCGCTCGGTTCTCCGAACCGATTTGCGCCCCCCCACAACCAAACCGCTACCAGCTCGGAGAGCTGAGCGACAATGTCGCTCGGTTCTCCGAACCGATTTGCGTTCACACGCCCGAACGACGCATCGATTCAGACCAAGCATTGGTTCCTACGACCGGCATCATCGGAAAAAACCAAACCATCGCATTGGTTTTTAACACACGGCTCCCCTGGCAACCATTTACAGAGCTTGCGTCACTAGCTATGGGCAACAATTCCATACGCCTACGAATAGATCGGCGCTCGATTAGTCATGCGCTGAATGTTGCGTCACGACTCAACCTCGCATCGCACAAACACTGATTCATCCCAAAGCAATCGTCTTGTTTCAAAAGTACTTCGCATCGATTCGACTGGCCTTCGCACTGGGGTGCGTGGGTGCCAGCTTGATACTAGCGGCACAGTGGTTGGGCTTTGTCCCAGACGCTGCCAAGCTAGAGATGCGAGCACGCCGTGACCTAAGCGAAACCATTGCGATCACGGCCACCAATCAAATTCGAAACAAACAGTGGGTGGATCTGGAGCGAAACCTACAGGCGATCGTCGACCACCATCCCACGCTGCTTTCGATCGGCGTTCGCAGCAACATGGGCACCCTGCGTGTCGACACAGGACACCATGCGGGAATTTGGCCCGAAGTCATCTCGATGGATGATCTGTCCCTGCAAAATCCTGAAAACCTTGTCATCAACGAGCAGAAATCGGTAGGTGTAGAAACCGCATTCGTTCCCATTCATCTCAACCGCCGATCATGGGGCAGAGTCGAATACTGTTTTCACCAACCCATCACATCAACACTCGGCCGGATTCTCGCGCAACCGCTGTTACGACTCGTTTCATTTTTCATTGTCGCAGGAATTTTCAGCTACACACTGTTTGTCGCTCGAATGCTAGGTGTATTCAGCAGCACGCAAGTCGTCCCTGACCGTGTGCGTCAAGCACTCGATACGCTGGCCGAAGGTTTATTGGTTCTCGACGAAGCCGGAAAAATTGTCCTCGCAAACCAAGCTTTCGCTGGCATCGTTGGAAAACCCGCCGAAGAGCTTGAAAACAAACTAGCCGACGACCTGGATTGGATCCAAGAAGACCTGGACGAAATCGGATCGTCACCATGGTCGCTGGCAATCCAAAAATCAATCCTGCAAAGCGAACGCATGCTGCGCTATCAGCTAACTGATGGCACCGAACGAATCTTTAGCGTCAACGCCGCTCCGCTAGGTAAAGGTAAATCTGGCCGTGGTGCGTTAGCAACGTTCCGTGACGTTACCCACGTTGAAGAACACCGCATTGAATTGGAGCGAATGCTCAATCTGCTTGAACACAGCCGGGATGAGATCAATCGAAAAAATGAAGAGCTACAGATTCTTGCAACCCGCGACTCGCTGACTGGTTGCCTGAACCGCCGTGCATTCTTTGAAGAGTTCGAGATGATCTGGGACACTGCAAAGAATGAAGGCAAATATCTGTCTTGCATTATGATCGACATTGACCACTTCAAGAGCGTCAACGATACCTACGGACACCACATTGGTGACGAGGTGCTGCGTGAGGTGTCCAAGGTCGTTCGAAACCTGTTCCAAGAATTTGGTCTCGTATGCCGCTACGGCGGAGAAGAATTCTGTGTACTGCTTCCCCAGCATCATTCAGAACAAGCCGTCATGGAATCTGAAAAGATACGTGAAGCAATCGGCAAAGTCCGTTTTTCAGATCCCGAGGAATTGCGACTGACCGCAAGCCTGGGTGTGTCAGAGTTGCGTTTCAATGCCGCCGAACCACAAGACCTGATCAACCAAGCCGACGCTTGTTTGTACGTTGCCAAACGCGGCGGCCGAAACCAAACAGTGCTCTTTAATAACAGCATGATTGTTGATGAAGATGAAGTGCTTGAAGAACCAATCAAGGTCAGTCGTGTCGAAATTCCGTACAAGGCCGTCACTGCACTGATGTCGGCGCTGTCATTCCGTGACACCAAGACGGCCGAACATTCACGCCGAGTATCCGACCTGTGCGCCCGTGCATCCGAAGGATTGATGGATGTCAGCGATCGATATGTCCTGGAGGTCGCCGGGCTATTGCACGACATTGGCAAAATCGGTGTCCCCGATCACATCCTATTTAAACCGGGCTCGCTGACCCCCGAAGAGTGGGAAATCATGGGACGGCATGATGACATTGGCGTCGAAATCGTTACCGGCGGTTTCGATTGCCCCGAATTGTCATCAATCATGGCCAATCACCACGCGTTCTTTGATGGAAACGGCCGCGAAACCGATCTTCCAACCGGGCAAGATATCCCCGTCGGCGCAAGATTGCTCTCGATCGCTGACAGTTACGACGCCATGGTATCCGACCGCCCCTATCGCAAAGGACGCAGCCATGCGGAAGCTATCAGCGAACTTCGTTCCTGTGCAGGAACACAGTTCGACCCAGAATTGGTCGAGCACTTCATACAAAAAATCAGTGCCGCAATTCCAGAAACCGCTTCCGGAGCAATGGCGATTCGCAAACTCGCCGCAATCGAAATCGGTACCCAGATCGAACGACTTGCATCCGCAATCAACACGTCCGACGTTGAACAAATCCACGAACTATCGACCTCGTTAACCGACATGGCCGATTCGATTGGACTCAGCAGCATCAGCAAAGCGGCACGCGACCTGTCTGACCAAGACCAAGAACTAGCAACCAGCACCGAACTGCTGCGCCAAGCTCGCGACCTCGTCGACACCTGCCGATCCACCCAGAGCAACTTCTTGCGTCTGAGCTTGGAATCGCAAGCTGACCAAACCGAAATACCAACTTAAGAAACGGTATTCCTTTTCCCCCGGTTCTCCGAACCAGCTCCCGCCCAACCGGCGAAACACCCCAGAACAGTGTTGCAGGTGCAGTGTTGCAGGTGCATTCGCTTTAGGGTCGGTACAGGGTCGATCACTTTTTCACTTTGGCGTATTCGCCATTGTCGCTCGGCTCTCCGAGCCGATTGCGCT
>CAYVAN010000102.1:0-16270 GCA_964449225.1 uncultured Rhodopirellula sp.
AACCGATGTTCCGAACGAACAGCCCTCGACGGTCCCGACAAAGCTCTTTCTTTCGTGCCATTTATTTCGCCTATCAACCATGGAGTCTCGTGTCTGATTACATCCCACGCATGGGCCATTTTTGAGCAAAGATCAGACACGGCAACCAGAAAATCAGACACGAAATCAGACACAATCGCCATGTCTGTCTGATTGGCCAAAAGCAGAAACGGCGTAAGGCCAATAAAGAAAGCCACTTAGGTCGGATGACTTAAGTGGCTTTGATGGAGGCGGCGGGAATTGAACCCGCGTCCCGCGATGCGTCCACGTGACCGTCTACGATGTGTAGTCAGACTATTTGTAGTTCACTAAAGAACCTTTTCGCTTCGCCGGGCGCTGTCTAACAGGCTCCCAGTTCCGCTAACACCGAATCTTTTTTAACTCACCGCGTCTCGCGTAGGACGGTGAGCGAACCAAAATTGTGACGGGTATTCAGGCGACTTTGGTGGCCCCCATCAACCCGGGCTGCCTGTAATTAGGCTGCCAGTTGGAAACTTTCGTTATCAACTAAAAAAATTTGATCAGCTTTTTACGTGGCCAACTGATCAACCACGACACGCAGGTCAGCGCTTCTCATCATCCGGTCGAATCCAGGTCACCCCCTTCTTCGAGTGTCAGGAATCGAGCCAATCAAAATTGGTAATTCCTTACGGACGAAGTCTACCCTGCCACCGCCGTTACGCCAATCTTTGATCTGCTTTCTAAGGCTAAGAAAACGGGTTTTAGTTCTGGATCATCACCAGGGTTTGAAAGCGAAACTCTTGGGAATCGCGAACAGAAAAGCGAAAAGCGGCGGAGCGTTTTCCAGAAAGCTGCATTTTCTCGCGCATGCTGGTCCTAATCAGATGTCTAATAAGAATGAGTCAGGGCCAATCAGCTTTTCAAGCCGAGCGACACTGGCGTCCACTCCAAGGTAAAAAGGATTTGCCCTGTAAGAACGGAGCGCCAAAAGAACGGAGACCCAATGAACGGAGGCCAATCGATCCTTGGTCAACGGAATGACGTTTACCGGCCGGCTCGATTTCGTATTCGCGTTGCGTGCTTAATTATAACGGTTTTTCCGATGCTATTGACGCGTTGTAGGCGAGCGACCGTTCCTTGGCCGATTTCGGTTGGTGATGCCATTGGTTCATTGCATGATGTCGCTTAGGTTTCTGGATGGTAAATCCGGGCGAAGCCGAAATCTCGCTCCCAAAAACCTGTGACTAAATTTTTACTGCGAACACAGCGAATCTCCCGAACAAATTTAATGGTCAACACAAACAAAGTTGCAGCTTCTCGCGTTCAACAGACGGCTCGACCAAGTATGGAAGAAGACCATGATTCCCTGGATGTCTTCGCCATTCTTGGACGTCAGCGTTGGTTGATTATCTTCTTATCGCTTGCCGGATTGGCGATCGGGATCGCCTATGCGATCAACGCCGAAGTCTGGTATTCGTCTCAGGCCAAAGTCCTGATCAATGAAAGATCCGCTGGACTAGGATCCGATGGCAGCGCGACGAATGTGGTTGACGAAGACATTCTCGCCAACCATATCGAATTGCTTCAAAGCCGTTTGATTGTGGGCGAAGCATTGGAAGAAAACGGTCTGTTAGAGTTGGATTCGATCATCCCGCATTTGGATGACAAGACAGATTCGATCGATTACGTGATTGGTCAATTAAAGATTGTCAAAGGTGGTGATGGTTCTGCGAAAAGCGCTCGCAGTTTGAAGGTTTCTCTCGACCACACCGACGCTGAAGATACTCAGTTGATCCTCACCGCAATTTTAAAGCGTTACGAACAATTCATCATAAGCCAAGTCGAACAGGTCGTCGGCCAAGCGAACCAAATGGTCAACAAGGCCAAGACGGAGGTGGAAAGCGAGCTTGTTGCAGCCGAGCAAGAGTATTTGACCGCGCGGCAAAACGCGCCTTTGTTCTTTCAAGGTGAGGGCAGCAGCAACATCTACCAGGATCGATTTCGATCGCTTCAAGAGCAATTGTTGGATATCGATATTCAAGAGTCGTCGATCAAAACTCGGTTAAAGCGGGTGGAGACCACACTTGAAGAAATCGATGAGTCCAACGGGAACGCGGTTGATCAGTTGGATAAATTGGCACTGATCGATAGTGAGAGCTTGGAAAGGCTCGGCGTTTTTGCCGGGTTGCAAATGAGCGCCAGCAACACGGCTGAATTTAAGTCGGCGATGCCCGCGAAAATGGAAGGTGCTCGCGCTGAAATTACCCACCTGTTGCAACTGAACAGTGAAAAACAACGACTAACCGCAGTCTTTGGTCCCGGGCACCCCAAGGTTCAGGACATCCAAGGTCAAATCGAAGGTGTCAAGGAGTTTCTGCAAAGCAACGAAAACCTTGCCGAATCGGCGTCAATGTTTGGCGAGAGCACGCTCTCAGCAACAGGACTTTTAAAGGCCTACGTTGGGTTCCTGCATCATGACCTGGCAACTTTGGGCGAACAACGAAAAGAACTCAATTTCCTAGCATCGGACGCTGAACAGAAGGCGAAGGACTTGATTGAGTATGAACTTAATGAAATGGTGCTTCGAAAGAAGATTGAGCGTCAGGAAGCTCTCTTTGATGGCGTGGTTCAACAGCTTCGCGAACTGGACACCGCCAGCGGTTTGAGCGGATACCTTTACGAATTTTTGGAAGTGCCGCGGCTGGGTGAAAAGTCATGGCCGAATCTTCCCATCTGCGGGCTTGGCGGATTGATGCTTGGTACCTTTGGCGGATTGTTCTTTGCCGTTGCCAACGAATTCCGAGACCGTCGTTTCCGATCGGCTGCTGAATTGGACGAAGCAATCGGCCTTCCAAACCTTGGAATGGTTGGCAAGCTGAATTCGATCCGCGATGGAATATCGGGATTGATCGCGGTTGAGAATTCGCCCAATGCCGAAGCATTTCGGCTTGGTCGAACGGTGCTTCTGCCAGAAGTACGTTCAGGCAAATTGCGAACGATCGGCTTTACCAGCCCCATGCAGGGTGACGGTAAATCGACCGTCTGTTCAAACTTTGCCGTATCGTTCTCGCAAATTGGTCTTCGGGTCTTAGTCATTGACGCTGACCTTCGCCGCCCGAGTGCTCATCGTTACTTTAGCGTCGCCAAGGGCGCAGGCCTTTGCGATGTGTTGGAAGGCCGCGCCGAGTTCGCGGATGTGATCAAGGAAACCGACGCAGAGAACGTCTCGGTCATTACCGCTGGATCAGCACCCAAAATGGCGGCGGAACTTTTGCAGTCTGATAAGTTGGACGAGATTCTAACGAAAGCAAAAGAACAGTTCGACTTGGTCATTGTTGACCTTCCGCCAGTACTGGCCGTTTCCGACCCGATCGTCGTGATGTCACGTCTTGATGGTGGTGTCTTGGTCGTCCGAGTCGCCAATGTTCGCCGCGATGAAGTGATCAACACGATGCGTCGAATCGCTGCGTCCGGCGGCAACTTCGTCGGCTGTGTCTTGAACGCGTTCGGTTCTGGGAAGAAGTTCGACGTCCAAGGCGGCTATTACGGCTACTATCAAAGCGATTACACCAAGTCGCCCAAGAAGAACGGTGCCGTTAAAGTCGCGGCCACTCGGGGCTCAATGGCTAGCTTGCCATCAGGTGATTCGGATCGGTGATGATTGGAAGGCCGCACCAACTGGCTGCGCCTGACCTGCTTCTCTTTGAAAGCGATTCTGTTCCAGACGTCTCTCACTGAGCGTCTTTGCTGAACAGTTTGAGACTGCCTGTCCCAAAACTGAACGCGGACGCACGATTTGTAGCTTGAACCAACGAGTCGTCGTTGCGTCAATCGTTGATCCCACAGGGAAAATCAGTTTTTCACTTTGGGATGCCGCCAGTAGGTAGCGATCGCCGCTTAGGCGTTTGGTTTCCCCGGTATTCGCCGAAGCTCTGGAAGAGCTTCGCTACGACGATACGGTCTCCAGCTTGAAAAACTGATTTGCCCTGGTTGATCTCACCAGTCCTTTGCATTTCTTCGTTGCAATCGGTACCAAAATTGCACTCTGTGTGATCCCAGCAACACGGACTCTACTTCAAGAAGCAACGCAGTCGTGGTTTCATTCACTAACGAGTGATTGGGGCCGCTGCTGCTTACTCGTTCGCCAACGCTTCTTCTTCCCAGGTGGTGTCACGATGAACCTTGATCTGTCCGTCAATGATGGTGGTCTAAATTCACGCACGCCGATCGTTTTTGGATCATGTCCGATGTCGATCGACGCGCACCATCGGATGTATCGTATTGTCCAAAACTTAGTCACGGTACGTTTGAGACACTCGGACCGCTTGGAAGCCGTGGCGATTGCGGAACAGATGCGGATGACGTTTGTTCGAGCCTTGGCAAAGTCGGGTTGTCCGAAATTGAGGGGAATCGAGGTGGTGGTCTTGGGGAAAAGCGTTCTCTTAAAAGGGAGGGTCAATAGCTTTTACTTGAAGCAACTTGCTCAAGAATCGATTCGTTCATCGGCAAATGGCATGCAAATTGTTAATCGCATCGAGGTTGACCAGTAACATTTTTGCTGCAACCACTCGATGACCCCAGGCTTGTCTCTGCCGCACGGCAATCACTTTTTCACTTTGGAGCGTTCCCCATTGTCGCTCGGCTGTGCGAGCGGATAGCGATGTCGGATCGGAGAGCCGAGCGACATTGCCCAGCTTGAAAAACTGATTTGCCCTGGCTGTCTCTGCCGCCCCTCGTTGGGTCGAAGCTCGTTGGCTAGAATTTGGAGCCGTGAAAGGGGAAACCCCTTTTTTGACTCCATCTTCCATCGTTTAGCCCCCCTGAAACATTCGTGCTACGCACCCATACCTGCGGACAGCTCCGCAAAACCGATGTCGGAACCGAAGTCACGCTGTGCGGCTGGGTCGAAAGCAAAAGAGACCATGGTGGAGCGGTCTTTATCGACCTGCGAGATCGTTACGGCTTGACGCAGGTCGTCGTGGGGCCGCCCGAAGCTGATGCGGCGATGATCGATCAGGCTGGCCGAGTTGCCACCGAAAGCGTCGTTTTGATTCGTGGCAATGTTGCTGATCGCTTAGAAGGCAAAACCAACAAGAAGTTGCCGACGGGTGATATTGAGGTTCGGTCCGTTCATTTTGAGATTTTGAACAGCTGTGAGACCCCGCCGTTTACGCCAAGCCAAAGTGATCTGCCCGGTGAAGATCTTCGTTTGAAGTATCGTTTTCTCGATTTGCGTCGACCCGAGATGTTGCGAGCGATGGTGCTTCGCAGCAGCATCGTCAAAACGATGCGTGACTACTTTGCAGAGCATGATTTTATCGACGTTGAGACGCCGATTTTGGGACGCAGCACGCCTGAAGGTGCTCGTGACTATTTAGTTCCTAGTCGCGTTCACCCCAACAAGTTCTATGCCCTGCCGCAATCGCCGCAGCTGTACAAACAAATTTTGATGGTCGCCGGATTCGACCGATACATTCAAGTCGCGCGGTGTTTTCGTGACGAAGACTTGCGTGCCGATCGGCAACCCGAATTTACTCAGTTGGATCTCGAGATGTCGTTCGTCGACAGCGACGATGTGATTGGGTTGATCGATGGCTTGGTGGCAAAGACTGCCAAGGAAATTCTTGGCAAGGAAGTTCAATTGCCTCTGCCACGAATCACTTACGAAGAAGCGATGCGCCGGTTTGGCCACGATGCGCCGGATTTACGTTTTGACATGGAGATCGTTGACATCACCTCGGTCGCTGCGAAAACCGAATTCCGCGTCTTCCGCGGTACCGCCGATGCGGGGAATTTTGTTCGTGGCATTCCGGTCAAGAATGCTGCGACCAAGTACTCGCGTCGCCAGATCGACGAGCTGACCGAATACGTCAAGAATGATTTCGGTGCGAAGGGTCTGGCTTGGTTCCGCGTTGAAGATGACGGAACGCTCTGGAGTCCCATTAGCAAGAATCTTGAGGCCGAGCATCTGGAAGAAATCAAAACGTTGATGGCTGGCGAGCCAGGTGACTTGTTGATGTTCCTGGCCGACACCTGGGAAACGACCTGCAAAGGACTTTCCGGGCTTCGTCGTCGACTTGCCGGTGAACTTGGTTTGATCGATCCTGAAGCACTCAATTGTAGCTGGGTGACTGAGTTCCCTATGTTCGACAAGGACGAGGAAACGGGCAATTGGAATGCGATGCACCACCCCTTCACTGCGCCCCTGGCGAGTGATCTGGATTTGTTAAAAGATGATCCATCGAAATGCCGTGCTCAGGCGTATGACCTAGTTATCAATGGAAGCGAAGCGGGCGGCGGAACCATCCGAATCCATGACCCTGCGACGCAGTCGGTCGTTTTTGACTTGTTGGGAATCGATGCGGAAACGGCCGAAGATCGGTTTGGCTTTCTGTTGAACGCTCTGAAGTATGGTGCACCGCCGCACGGCGGAATCGCGCTGGGAATCGACCGCTGGGTCATGTTGTTTGCAGGACTGGACAACATTCGCGAAGTGATTGCTTTCCCCAAGACACAAAAAGCCGCAGACTTGATGACCGAAGCGCCCGGCGGTGTTGATAAAGCTCAACTAGAAGAATTGTTCCTGCGAACTGCAAAGGTGCCTAAGTAATGGCCGCGACGTATAAAGACGCGGGTGTGGACCTAGATGTTTACGCCGAATCGATGAGCCGTTTGCCTGGATTAATGCACCGCACGTTTTCACCTCGTGTGATTCCAAGTGACGGTGGTTTTGCGGGTTTGTTTTCGTTGGACTTTGCAGGCAAATTGTTTTCCCGCAATTATGAAGATCCCATCATGGTTAGCGGAACCGATGGCGTGGGAACCAAGTTGATCATTGCCCAACAAACCGGGCACCATTCGACCGTCGGTATCGACTTGGTCGGCATGTGTGTCAACGATTTGCTTTGCACCGGTGGGGAGCCATTGTTCTTCCTAGACTATGTCGCGATGGGTAAAGACGATCCTTCCCGGTTAGAGCAGATTGTTCGTGGGATCAGTGACGGCTGCGTGGAAGCCGATATGGCTTTGCTGGGTGGTGAAACGGCGATCATGCCAGATTGTTACGACGATGAGAAATACGACTTGGCCGGGTTCGCGGTTGGCGTGGTCGATCGAAAAAACTTGATTGACGGAAAGAAGATCAGCACCGACGATGTCGTGCTGGGCTTGGCATCGGATGGATTGCACAGCAATGGCTACTCGCTCGTTCGTAAGGTCATTAAGGATGCCGGACTAAACTGGGACGACACGCCTGACGGTCTTGATGGAAAGTCGCTTAGAGAAGTTTGCTTAACACCTACGCGGATTTACACCAAAGCGATTCGCAAAGTGTTAACTCAAAGCAGCAGTCCAAATGTGTTGCATGGACTTGCGCACATCACCGGCGGTGGAATCGAAGAAAACCTTGATCGGATTTTGCCTTCCGGGGTCGACGCAATGATTGATGCATCCGCATGGCAGCGTCCCGCGATTTTCAATTGGTTGCAGCAGTCCGGTGAAATTGCTGAATCCGAGATGCGTCGTGTCTTCAACATGGGCATTGGAATGATCGCCGTTGTCAGTGCCGCTGACGCGGCCGAAGTCCAGACAACGCTCGATTCCACTGGCGTCAAAGCGTTTCCAATCGGAAAGATCATCACTGGTTCTGGCAAGGTACAGTACCAGGGCTAGGTCAGTTGTTAAGACGGTCGGAATCTGGGCTTTAGAACACGTTGATGGTTACCGTGGGCCAGGTCTGTCCCGGCGATTTCGGACGTCATGACGAGTTAATCCACCCCAATTGTGGAAGAGCACTCGCCGCTCGGTAATCGCGAAATCGATTGCAGGATTGGCAAGGATCGGCCTCCAGCGGTCTTCCGATTCTTTCTTGAACAACCGTTGTGACTCGATAGCAGGGACGTAAGTCAATGACGTGCGATAATGGCTGCGATTGTTACGACAATCTGAGCGGTTTGGGCATGATGGCAACCCGTCGCATTGGATGTTCGGTCCTGCGGTTTGGGGTTCGCTTAAACCGCGTGCGCGCTTAAAACTTGATTGGCGGAATTTTCCTTGGGCTTTACTTTTAGGCACTCGGTTTTTCTCTACTCGAATAAGCAAGCTGACACAGATTTATGGCTACAGCCCCCGACCCGCACGGTGCGGGGAATTCTATGCAAGCGAATGGTTCTTTGTCGCCATCTCTTTCTAGCGAACAATTTAGCTACGACGATGCGATTGTTCGAATGTTTGTGGGGGCGACGATTCTGTGGTCGGTTATGGCAACCTTAGCCGGGGTGATCATTGCGACGTTGCTGGTGATGCCATCACTTTCAGGCGGGCTGCAATGGTTTTCATTCGGGCGGCTTAGGCCATTGCACACCAATGCAGCAATTTTTGCGTTCGCTGGCAACGCAATTTTTGCAGCGGTTTATTACAGCACCCAACGATTGTGTAAGGCACGAATGTGGAGCGACGCTCTGAGTCGAATTCACTTTTGGGGCTGGCAGGCGATCATCGTTTCCGCCGCGATTACCTTTCCTTTGGGGATCACGCAGGGGCGTCAATTTGCCGAGCTGGAATGGCCAATCGACATCGCAATTGCCGTCATCTGGTTATTTGTTTTCGGTGGCAATTTCTTAATGACTTTGATTAACCGTCGCGAACGTCACATGTATGTTGCAATTTGGTTTTACATCGCGACGATCGTAACAGTCTCCGTTTTGCACGTTTTCAACAACTTGGTTGTGCCTGCGGGGTGGTTCAAAGGTTACAGCATCTACGCAGGCGTTCAGGACGCGTTCATGCAGTGGTGTTATGGCCACAATTTGGTTGCGTTCTTCTTAACGATGCCTTTCCTCGGACTGATGTATTACTTTCTGCCCAAGGCGGCTGGTCGGCCGGTGTTTAGTTATCGGCTTAGTATCGTCCACTTCTGGTCGTTGGTCTTTATCTACATTTGGGCTGGACCGCACCACCTGCATTACACGGCACTGCCTGAATGGGCCAGCACACTGGGAATGTTGTTCGGTTTGATGTTGTGGATGCCATCGTGGGGCGGGATGGTCAACGGTCTGCTGACGCTCCGCGGGGCTTGGCATAAGGTCGCGTCCGATCCGGTGCTGAAGTTCTTCGTTGTCGGCATTGCGTTTTACGCAATGGTCACGTTCGAGGGCTCTCTGTTGTCGATTAAGTCGGTCAATGCATTGAGTCACTACACCGACTGGACGATCGCACACGTACACTCCGGTGCATTGGGGTGGAATGGATTCATGACATTCGGCATGCTCTATTGGTTGCTGCCTCGTTTGTTCCAGACCAAAATCTGGAGTGAGCAATTGGTCAACTTGCATTTCTGGACTGGCATCCTTGGCATTTTACTTTACATCGTTCCGATTTATGCCGCTGGCCTGATGGAGGGCTTGATGTGGCGAGCGATGGACGATACTGGCCACCTGACCTACCCTGACTTTATCGAAACGATTCAGTCGGTGGTTCCGCTATGGTGGACTCGCGTCGCGGCGGGCGTTTTGTACATGAGCGGGACGATGATGCTGATGGTCAATGCGATCATGACTTGGACCAAGCGACCACCGGTCTACCAAGTGCCGGTCTATTCAGCACCACCGCTTTCCAGCGAATACAACGACGACCAAAAGCGATGGCAAAGTCCGCTCGCAACAGCCCCGGTCCTGGAAGTTGGCAGGAAAGTTGATGTATTTGCTCGGTTGGGTTGGCACCGACGTTGGGAACGATTGCCTGTCAAGTTTACTATTCTGGTGACCGTGGCTGTGGTGGTTGCAACATTGTTCGAGCTGATTCCAATGTTCCTAATTCGCAGCAATGTGCCGACGATCGCGACAGTCCAACCTTACACGCCGCTGGAACTTGCAGGACGACACCTTTACGTCAGCGAGGGTTGCTACAACTGCCATTCGCAGATGATTCGCCCATTGGTGGCCGAAACCAAACGCTACGGCGAGTACAGCAAGCCTGGTGAATTTTTCTACGATCGTCCGTCCCAATGGGGCAGCCGACGTATCGGTCGCGACTTGGCGCGTGAAGGTGGCAAGCGAAGTAGTTTTTGGCACTGGACCCACTTTGGGAATCCTGCGTTGGTTTCACCCGGCAGCGTCATGCCAGCCTATGACCATTTGCTCGATTCGGAATTGAATTTCGAGGCGATTGAACCGCACGTTCGTGCCGCTGCGATGTTAGGAGCTCCGTACATCGAAGAGGAAATCACCGGCAGTGCCGAGATTGCCCGTGCCCAAGCACTGCGAATCGCGGCGGATATCGTCGCGCAAGGTGGGCCCGCAAACAAGCAAGAGATGCAAGCGATCGCTTTGATCGCTTACCTGCAACGTTTAGGCACCGATTTGTTCCGCACCAACGAACCGAGTGCCGCTGAAACAGAGGCTGATGTTGTTGTGATAGCACCGTAGGGAAATTCGGTTAAGACAAAACGCAGCGGATCTTGTCAAAGATCTCCCCAAAGCGGGATCTTTATCAAGATCCACGACGAAAAGTTATCGCTCATTTGAATCAAACTATTAACACTGAAATCTTGACATGATCACAGACCTTGTTTGTTCAGTTGACTATTCCATTTGTGCTGAACTGGCACTTGGGCTTTTCGTCGTTGCTTTTGCCGGGATACTCTTTGGATCGCTGCGGCTTTCGAAGGGATCGGTCGACCGGTTTGCTTCGATTCCGTTAAATGACACCGTGGAGGATTCTAGCAATGTCGGATAACAACAGCTCTGAATTCACCAACTCGGATGCTCCGAAGACCGGTCATTCGTATGACGGAATCGAAGCATACGACAATCCTTTGCCGGGGTGGTGGAAGTGGACCTTTTTGGCGTCGATCGCTTTTTCGCCTCTGTATCTGTTGTACTATCACGGCGGTGCACAGGGCCGGTCGGTTGAAGATATCTACAGCGTTGCACTGGCGGATAACACGCGTTTGCAATTTACAGAAATTGGTAAGCTACAGCCGAATGCAGAAACGATCGTCAAGTACATGCACAAACCCAGTTGGGTAAAAGTTGGACAGTCCGTATTTCGTTCCCATTGCATATCATGCCATGGGCGCGAGGGCGAAGGCCAAGTCGGCCCCAACCTGACTGACCAGGTTTACAAGAACGTCAAAACAATCGAAGACATTGCGATGGTGATTAACAACGGTGCTGGCGGTGGAGCGATGCCAAAGTGGGCGAATCGATTGCACCCCAACGAGGTCGTCCTGGTGTCTGCTTACGTTGCAACCCTTCGCGGACAAGACCTTTCCAGTGCCAGGCCAGCTGAAGGCAGCAGAATTGCCCCATGGCCTGAACCAATAGCGGAAAATAGGAAACAAAACTCTGACTGAAAAACCCCGCGGTCAGAATACTGATCAACGACAGCCCACTCGAAAGCACCGAGAACACAAAGTGATCGCTCGATGAGTCTTTTCGTTAATTGCCTATCACTCTTTATGTGTTGCGGTACCCCGCTTTTTTAAGTTTCTGGGGTTGGTGTTGTGAACTAGGTGTTGGGTAAGCTATCCGCTCGTTCGCATTCCTGCGGCGATACCGTTAATCGTTAAGCGAGTGAGGTGTCGCAGATCTGCGGGCACGTCTTCGGGGCTTTCCGCTTCGTGACAACGTTTAAGCAATTGAACTTGAATCAAGTTCAGTGGATCAATGTATCGATTGCGAACTCGAATCGATTCTTTCAACCACGGTGTACCATCAAGCAAGTCATCCATTCCTGTTAGCGTAAGGACGCCGGTTTTTGTCTGTTCGAATTCATCAGAGACCATTGCAGCAATTGTACTGAGCGACGGGGTTCCGTCTGCAAGCTTGGAATAATGGTCTGCGATTCCAAGGTCCGTTTTCGCGAGCGCCAATTCCGCGTTGTCGATGCAGGCTCGAAAGAATGGCCAATCCTGGTACATTTTTTTCAGCTCGGCACTCTTGCCTTCATCCTTCAACATCGTACTGAGTGCGGTTCCCAATCCATACCAAGCTGGAATCAAGCAGCGTGATTGTGTCCAAGAGAAAACCCATGGGATCGCGCGCAGGTCAGACAAACTTGCACCACCGCGGCGGCGTGAAGGACGCGATCCAATCGGCAATTGTTCGATTTCGGAAACAGGCGTAACCAAACGAAAGAACTGCACGAATCCGTCGTGTTCGACCAATTCTCGATACTTCGTGTGCGAAGCATCGGCCATTTGATCGATGCAGTCGCACCATGACTTAGGATCCGGCTCGCTGGGTTTTCCGGACGCCAACATGGACGACCAAATGACCTGTTCGAGGTGTCGGTGGGCAATTTCGGGGTCGTCATAGCGATCCGCCAGGACTTCGCCCTGTTCGGTAATTCGAAACGCTCCTCGAAATGTTCCCGTGGGCAGCGACAGAATGCTACGTGCGGCCGGGCCACCGCCGCGTCCCAGCGATCCACCGCGTCCATGAAAGAACGTCAGCAATACTTCATGCTTCGATGCCAATTCAACCAGTTCTTTCTGTGCCTGATGCAAAGCCCAGCACGCTGAAAGGTAGCCGCCATCTTTGGTGCTGTCTGAATAGCCCAGCATAATTTGTTGGTCATCATTTTGTGCCGCCAAATGATCGCGATAAGGTTTCGCAGTCAGCATTCCTTCCAAAATACCTGGGCCATGATGAAGGTCATCGATCGTTTCAAACAATGGCACGATGGGTAGTTTGAAATCATGTTGAATCGAAGCACTGCGAGTTTGTTTCCATAGCCATAGGACTGTCATCACATCGCTTGGTGCCGCAGTCATGCTGATAACGTGACCGCCGATCGCATCGGCCCCAAACGCATCAACGACGCGGTGCATCAGATCAAATAGCTGTAACGTGTCATCGGTAATCGGAGCCAATTCGTCGGCGTCCATGTGGATCGTGTTGTCAAGCGAATCCAAAATGATTTGAGTTCGCTGGGCTTCGTCCAACGATGCTGGGGATTCGCAAATGCCGCTTTTGATTAACAGTTCATCCAGCACTTCACTGTAGACGCGGGCGTCCTGGCGAATGTCTAGTTTTGCCAAATGAAAGCCAAACGCTTCGATTCGTCGCTGCCAAATTTCAACTTCTTCGGCAATCAAATCTCCGCTGACACCGCCGGAGACAGCTCGGTGCAAGACCGTGACATCGGCGGCAAGTTCGTTTGCGTCTTGGTAAGCACCGGGCGGTAGTTCTTCCTCGTCAAGTGATACCTGACGGGTTTGTTCCAGTCGCCATTTTATGATCAAAAGCCATCGCCGGCACAGTTCGGCAGGCGGAAGCGCGTTGAGCTGTTCCTTTAACGGTGGCCAGATTTTTGTGGCCGCATCGATCGCGTTGGAAAGGTCTTCCCTAGTGTTGCTTCGGCGGTAGGCCAAGCTGAGCGAATCAAAAAGTTCGTTACAAGCGGCAAGATGAAATTCCATCGCCGCATCTCGCAACCATTGGAACGTTTGCTGAGTCACCTCGGCTGTGACGCCGGGGTGTCCGTCGCGGTCGCCGCCGATCCACGATCCAAACGATAAGCATGGGCGGGTGATCTTTACCGTGTCGCCGTAATTTTCTTCGATGCCGCGATGCATTTCTTCCATGATCTTCGGGACTTCGTTCCAAAGAACAGGTTTAATCGAAAGACCGCGGTTGACTTCGTTGATGACCGACGGTTTCCATGGGCGAATGAAATCAGTTTGCCAAAGTTTGGAAAGCTCAGCTCGCAGTTGCTTTTGGACCTTTTCCTTTTCCATGGGCAAAATGTCGTCGCTATGCCTTGCCAACAATTCGCGAAGACGAGTTAGTTTGCGTCGCACGCTTCGACGTTTTGCATCAGTAGGGTGTGCGGTAAAAACCAATTCGATTTGCAGGTGGTGAAGCACCTGTTGCATTTGTTCGGATGTGATGCCCGATTGTTTCAGTTGAGCGATCGCACCGCGAATTGATTCCTGCTTGGGTTGGGGATAGGCTACCTTGGCTCGCTCTGACAATACACGAATGCGTTGGCGGTCCTCGGTCAAGTTCAGCAGGTCCATGAAAATGCTAAACGAACGAATCACCACACGCAGTTGGTCATCCGATAGGTCGCTGATGAAGTCCACCAATTGGGATTCAGCGTCAGGTGCTCCGCTGCGGCGGGCCCATGCGAGTTTTCGGACTCGTTCGACGACTTGAAACGTTTCTTCGCCCGTAAGTTCGCGCACGGTCTCGCCAAGCATGGTACCAATGAAAGCGATCTCGCCCCGAAGCTGGCTTTCTTCTTTTCCGCGGTCCAGTGCGGCATCAGCGTCAGTGGATTTAAATGTTGATCGCATGCGTGGCTTAATTTCTTAGGCTGGGAATCGGTAATCCGCCCCATAGTCTAATTTTACGAAGGCAATCGTGGGACCGGACGATTGAAATATGCCACGAGGGCGAACAAAACCACCGTGGTCTCGTTACAATGTGGCACGAAGCAACTCTGTCACGCGTAATTAGATGCTTACTGTTCCCTCGGTTTTGACCAAGACTTACTGATGCCAACCCGTACTGCTGTCTACACTGGATCGTTTGACCCCGTCACCTTGGGGCATCTGCACATCATCGAACGATCGGCTCCCCTTTTTGATCGGTTGGTGATCGGAATTGGAATCAATAGCGAAAAGAAATCGCTTTTCGACCCAGTTCAACGTGTTGATTTGATGCGACAAGTAACAGGTGATTTGGGGAACGTGTCTATCGAAACTTTCGAGGGCTTAGCCGTTGATTTTGTTCGCAGTGTTGACGCACATGTCATGATTCGCGGGATTCGTCCGCTGACGGATATCGCTGGTGAGTTCACCATGATGATGGCCAATCATCAATTGGATCCAGGAATTGAAACGTTGTTCTTGATGGCTGCCGATCGCTTTGCACACGTTAGCAGTTCGCTATTGAAACAGATTGCTGCTTTGAGTGACGATGACGAACAGCTTGCGAAATTTGTGCCTAGAGAAATCATCGCGCCGCTGCGAGAAAGAATGGGGAAGTAGGGCGAACCGATCGTTGATTTCAGAGTGCCCCATGCTCCATGATCCAGCGATCCATGATCCATGATCCATGATCCAGCGATCCATGATTCTGTTCACAGGGTTCTGTAAGTCCTCGTCATTCGCGTCGATCCAAGCACCCGAATGATTCCCTTTGCGTCCAGATTTGTTCAGGCTGAGATGATTGCAGTGATCGGTTTCCCTTCGCTGCGTTTCATTGGGCGTCCAATTGGCGTTTCAATTTCTTCACTTGGTTCGATTCCGATCGCGGTCAAAATTGTTGCGTGGATATCTTCGATCGTTACTGGGTTTTTAAGATCGATAAGCGGCTTGCTGGGATCTAGTTTTGGATTGGGTGAGGTCGATCCGTAGACTGCACCGCGACGAATTCCTAATCCAGCCAACAGGATCGAAAAGCCGTGCGGCCAGTGATCGCGTCCTTCGGCCGCGTTGATCTTGGGGGTGCGTCCAAATTCGCCACCGCAAACCACCAGCGTCGAATCAAGCAGATCGCGATCTTGTAAACGCGTCAAAAGCGATGCGAGTGCTGGGTCAAGAGTGCCGGCTGCATCGCGATGGAGTGTGTGATTTGCGACGTGTGAATCCCAGCCCGACAGCGTGACTTCAACGCAACGTGCCCCGACCTCGATCAATCGCGAAGCCGCCAAGCATCCGCGCCCAAAGGGAGTGTCGCCAAAAGCTTTTCGAGTCATTTGGCTTTCGTTTGACACGTCGAAGGCAGCCAATTGTTCGCTCGACATCATTTTCAGAGCTGAATCAGTCGCCGATTGGTGCAGTGTTCGGATGGATTCCATTTTTGCAAGCCGACCCCGACGAAACTCTTTCTCGACAACATTAGAAAGATCATGAACGCGTCGTTCATAACGCTTGTCATTGGTGCGAGCGATAACATCAGGGACGGTACTTTTAGGATCCCCGATTTTGAATGCGTCGTACGCCGCCCCTAAGTATCCGGCGCGTGCGGGTGATGATTGTGGCAGTATTGAAATGTGCCTTGGGATATCGGATCCTCGTTGATCCGCATGGCATAAGATCGAACCCACCGATGGATGACGCAATGTTGGGTCAGGTCGAAATCCAGTTTTTGTGTTGTAGAGAGCTCTGGAGTGGTCGCCTTCTTTGCCCGTCACGCTGCGGACAAGCGAACAAAGATGCATTTGCTCTGCGACTTGCGGCAATAGATCCGATACTTTCACTCCGGCGATTGACGTCTTGATCGCTTGGGTCTCGCCGCCGATACGCGTGCCTGCATGG
>CAYVAN010000103.1:0-4214 GCA_964449225.1 uncultured Rhodopirellula sp.
ACGCTATGAATCGCTTGGTTCATCAACGCCCCGCCTCCGTCGAGTGCCCACGTGCCACGCCATGCACCGCTGTCGTAATACGCTTGGCTGCGAAACCACTTGACGTAGGCATCGCCCATCGTGATTTTTCCGAAACGTCCATCGTCAACGGCCTGTTTGATCAAGCGGCTTGATTCATGGAAACGGCTTTGGAATGTAACGGCCAGCCGAACGTTTGCATCTTCGCAAGCTTGAATGATTTCATCGCATCGCTCGGTTGTAATTTCGAGAGGCTTTTCGACGATCACATGCTTTCCCGCTTTGGCTGCGGCGACGGCCGGATCCAAGTGGGCTCCGCTGGGCGTGCAGATAGATACGGCCTGAATCCTAGGATCATCAAGCATTGCCTCCAATGATTCAAACGCCTCGGTGTCATTTTTCGCAGCAAACTCCGCCGCCGCTTCGGGTCGCCGACTTGTCACACCTACTAAATGAGCTCCCTCTGCATCAGCAATGGCTTTGGTGTGGAAGTTTGCGATCATGCCGCAACCGACGATACCGATTCCAATGGACATATTTTTGAATTTTGAAGCGAGAAGTTTAAGGGTGAAGTATGAATCTTTCTATTTGACTACCAGGTTGACCAAGCGGCCTGGGACGACGATCTGTTTGACGATCGTTTTTCCTTCGATCAACTGCTTCACCCGCTGGTCGGTCATTGCAATTTCGGCGAGTTCTTCTTTGCTGATTTCGGGTGATACTTGGATCTTGGCTTTGATCTTTCCGTTAATCTGCACCGGTACTTCGATGCTGGACTGCACCAAGGCGGCTTCGTCAAACTTTGGCCAGGCAGCGTGAGCGATCGTGTCAGATTCGCCTAGCTTTTTCCAAAGTTCTTCGGCGATGTGCGGAGCATACGGAGACAGCAGGATCAGAAATGTCTTGATGGCTGACCTGGGACGCTTTTCTGATTTGCTGAAGTGATTGGTAAACTCCATCATTCGAGCGATCGCCGTATTGAAGCTCATTGCTTCGGTGTCTTCGGTGACCTTCTTAATCGTTTGATGCAGGGCACGATTCTGTTCTTCGTCACAAGCATCGTCCGTCAATGCACGGTTAAGAGAACCGTCATCGGATCGATGGTCTACCACCAACCGCCAGACTCGATCCAGGAAATTGCGAACGCCGCCGACGCCTTCCATGGCCCAAGGCTTGGTTGCTTCGAGGGGGCCCATAAACATTTCATACAAACGTAACGAATCCGCACCGTACTCGCGGACGATGTCGTCGGGATTGACGACATTTCCACGTGACTTGGACATTTTGTCGGCTTTGGCCAAAACTTCGAAGTCGGTGCCGGAAACAAACGATCTGCCCTTTCGCTTTTCCACCTGGTCGTCACGTAAGTCGCTGTTGTCATCGGCGTGCACCAGAATCACCGACGCTTTTTCACCTTCGCCCACATGCGATCCGACGTAACCGAGTGCAGCCAACTGATCTTTTGCATCGGAGAACGCATCGGGTGACATGTGGTATTGGGGAGCACCCAAAATCATTCCTTGATTGACCAGTTTTCCAAATGGCTCTGGTGAAGAAACGTGACCTCGGTCGAACAGCACTTTGTGCCAGAACCTGGAATACAGCAAGTGAAGCACCGCGTGTTCTGCACCGCCAACGTACAGATCGACCGGCATCCAAGCTTTCTCTTTTTCGGGATCGACCAAGCATTGATCATTCTTGGGGTCGATGTAGCGCAAGAAATACCAACAAGAACCGGCCCATTGAGGCATGGTGTTGGTTTCGCGGATGTACCGCTTTCCATCGAGCTGAACGTACAGCCAATCGTCGTCGGCTTTGGCGAGCGGCGGTTCAGGGCGACCATGCGGCTTGAAATCTTCTAGGTCAGGCAAAGTGACCGGAAGTTGATCAAGCGGAACGCCTCGTTTGCGTCCAGTTAGCTTTCCGTCAGCATCGACCTCGTGCAGAATGGGAAAGGGTTCCCCCCAAAATCTCTGGCGACTAAACAGCCAATCTCGAAGCTTAAAGTTGACCGCTGATTTTCCGATGCCGTCTTCGCAAAGCCATTGTGTCACCGCCTCCTTGACTTCATCAGTCGTCTTTCCATCGAACTTGCCGCTGTTGATTGCAAGTCCCTGGGCAGCGAAGCAGGCTTGTCCCGCTAGGATCGCATCGCGGTCTTTGTGGTCGACTGGTGGGTCGACGACTGGTACGACGTCTAGGTCAAACTGTTTTGCAAATTCAAAGTCGCGTTCGTCGTGGGCTGGTACCGCCATGATCGCACCGGTGCCGTAGCCTGCTAAAACGTAGTCGGCAACCCAAATGGGAATCGGCTTGCCGGTTACTGGGTTGATCGCATGACCACCCGTAAACACGCCCGTTTTGACTTTCCCGCCATCCGTGCGATCGCGATCACTCTTGAACGACGCTTGTTCGCGATACTGGTTGACTTGGTCCGCTTGCGATTGGGTTGTCAACAGATCCACGAGTGGATGTTCGGGTGACACAACCATGTAAGTTGCACCAAAGAGCGTGTCGGGGCGCGTGGTGTAGACGCGAAGCGAGTGCTGATCGGTGACGGGAGCCCCTTCTGCATCCAGTTCTGTTTCAAGGAATCCCGTTTTGAGTCGATCGGCTTTCCAGTCGTCGTAGTTGGCTGCGTCGCCGACGTAGAAATCAACCTCGGCACCTGTGCTGCGTCCGATCCAATCCTGCTGTAGTTTCTTGATGCCCGTGGGCCAATCAAGACCGTCCAAGCCTTCCAACAACCGATCGCCGTACGCCGTGATCCGAAGCATCCACTGACGAAGCGGCAACCGTTTGACCGGATACCCCCCACGCTCGCTGACGCCATTTTGAACCTCTTCGTTGGCCAACACGGTGCCAAGTTCTGGGCACCAATTCACCAGCGCGTTCGATTCGAAGGCCAGACGCTTTGAATCGCGATACTGGCAGACCGCATCATCACCTTTTGCAGCAACGGATTCTGGGATCGGCAGTTCATCAATTGGCCGTCCTTTGTTTTGTTCGGGATCGAACCACGTGTCATAGAGGACCAGGAAAATCCACTGGGTCCAACGGAAGTAATCCTCATCTGTCGTCGAAACGATTCGGTCCCAGTCATAGCTAAAACCAAGCATCTTTAACTGCCGCACAAATTCAGCAATGTTCTGCTCGGTTTTGATCCGTGGATGAACACCGGTTTTGATTGCGTGTTCTTCGGCGGGTAAGCCAAACGCATCAAAACCCATGGGATGCAGAACCTTGGTTCCACAAGCTCGGCGGTAACGAGCGACGATATCAGTGGCCGTGTAACCCTCTGGGTGTCCCACATGCAATCCGTCACCGCTGGGATAGGGAAACATGTCCAGGATGTAGCTTTTTTCGGCACCGTTATTTAGATCAGAACTGGTCAAATCGTCGGTTGCGAACGTCCGATGTTGTTCCCAATATGCTTGCCAACGCGGTTCAATCTCGGAAGGGTTGTAACGTGCCATTTTAGCTTTTCTAGTCAGGAATAGATGTTCAAGAACATTGGCAAACGCCTCTGATCTGCACCGATCGTGCCTGGAATTTTCGTTCCAGCGATCGTGATTCTAGGCAAACGGTCATCATTCACCCAAGGGGATCAAATTTTTGGTCGATGCAATCGAATTCAGCATCTGTTCAGCTAGGAGTTTTACGAAATTGGTTGTATAGTTTTCGAGTCGCTTCGAACTCTATCGAAGATTCCGCAGCATGATTTCTGTGGGGCATCACAAGCACGCTGTCACTAACCTAAACCAGAGTAAAAATGTCCCAAGAAACTGGAACCGAATCCCTGTGCCACCGAATCAGTGCCTCGCTAAGGCGGAATGGTTTTGAAGGTGTCCAGTGTGAACATGATGGCACCGACTATCGATTGACCGGGTCGGTCGTTCGAGAACAGGATCGGGCTGTCGCCTACGCGCTAGCGCGAACCACGATCGGCGTTGAAAAGGTCGTCAACGCCATTGTTGTTGCCAGCTAAAACCAGCTTCTGATCTGGGACGCAAGCCAGCACTGAAAACGTTCTAGCAAGCGTACGCATTGATGTTGGCCAGAAACTGTCCTGGCATCCCATCCCCATGGCAAGTCAGCTTTTCAAGCTTGGCATTGTGTCGGCGCGCAACCGGCCGCTTTCGCATTAGGCGCGGTGGGCCGGGCGCCGCTGGGGCGGGTGGGCCCACCGCTCGGCG
>CAYVAN010000103.1:4224-14436 GCA_964449225.1 uncultured Rhodopirellula sp.
TCGGAGAGCCGAGCGACGATGAGGCGGATGCGCATTCGGCTCGGAGAGCCGAGCGACGATGAGGCGGATGCGCCATCGGCTCGGAGAGCCGAGCGACGATGAGCCGAGCGACGATGAGCCGAGCGACGATGGCGAATGCTGCGAAGCGAAAGAGTGATTCGGCCTGATGCAATCACTCCCACCGACTGCAGAGGCAAATCCTTACAGGTACATCCCGACAAATGTGTCGGGGTCACCGTTGCTTTGCATTTGCTCGATACGTTGGCGAGTCTTCTCTAAATCGCCAGCTTCGATGTAGCGATCAAATTCCACCAACAGGGCTTGGCGGACAGACTCGGATAAGAATTCTACCATCGGTTCGCTAAGCCATTCGCAGGTCTCGCGAATAAGATCGACGCGAACGTCAACGGCTCGTGTTTTCTCATCACGGTCACCCGTCAACACCGTACCCTCAAAGCTAAAAACAATTTGGCCTCGGTTGGCATCATTGGTCAAGCGATAGATGCACTGGCCGCGATGAAGGTAATACGTATTGAGCGTTCCATGCTTCGACATTGCCTCTTTGACTCTAAGCACAAACTGTTCGTACTTTGGCGATGCGTCGACAGGCACATCGAGACGCGAAATGCTGCGTAACGGTAAGCAATCAAATTCAATCTCGACCCAGTTTCCTACCATCGCAAATTCTCTCGTTTCAGAAGGATTCTAATGCCTGAATTGTAGCACAACCGATTCGATCTATCGCACCCTGAATTCTTTATTGCAGGCAGCTCAATTTTTCAAACTGAACAATGTCGCTCGGTTCTCCGAGCCGACATCGCTACCGACTAGGAGAGTAATCAGCTGACATCGCTACCGGTTCGTAACGCGTTCGGCTCGGAGAGCCGAGCGACAATGGGGAAAACTTTGAAGTGAAAATGTGATTTGCCCTGGTCTTATTGCTTTTGCTTGAGTGCTTTTTCGAATTCGGCGAGTTGACGTTCAAGGGGCGGGGAATGAGGCAAGAGTTTGATTGCTTTTTTCTGAGCCTTAATCGCATCTTCTATTTGCCCAACAGCGAAGTAACAGCGTGCGCAAGTGTCGTATTTCGCACCATCAGTCCGTATCGTTAGTGATTCAAGGCTGTGCTGAAGTGCTTTTTGATAATCGCCTTCCGTGTTCGCGATCAGCCACGCGTGATTGTTCAGCACCTCGCTAAGGTCACCCTTTGCAACCGCATTACCCGATTGAATTTGATTCCGCAACTTTGCGATGTCTTGCTCGTTCGACCGGGTCACCAACGCCAAGTGTCTTTTTACTTCGCGACGCCATTCGTCATCGCCCTCGGTTTTGTACATCTGGATCAGGATGTCGATATTCCGATTGCTCTTTGCGTAGGCTAAGGCGAGTTTCCTTCTGGATTCTGCTCGGTTCCCTGATTCTGCCATCGCTAGAGCAGAATGAAACTCTAAGTCGCTGCGTATCAGCTTTAGATTGAGTCCACGTCGCTGGAGGCCTATCCGTAGTTTTTCGTCTTTGTCCACTCGTTCGACAAACGGTTCAAGCATCTCCACGACTTTTTGATGCTGCTGCAGTTCACCCAGGGTGCGGCTTGCCGATAAACGGACGATAGCGCTTTCCCAGGACGCCAGGTCCACTGATTGAAGGATTTCATCGTATTCGCGCAACGCCCACTTAAATTGCCCTCGTTTTTCTAGTCGCTTCGCCATGTCGAGATGACTTTGAGCGATTTCGCGTTTCGCAGCGTCGGATATCTTCTTGGCCTGTTCCTTGGTTGGCATCGGATCTTTGTGAAGTGCTGCGTCCGCCATTGATTCTGCGCCCGTCGCATCGCCTTGTTCCTGAAAAGCTTCGGCGGCGGCATAAAGTAACACTGGCTTTTCGTCGAACATGCGCCGGAATTGATCCCGCAAACTTAAAACAACCGGATGCAAGTCATGGTCAATCGCCCACGTTGCTGCGTCAATTAGCTTTGGTGACGTTGGTTGAATCAAATCAAGATGTTCAGTCGCCAATCGAATCGCTTCATCCCGATTGCCCATGTCGGCCGACCGGCTGGCGCAAATTTGAACTAGCTCCAGCACGGATTGTCGAGTTGCCGGGTGTGCTGATTCTGTATCAATTTTCTCTCGCTGTACTGCAATCAAATCATTCCACGCGTTTGAAGCGTACTTACCCGCAACAAGATCTTTGGCGTAGATTCGCAACCACTGCGTCGGCGGTCGGTCAGAATCGCCCAAGCCTACAGCAATTTTTTCGCTCATCCGTCGGCGCTCATCTGCATCCGTCACCATCGTCTGCTTCATTAATTCTAAAGCCGCCATCTCGCTTAGTTGCGGTGAAGTTTCAAATCGCGTTAAGCGAACCAACGCATCGATCGACATCGCTGGGTCCATCAATCCCAATCGCATGATCCGGTTGCCGCGTTCAACTTCCGATTGATTCCCGTATTCATGCAACACTCGCTTTACCGAATCGGGGTCGGTATCCTTCGACCAGCTGACCATCAGGCTGCTAACAAGGAATCGGGACGCCATCTCGACTTCGATGTCACTGTGATTTTGAGCTGCGTGAAGCTCATCAAACGCTTCTAAACCCAAGCTTTGCAGGTCCGCTTTCGCCCGCAAGCGGGTCGCATAACTGTCAGCACCTAATTCTTGAATCAGCTGATGAACGTTTGGCTGTGGAGTTTGCTTGGCCGATTTTATCGTCGTCGAATCGGCGACGTTGGTGTCAGCAACGGCAAGGTTGCCGAATGAAATGCAAAGAACAAAGACCAGCAGCAAACCTGACCGTAGTGAAAGTCGCCAGGACTTTCGGCAATCGAGGATGCGACCGAAACTGTTGGAAAATTTCGCGACTACTTTCGCCACCACATTTATCGGGTTGACCGTTAACGCGTTTACGTTCGATGCGTCAGAGAGCTGAGCCATGATTCGCATTCCTTTCGCCATATTTTTAATCATCTTCGAAAAGGATAGGATCATTTAGATCCAGATCCGCCGAGAAGTACCAAGCATTGACGTGGGAATGATGGCAGTCCACAAAATACTTCCATTGAGACGAAGCGAAGTCCCATGTTTGGCGCGCAACCTCACCGTCATGAATTGTATCCGGCATGTGTACTTTAACCTGATCGAAAAGCACGAAACGCGGTTGCTTGATTTTATCAGGCTTAGGATTCATTTTATCAATCAGTTCATGAACTGATCGACGAAGGTTTTCTCGCTGTGAAACGGTCTCTCCGTTGATGACCTCGACCTGTGATGGTCTGTGCTGCAACTTGATGATTGCCGATTCTGATTGATCATCAGGCTCGAATAACTTGATCAACAAGTCGCTCGCACGAATTTCCATCGCATTCCACTTAGGTAATCGGTTGCTTCACGAACTCCGTTTCCGCCGCGATATCGCTGCCGTCGGGAACTTCGTCGCTGTCAATGTCAAACCACTCCTCTTTGAACTCAAGATAACCACTTTGGCCCGATGCTGCCTTCTTTAACGCAACATTGGTTCCAAGTGCAATCACCGCATCGCCCATGGCGACTTGCGGGTAGCAACGTGGCCGATTTTCCGGTGAAGGATTGCGGATGCAGTAAGCCCAGTGCTCGATTTCTTCGCGGTAGCCGCGGCTTACCGGACCCGAATCCGCTGCTTTCGCAATCGGAGCGGCGTAGTCACCACTGGCGCTGGTGTCCAAAGCGTAGCCCCCGGATTGCTTCGAGACGCCAACTTTGCTGCTGGTGTCGCTGTTTCGGTAAAGCAGAACATCGGTTTCCTTGTCCAGAATCAAGGTGCCCTTACTGCCCATGACGACTTCGCCCCAACCGCCGAAACCGTTGCCGTTGATCGAGGAATAAGTCACGACGACTTTCTTGTTGGGGTCAGTGTCGTATCCAGCGACAGGGTCAATCTGCTGGTACTTTCGCTTGCCGAGTTTCTTTGATCCAGGGTAATTTTCGATCTTGTCGTAGTAACCGATGTCAAAGGTTGGATCGTATTCCGGCCCTGGGAACTCAAACATGCAATAAACATGATCGCCAGCTTGGCGATCACGTGGCATCATGTGTCTGCCACCGACGGCGTGGACACTTAACGGATGTACTTTCTTTTTGTCATCGCGAAGCGAGCTCAGGAAGATACTGACCGCATCGAGTTGATGGCTACCAAGTTCTGCCATCAAACCGGCCCCGGTACGATCAAACAAACGCCATCGATGCAGTTCTTCGGTCGCGGTGAAGAGATCATCACCGATGCTGAAATCTTGGTAGCCGTGCTTTGACGCGTCAACGTTCTTGTCCGCATCCCAGGCGATCAATTGGGCGAGTTCCATTTCCAAACGCATTCGCGTGTCTGGATCATTCTCTTTCTTCAACTTGCCTTTTCGATTATTGATGTCGGCCAGGATGTCATCGTACTCCACACCGCTGGCACTTAGTTCGCCACCGGGAAGCGGCATCTTCCAACTGTCCGTGCCAGGCACGTTGCTGCGATGCCATTGAGCGCGAATGTGGTGAAGCTGTCCCAACAATCCCCATTTGATCAGGTTGATTGCGTTGTCGTATTTGACGTTGTAGTGACGTTGGTGACCGGTGGCTAAATGCAATGGATTGCCAGCGGGATCTTTTAGCTTATCAGCCAAACGTGACATGACTTTGCACTGGGCCACGTTGTGGGCCATCAGTTTTTCGGTCAAGACGTGCAGCCCCCGATCCATGGCTTGGACTGCAACCGAGGCGTGCAACCACAGCGGCAACGCAATGATAACGGCTTCGATATCCGGATCATCCAAACAAGCCGTGATCCCACCGTTGGTTCCATCGTAGACCTTCACATTTCTGCGAGCTTCAGCTTCGTCTTTGTAACCAGCCACGCTTACCAGGCCCGGTCGACGTGCCAGCGCCGCAGGGCTGGACCAATCACCGTTGAAGGCACGGTACTGGCCGAATGGCCGAATGTCACAAATCGCTTTGACTTCGACATAGTCTGGATTGCAACCACCGATCAGCACGTTCCCTTCGTCACCCGTACCGATCACGGCCACGCGAACTGGGTCGTTCACTTTGCCATAGCCAAAGTAGGCTGCACCGAGGCCAGCCCCACTGACCGCACCGGCCGAAACGATGCCGCGAAGGAAGTCACGACGATTAACGTCGTAGTAGCTGCCGACTGCGTTGTAGTAGTTGTCTTTACCGACTTCTCGAGCTTCTGCTGAAAGTTTATCGACCATGAGAACTTGAAAATGAGTGGAGTTGTGTGTCTTGTTTTGAGGACGTTCCAGGCAAACTGGTCGTCATTGAATTTTGATTTCTATTTGTCGCGAACTTTGTTCTTTATTCTTCATCGTCGTTGAACCGATTCGCTTCTGATTTGCGAACGAACAAATGCAAGAAATAATCAAGCCCCGCAAATCGTCCCGCACCAGTTGAAGCCAATGCAAAGCAAGCCATGCTTTCGATCAACTGATAGTTGCTGGACGTTGTTCCGGTTTGGGGCGGGTACTGACTTAAGAACACGGAAAACAAAAACACGCCCGCAGCCAGCGCGGCAATCGGCGTGAATAGCCCCAATAGCAAACAAAGCCCGACGGCAATGTCAAAGTACGGTAATAAACCATCGATAACGCTGGTATCGATGCGGTTGGTGCGAGGCTTGGTTAGCGATAGTTTGCCGTTGGCATCGAGTTGCCGTGGTGTCGCAATTGCATTCTGTACGATTTCATAGTTTCCCCAAATCTTATCGATTTGGTTTAGTGTTGGTTTGGCTTTGCCGGTCCATTCTCGACGAATCGTGTCTCGTTGGCCGCCTAGCGAGTCTACGCCATTGCGAAGCCTTCGTTGACTAGCGTTCGTATCGAAGTCCTTGACTCGATCGATGCCCAGTTGAAACTCTTCTAAATCAGCCGAGTTCTCATTGATCACCCAATCGAATTGCTCGATCGCCTTGGCATAGTTGCCCTGCGCCTGGCGCTTTTGTTCCTTGTCAAAACCGAAATGGGTTGCGATCTGTTCACGGTAAACCGCAAACAATTGCATCGTTGCCTTTCGATTAAGCCGATATCGACCATCGTAGTCCCAAACCATTTGGCGATACTGGTTTGCCAGTGGGCCGCGGGCGTTGGCAAAGAACGGTGCCGCCGTCCAATTGCCTTGATTGTGTTTTGTTAGTCCCTCGGTGTAAAAGTGCCACCCGACAGATAAACGTAGCAGCACCAGCATCACAATGGCGACCAAACCCAGAAGTCGCGGCGAGATGCCCCACCCAATGGCAAGACGTAGCGGAGAAAACAAAAACTTTCGCACTTGATAAGCGACCAGGAATAAGTAATTAAAAGTTTGAAACAGAAAATGTAGCCCCGTGAAAGCCAAGACTGGCCGTGGGGAACGCGTCGGACAAGTCTACACAAAACTTGGTCCGGCAAACCAGTTGGATCAAAAAGATCTGACTCACGCACGCCTGAAAATAAGACGTGATCATACGTATCGGACCCTCTGGAAAGCTATTCAACGGTTTGCATCGACAGGGCAAATCATTTTTTCACTTTGGATTGTTCGACATTGTCGCTCGGAACTCCGGTCTACCAGACGATCTCGCTATCGGCTCGGAGAGCCGAGCGACATTGTCCAGCTTGCGTCGAGGTCGCGTTTTGCACCCGCGTTCCGCTTCTTGACTAACCGCGAAAGTGATTCAAATCCAACGCATCGCCGACTGAAGGAGTTGCGTTACTGTGGAAGACCGACTCGCGAGCGTTTCTTGATCTTTGACGTCTAGGTTTCGTTGGGTTACGCCAAATCTCCATCCCAATTTCAGCCTCCACTTCTCCATCGGTTAGGTCTGATCTTTGCAAACCTCGAAGGGGCTCGTCCTTGGTGACAATGCGAAGCTTTGGTTTTGCTGATTGCAGCGTTTTGATCTGCGAACTCGAAACATTGCACCCGTACAGTTTAACCGCCGTTAGTGCTCTTGAATTGGCGAGTCCATTGAGAATTTGATCGTTGATTTGGCACCCCGAAAGGTCTAAGCGTTCCAGCGAACCAAAGGCCAACAGTGTGATTAGGCTTGAACGGTCAGCCTGAGCCTGGGATAATGTCAAGTCGGTGATGCGGTGTAGCAAGTGAAGCGAATTCAATGCTTCCGATTGAATCTTTGCTTTGGCAAATGAAACCGACCGTAGCGATTCATTCTGGCTTAGCCATCGAATGGTTCTTCCGCCAATTTGATTTTCATCTAAGTTGATTTCCCAAAGTGATCGTAGCGGTTCCCATGAATCGGTGATGTCCTGATCAACACCAGCACCGGGGACGATTAAGGCGGTCAGGTGTTTTGCTTGACCAATTTGCCTCAACATCGGTCGAGATAAATTTGGATAGACCAACGTCAAACGATCCAAATCAGGGCACATCAAGACCTGCTGAACAATCGGGTCATTGACCTCGGGGCCGCCGGCCGCAAACCATTGCAGGTTTCGCAGTCCACTGATCGATGCGCCTGGTTTCATTGGTTTTTCAATTACAATCCCCAGCAGTGATTCTGTGTTTTTGATGATCAACGTGCTTGGGCTTTCACGGAATCTCAATTCAGTGCTTAGCCGATGCTGATCCACGAGTCGAAAGCTCTGGATATTGTCCAAGCCACCGAGTTGCAGTTTTTTTAAATAATTCGGACGCACCAAACTCACTTCTTTTAGTTCTTTGCCACTAGCCCGAAGCGTTTCAAGCTTGGGGAAATCCGACAGCAAACGTTGCAACTGGACTTCGTTTAGAACACAGTTACCTAGATCGAGTTCGGCCAAATGCTGCCTTGGTGTTTCAGGACGCACCTGATCGGCTTGGATTCTGCACCCTCGAAATGCAAGTTTCTGAATTGCTGTGTTGCTAAGTAGCGGGCTAAGGTCCAGCCCTGAAAGTGGCACTGATCGAAAGGCCAGCGTACTAGGCCCGCTGCACTCGCTTGGTGTGTTTTCACCAAACGCACGAATCAAATTCTGAAAGTCAACTTGGTCATCCACCTTTTTTTGAATCCAGCCTTTGGCCGCGATCAGTTCGCATGACAAAACCATTTTTTTACAATTTGGGATTTCATCGATCTCGAAAGATTTCAATTCGGTGACATAGAAACGGCAATGCGTCAGGCTAGGAAGCCGCACCAGCCGAACTGATTCAACCCAGCAACCACCAGGAATCCAGACGTTACGAAAAGTCAGCCGATGCTGTCCTTCGGGAAAGTCGTCAATCGAGTCCAGATTCGGAAGGTCGGATAGATCCAAGCGATGTTTTTGGTATCGATCCAACAGCAAGGATTCAAGTTCGGGAAGATTTGCCAATCGAACTCCCAAAGTGGATTTGTTGATTTTGATCGATTGGCTGCGGATGCATAATGTTTTGAGGTGTGGCCAACCCTCAATCGTAATTTCATCTCCGCTTCCCACTTCTGGACGAGGCAGACTTAGTTTGGTGACGGTTTTCGACCAAGCAGGGCGGCGAAAATTGGATAACGCGATCGGATTATCTGCCACGTCTAACGATCTTAGATTTGTCCAATGGCTCAATCGATTAAGCAGCTTGGCATCTAAGTTACTTCTGTTAATTCTTAAACGTTTGATGTGACTTAAACCAGCGATTGAATCAATGCAGTTCTCGTCAAGTGTTTGTCCGACCAAAGACAAACTGGAAAGGTGTTGGCGGCCCGAGACTTGTTGAAAGAAGTCGTCAGGGATTTCGCTGCCATAGAAACCAACGCTGACCAATTCGGGAAGTCGCGTCGCTGAGATGATCTGATCAGCTTCTGCTCTGATAAATTCCACTCCGCGTGGCTTTTTAAAACAGGGGCTCAGTATCGATGGGATTTTGTCGGCGAACAGTTTTGGGTACCAACAAGACGATTCAACGTTGGCGTCACTTGATACGTCACGCAGCAGGCGTCGTTGTCTTTCGCTTAATCCCCATGATGTCCCCAAGAAAATCATGGGTAACAAAAAGATCAGACAGGCAAAGATTGCGTCAAATGACCTTTTTGTTCGAAAGCAAAACAGTGGTGAGGCTCTTTGCAATTGCTGATCGCGAAAGCGAAGCATAAAAAAGAGGATCCAGCCCACGGCGATCGCGATGATCGCGTTAGCTACCAACGACGGCCACGAAAAATAGCGAGCGGTCGTTTCGTCTGGGTACTCAATGAGATAGCGGACCGGCCAACCCGCCATCGTTGGCATTTCAGATTCCCGGAAGATTCGAGAACTTGAAAGACGAAAAGCACCTGACGATTGGCGTTCGCGTTCGACGTATTTTAAAGGGGCGTTGGCGGCAAATAAAATGAGCGTTGCGAAAGAAGCGATCACGCAGGCTGCGGCAAATCCCTTGTCAAACTGATCGCCAATGCGGTTGTATTTTTGCATGTTTGACATGATAGCTTACGAAGGTGAAATTCAGGTTAAGATAGAAGATAGCGTTGCCAGCGAGCACGCTCAATCTTTTGCGTTTCACTTACTGATATTGATTCATAATGGCACTTCCAAATTGGACCATCGAACTACTACGCCGTAGTCTTAACGAAGTTGCCGAGAAAGCTCGACAGCCGGAAACGATCGAAAAGATTAAGAATCAGGCCAGTGAGATTTTGCAAGATCTTCCTGAAACGGCTGCGAGAGGAATCGATGCGGTGATGCGGGGTGCCGAGGCGAGTCGTAAATCGGTCGAACGTTGGACGCGTAAACACACGCAGTTGGCCGTGCCAATGTTGAACGCGACAGGCGTATTGATGTCGGGCTACGGTACGGGCGTTCCGCTAGCCGATGCGGTTGCCGAAATTGGACGCGAAGTCATCCAGGGCGACTGCGTTTCGGGTGATTTAATGACCGATCGTCTTTATCGACGCTTAAATCGTGCGATCGGAAATGACGACCACCACGCTGCTTTGGTCACGTCCAGCTTCGATGCTGCCGTCGCTTCACTTTCGATTTTTTCTGCGACCCACACGATTGCGGTTCATCGTAGCAATTGCGTTGAACTAATGTCGGGTTGCGGATCCCATGGACTGCCGCTGCCTTCTGCGCTTTCAACGATCGGCGTTACCCTTGCTGGTCTAAAATCGACGGTCATGGAAGTTGGCAGTTCCAATGTTCACAGCGTCAATGATTTTGTTGGCATCGAACGGCCCTGCATTGTGATCGCCGATGGCGGTGACCTGCCGGGTGTCATCCACGCCCAGATCGACCTC
>CAYVAN010000103.1:14446-16257 GCA_964449225.1 uncultured Rhodopirellula sp.
CCATCGAGCCGTTTGATTTGAGTGCTGCCCAATGGGCCGGGGCGGACGCCATTCAGGTCGCAATTCTGCCCGTGGCGACACTGGAAGCGATCGACGGTGTTGGGGGCGAGGTTCCTTCGGTTTCGCAATGGCTTTCCAAGGTAGATATGGTCGTCATTCCCGGGAACGGTTTAGCTGGCGGTCCTGAAGGTGGAATTTTGATCGGGAATCCTGGATTGTTGACCATGATTTCTTCGTCAACCGCGTGGCCGGTGCTGCGAGCCAGCGAATCCACGCTTTCGATGACGACCGTTGCCACCGAAATTGCGTCGTCCAGTGATCGATTACCAACGACTGAGTTAATCGAAGCGTCGCAAGAAAATTTGAAAAGCCGAGCCGAGCGATTGGCGACTCGGTTGGAGGCATGCGATTGGATTCAAAGCTGTGAAATTACTGCGGATGATGCCAGGCTGACTCAAAAAGGTCGATGGACGCTTCCTTCTCGGCAAATCTGCCTGCGACACCAATCAAAATCACCCGAATCTTGGGCGGAAGAATTGCGAGAAGAATTACCGTCTCTGTTGGTAGCAGTCGGCGAAGATTGCGTGAAACTGGACCTGCGATGGGTCCGGGCGTCCGATGATTCAAAATTGGCTGAAGTCTTAGGAAGTGGTGAAGTTCTTCCCTAACGAAGTTCTACGTCGCGGAACCGATTTTACTGATTGGGCAGCTTATCCGTTGCCGATAACGTCCCTAGCTGTCCAGTCAGATGATCATACGTTTACAGTCGGATAACCGCGAAGTTTCTCACCATGGCCAAACGCGAACCCAGGGATTGTCGTCGCTACATCGATATGTGGGCATTGCCGGGGATGCATCCGTCCAATGTGGAATTGCTGCAGTTGATGAAGACTGCTGACACGAATCATTTCACCAAGCAAATGAATTCCGTCGGGACGGTGTCAACGCAGGATGCCGAAACCGGCGATTGGCAGAAAACTCACATGCTGGGTTTGCGAACCGATGTCTGGAGCGCTGATAAAGCTGAAATGGAAGACGCGGTCGAGGTCTTGCAGGGCCAACGGCGATCAGAACTCAAAAAGACGATTAAAAAAAATGGCCGGTTAAGCAACAAGCAAAAAGCCGAACTCGAAGAATTGGTTGCTCAAGACTGTGTCATGAACATGGAATACGGCGATATCGAAAAACGCCGCTTGGTGATCAAGCTGTTTAAAACGACCACCGAACGTGTTCAGTGGTGTGGCACGATCGAGCAGGTTACCACCACCGAAATTCACAATTCGATCGGCACCGGCAAAAGTCTTTTGACAATGATGGTCATGCTGCCAAGAACCGATTGTGTGACGACAATCCAACAAAACCACCGAACGTTTCGCATCCCGTCACTGTTCACCTTTGCTTTTCATCACGAAGGCCAGATGCACCACGTGCTTTTAAAACGAAAGTGGTTGTCGGTCGGTGCAGATTTCGAGATTGAAGTCGGTGGAAAGTCAATTGGTGAAATCGATGGTCGCTTGTTCTCGTTTGGCGCGGACAGCTACTTGGACATCGATGCGGGGGAACTTAGCGAGAATCGACGGTTTGTGGATCTGATGACGCTCTTTACCGCCTCGGTCGGCTACCACAAGGCAATGCGGAAAAGTGTGAACCGGCGAGTAACCGCAACGCTTCGTGGTGATTCCCATTGCCACGTCATCGAAGACGAAGAAAATCGCCTGATGCACAACGGACGTGCTGCGGCCTAGAGCATTTTGAGAATTGACGTAGGCCGGAACAAGCGAAGCGCAGTTCAGGGTGCGTTGGGCATGATT
>CAYVAN010000104.1:0-11113 GCA_964449225.1 uncultured Rhodopirellula sp.
ACATTGCCCAGCTTGAAAAACTGATTTGCCCTGTGGTCTCTTCATTGGCTCCGATTTCAGTTGGTTTGGCTTTTGTCCCTACGCTGCTTCGTCGTAGTACCCAGGCTCATCCTTGCCATCACCGTCGAAATCCCCGACGACAGGCTGGCTATTTTCGCCGCTGCGTGGAACTTGAATCTGCATATCATTCCCAGTAATGCGACGGTCACCGTCCGTATCAATGATCCACGTGTCGCCTCGAACCACGCCGATTTCGTCGATGTCATCGCCGTTGAAATCGCCAACGACCGGTTCGTCACCCACGCGACCGTACTTGACCTTTTCATCGGCGTCGGTCCAGCGTCCGTCTCCGTCCGCGTCCAGCAACCAACTACCGTTTCGGAACACAGCAATTTGGTCGATGCCGTCGCCGTTCCAATCACCGGCAATCGGTGTGTCGACCTGTTCGCCGTACTGGAACACGTGATCGACGGCGTCCGCCTTTAACGCTCCGTTATCTCCACGCAACATTAACCGTTTGCGATCATCGACTTGGTCTTCGCTGCGATGTGCAACCGTTCGAGCGTCAACTTCACGCCGTCGTTTGTTGTCTGGGTCAGGTAAACCGGGGTCACGCTTGATTTTTTGCTCGTCGCGTTGCCATCGACGACCAAAAATCCCAACGTCATCTTTCCCGTCCCCATCCCAATCGCCAACGACTGGCCGATCCAGTTTCGTACCAAGGCTGACCCATAAGTCGCCAGCATCCCAACGGCCATTGCCATTGAGATCCACAAACCATTGTCCGCCCACAAAGATCGCTGCTTCGTCGATACCGTCGCCATCAAAGTCACCGGCTAATGCGACTGCGTCCTCGCCGCCTAAGTTAAAACCATCGCCCTGATCGGTGCGGTTACCTTCTTTGTCAGCAATCATCCATTTGCCGCCGTCGTGGCTGCCCGAACCCCAGTCTTGCTTCATCTGCTTAGCGCTGGCCGCTTGTATCTTTCCGTCGGCTCCTAAGGTGCCGCGATTGATACCACCGTTGATCACGCTAAGGTGCCATGACACCGCCCATTCATCAATTTGGTAGACGCGATTGGGCGCGTTGAGTGGTTCAGCAAACGTGATCAAGCGGATGTTTTGATCAAATTGTTCGATTGGCGTGAATACAGCAGGCGGAGGCTCAGGATTCGCTGGTGGCGGGACGAATAGCGGAGGATCTTCCGGCGGTGTGATTAAGACTTCGCTGAAGTTGTTTGCCACGCTGGTTTGTCCGCCCTGAAGCGTGATATTCAAAATGGCATCATCATTCGGGTTGGTGGCCTCGCTGGCGGCCAGAGTTTGCACCACGATTCGATCGGAATCGACCAGAACATCAGCCGGGTTCACAGCGATGCCGCCCGTTGACCCTGCGGTATCTAAGCTGTCGGTGTAATCCTCGGGTTGGACTTGGTAAACATGATAGGTACCAGGACGCAAACCAACGAATTCGTAAAATCCATCAGCATCGGTGGTCACGCGAATGGGACCGGCTTGGTAACTGCCCGTCAGGGCGCGGCTGGCGTCGACTGGTTGTCCCAAAATGTTGCGCAGTTCCAACGTCACGTCGCTAAGCGGTGTGTCGTCTTGCGTCCGCAAACCATCACGAAATTCTCTCAGCTCTTCTGCACTTATTTCGTTGTCGGTAACGATTGCTTCGCCGTCTTGAAACACGAAGCCCGAAATTTGTGCCGGTGGAACTTCGGGGAAGTCATAGTTCACGGAATTTTTACCACCCAGCAGTGTGATGCCAACGATCAAGTCGTCGTCCTGCACGTTACCGCCAGCGCTGCCCACCAATTGCCCACCGTGGAACAGGCCCGCAGGCTGGTTTTCGCGAATCCCGTAAACGCCCGGTGCTAGCGAATCAAAACGGTAGTTCCCCTCTGTGTCGGTTTGGGTTTGCTGAATCGTTTCGCCGGATTCGTTTAGCAGTTCGACCAACACACCAGGGATTGGCGATTCACCAGCGTCAAAGCGTCGGTTCAAATCAATTTCTTGCCAAACGCTACCGCTGATCGATGCGGGCGGAAGCTCGCAGAAGTTGTAATTGATTACGTCTTGATTTGCCGACAGCGTGATCCCAAGTAGATCGATGCCTAACACCTGCCCAAGACCTGTCCCCACGGTTTGGCCACCATGGAAGAATCCGTCGGGTTGTTGTTCAAAGACTTGATAGTCACCTGGGCGAAGATTATCAAAGGTGTAACGGCCGTCGCTATCGGTCGTTGTCGCATCGACTAATTTTCCATCATTGTCACGCAGCTGGATCACAACGCCAGCCAGCAGTGGTTCGTCATCGTCGTGGATGCAATCGCCATTTCCATCGACATGCACTACACCGCTAATCGACGACGGTTCAAGTTCGCAGAAATTGTAATCCGTTAATCGGTCGCCCCAGCCGATCGCGATTCTGGAAATCACATCCTGGACTGAGTCGTCGCCACCGCCATTGCCAGCAGTCTGACTACCTTGCAAATATCCGGCTGGTTGAGTTTCGCGGAGGGTGTAGTTGCCAGCCCGAAGCCCCGTAAACCGATAGTTACCTGACGCGTCGGTCCTGGTTGATCCAATCAGCTTTCCATCTGCGTCAAACAGTTCGACCAAGACACCTTCCAACCCAGGTTCATCCGCATCGAAAACGCAATCCTCATCACGATCGGCAAAGACATTGCCACTGATTTCCGCAGGCGGCTGCTCACAAAAGTCATATTGGACCGCATTTTCGCCGGATTCCAATGTGATTTCGCTGATCCGACTATTGCCATTGGCGTCCGGTCCATCCACCACCCCGCCCGCGGAACCGGCCCTGGTGCCGCCCTCGAAGAGTCCCTCTGGCTGCTCTTCAACAACAGTGTAGACGCCGGGAACCAATCCAGCGAACGTGTACTGACCGTTCGAATCCGTTGTCGTTTGCCGGACTTGGTTTCCTTCGGAATCAAAAAGCCGAATGATTACACCGGAGAGTAGCTCTTCGCCTTCATCGAACTCGCAATCGTCGTCGATGTCGACGTGTACTCTCCCCGACAACGACGCGGGTAACAGTTCGCCAAAGTTGTACTCAACACCGACATCGCCCTGCTTCAGCGTAATGCCAGTGAATGTGTCTGAGCCACTGTCGCGACCGACTTGTTGTCCTCGCACATTGCCGACCGTGTCAATGCCGTCCAGAAAACCATCAGGTTGGCTTTCGACAATCTGGTAATCGCCAGGCTGCAGATTCGTGAATTCATAGCGACCCTCAGAGTCGGAATTCGTTGTTGCAACGATACTTCCATTGGAGTCAAGCAACGAAACAACCGTATCGGGAATCGGTTGCTCGTTGGAATCACGGATCCCGTCGTTGGATTGATCGTGATAGACAAAGCCAGACAAGGTTGCTGGTGTGCCTTCGCAGAAATTGTACTGGACGCCAACGCCTCCGGGCGTCATCGTGATCTCGCTGATCAGTCCACCATCAACGCTGTTGCCAACTTGGACGTTGCCTATTCGGCCGACATGCGAACCACCGTCGATCAATCCAAACGGCGTGTGTTCGACGATCCGATAGCTACCGACGGGAATGTCATCGAATGAATAGCCGCCTAATGCACCAGTAGTGGTTGACGTGATGACTTGCCCGGTTTCGGTTTGCAATTCTACCAAAACGCCTGGAATGGGAGTGTTGCCAGGGCCATCATGCACGCCGTCACAATCTTCGCCCGGCGCAGCGAGATAAACAAAGCCGGAGATAGAACCGAACGGAGTTTCGCCAAAGTTGTACTCGATTCCGTTGTCATTGCCGCCCAATTCCACACCGACAATTCGGTCACCCGGATTGATCGCAGCGCCAACTTGCAATCCGTCAACGGTACCGGCTGAATCGATTCCGTCGTTGTAGTCCAACGGTTGGCTAACTTCGACAACTTCGTAGCTACCAGGTGCCAATCCGGTAAACGCATACGATCCATCCGCCGCCGTTGTGACCGTCAATGCTGATCCTTGCGAGATCGTGTTGATTGGGATCACTTGAACTCGAACGCCAGCGATGCCAACTTCACCGTCGTCGCGACGGCCATCGTTATCCAGGTCGACATACACGAAGCCCGATAGCGATGCAGCCTGCGCCTCGGCAAAGTCATAGTTGACCGCAGAGCTATCGCCCAATGGGATCTCGATGCCAGTCAAGACATCTGGACTAGCGGCTTCGCCAGATCGAGCACCGTCGATGGATCCTGGCACTGCCGCCACGCTGTAGAAACCTTCGGGTTGGGTTTGAGCAACCTGATAAGTTCCCGGTAAAAGACCGAGCGATTTCCCGAAACTATAGCGCCCCTGACTGTTGGTAGTGCTGCGATGTCCGGTGTCGACAAAACGGCCCGATGCATCTTTGGTCCACAGTGATAACTGAACACCTTCGAGCAATGGCTCACCTGCTTCGCGAACTTGATCCAAGTCATTGTCCACCCAAACGTGACCGGAAATATCGATGGGCTTGGGCACTTGAACGACACTTCCGACCGCAGCCGCAGATCGGTTCGGACGCGAGTCGATATCTTCACTTTCATCCGGTGGAAGATTTAAGCCAGTGCTACTGGCAGGATCGCCGTAGTCATTTTCGAAAATCGCATCTGCGTTCGATGTTTCGTAATGGGGGGCATTAAACGTCGCTTCCAAGATCGAATCTTGGAACTCTTGCCCCGACGTGATGACGTCGAGTCGATTATTGAAGACCTCTAAGTCGATTGAGTTTCGCAAGACCTCATCGACGTCTAGCGTAAATTCCAATCGGTCGCCAGATTTGAAATTAGACAGTCGCAGCACGAGTTCTTGCCCGCCGTCTTCGACCTCCGCCCTGGCGTCAATGCTGCGTCCATCGCTGGTGATAACGCGGACGATTTGGAAATCGTGGCTGCCATCCTTCCCTCGCCCGCCGGGCGCGGTGTCATAAATTGGATCACCAACACTGATCCCGTCGCCGTCCTTGTCGGTGCGGATTCGCAGTTCTGACAATTCCGTATCTGGTGCGCCACCGGTGAATGACAGGATGAATCGGTCACCTTGGGAATCACCTCCGACGTCTTGGTCGGTTTCCAGGTAGTCTGTTTCCAGATACACAACGCCGACATGAATGGGATCGGCGGCCATCAACCGACGAGCTTCCAGCGTTTCGGGTTTTAACCCACGTCGTTTTAGACCACGGTGACGGCCTGAATCCGCTGCGGATTGCTTGCGATTGCGTCGCGGTTGTTTGGGTTTCCAAATCACGCTGGGCACCTCCCTGTGCCATCGGTGTTTGTGTGCGTATTTCTTTGCGAGCGATTGAGATTGCCGCGACTTTGCCGGGGCCAGCGAAGACGTGCTACTTCTATTCGCGTTGTTTTCCGTTATCAGTTTCGGCAATTCTTTCGTTGTTGGGTGTCAAATCCGCGATTGCCCAACGACGCAACGTCGCATCGAAACCACCCGAGAACAAATAGCCGCCTGTCGCAGCCAGAGTCGGCACGCTGCCCTGATGGCCTTTCAATGATCGCACCACAACGCCACTATCGATATTGACGATCCGAATCACGTTGTCGGAGCCGGCCACTGCGGCTAGCTGGCTGTTCAGCATTGCAATTGCAAACAGCTTACCGCTGGTGATTTTGGTGCGGCGAACAATCCTTCCGGTGGCGGTATCAAACGAGACCATGCGTCCATCTTCGCCGACGCTGATGGCCAGATTGCTGCCGCGAGCAAACACTAAATCGTCAACGCGTCCGCTGTGAATCGGGTGCTCGCCGACCATTTGACCCGACTCGACATCGAAGAGATGCAAATCGCCGCTGCGACCCGCGATTGCTAGTAGCGATTCATCATCACGGTAGGAAACCGCTCGTAAGTCACGGCACTCACAAAGCATCGTCGCTCGACCGCGAGAGCTATTGCCCGAAGACCGACGCCCCATAATGTAGACCTCGTTATCGAAACCGACCGCCGCGATCTCGCCACCAGAAGGCGAGAAACGAACACGTGCCATTGCCGGGGTTCCTTCCATTCGCTGCCGAATCGCGTAGCCTTCTTTGCAGTCCCAAACGATGACCTGACCATCGTTGCCAGCGGAAACCAGTCGTTCACCAGATGGATCAAACTCCAACGTTCGGATGCGGTCACGATGTCCGCGAAGCGTTCGAATGGTTTTTAGCGAGGTGCCGCTGATGATTTGGATGTGATTGTCATCTCCGGCGACAGCGATCGTCTCGCTTGTCGGATCGGCCGCGATCGCAGTGACGATGATCGGCTGTCCCGCATCACTGGAGATCTGAATCAATCGCGATTGAACCGGTATTTGGTTACGCCCAGAGACCCGCAATTTCAACGGCGAGTCGGCAATTGCAGTGATTGCAGTAAAGAAAATCGCGGCAGCGGCCACGCAAACTTGACGGCGTTTCAGATTATTCGACATGAAGATTCCCCCCGGAAACTTTGCGTGCGAAGGCACAGAAGCGTGACGCACAAACTCAAAGATCGGCAGAATCCCGCCACCATCATCACCCCAACAATCGGAAAAGTCGGATCAGATGGAGTTTCACCAGCCCCAAAAAACCAGCCCATCGCTAGGAACGCATTTGGCAGTGTTTACCGCCGCGTGTTTTCGCGTCAATTGCTTATTTCTCATTTGCGAGCCGTTCAGATGATTGGCTCAACGTGAAACTCGCCGTCAACAACCCAGTCCGCACAAAGACGGCTTCCACGAAGCAGCCTTGTTCCGATAAGCGCCTCATCAAGTATTTGTGCCTGGACAGTTAGCTCGCGATCGTGCCAAAGTACCGTAACTTTAACCGTGTCAAAATAACTGAGCCGACCATCCGCCGTGACGCCTTCTTGAACATCAAGCAACGGTAACCGAAGCCGGTTCACCAATGATTGCGGAACTGCAACAAATCCATTGAACCCAGTGTCGACAAGAAATCTCTCTGGCTTTCGCTTTCCGTTGAGTAGAAGGTTTAAATCGACAAAAGCTTCAAACTTGGCGTTGATACGGCCCTCTATCATGAGTTGCAGCCCCTGACGTGATCGTTATCGAGCAATGAAGGCGGCTCGATGGCCGACGCGGGCAATGAACACCTGAGGATCAGGCAATCGCTTGCGCAATTTTTCACCGGCAAGATGAGCCTCCACGCCTAGTTCGTATTCGGAAGTCTCAACATCAATGGCAACAAATTTATCCACGGCATCTAGTTCGAGACATTCCCGCAGTTTTGATTCATAGATCTCCGAGCCACGTTGACCAATCTCGTCGCGAGACAATCGTCGAATACCCATAGTTTTGTTCCTGATAGAATGGCAAATTGATCCTGCCTTATTCTAGCAGCAAAACGCAAGTTGTCGGATCATTTTCTTACATCGTCGGAAGCCCGACCCAATTGATCTCGCAAAGGCTGGCTTGGCATGAAGGTTTCCCCTGGAATCTTTGCAGACGCATCCAGAAAGGGCGCGCACAAAGCCCGGTATCGGCAGAAACTATCTCTCGTCATCACCCCAACAATCGGAAAAGTCGGATCAGCGGGGGCTTCATGGATCTGGGCGGTTTGAACCACGGAGGCACAGAGGGTTTCGCGGATCAACATAAAGAAATCTGATCACGGTATTTCGTTGTGATATTTCTCTGTGACACTCTTTATCTCTGTGGTTCAATTCTTTTGGCAGAAAGTTTGAGTGCCAATTTTCTCCACGATGATCAGCCAGTGAAACCCTTCGCTCGATTCCAAAACTTTGGGTTCTTGCCCGTGTGGTAGTTGTCTTCGAGCCGAAAACGAGGTCGTCTTTGAACTCAAAAAATCAAGAACGAGTCCAAGTCTTCGAGCCGCTGCCCATTGACCAGATAGTCACAGGTGGTGTGGGCGATGACCCGATTGCCAAACATGTAGAAGCGAATCTTCCAAGAGTTCTTATCCAGGGTGTATTGCTTTTCGAATTCGCGCAGCCAAGCTTTAAAAGCATCCGGCCCAACCGCTCGGCCAGCATGTGGGAATTCAGCCGGATCACCAACGGACAAGAAAACGAATTCTGGGTGAAAGAACCTGCGATGTTTGTCCACCAACCCCGATCCGACGTCACGGAATGAATCCATGATTTGCCTGACGATGCAAAGCGTGTCGAGCAATAACGATTCGATTTCCTCCTCCGGAAGAGCTTCGCGAAAGAACGTCAGAAGATCGCATGGCGGTTTCGGGAGCGATGGAGGCCCCCGCCTCAGCCTTCCGGATCAAGCGGATCGAGTAGCCGACTTTTTGGGCCAAGTCATCCTGAGTGAGCCCAAATTTCCGGCGGAACCGACGAATTTTCGTTCCGTCGGTTTTTCGCATTTCGCGGTCGTTGCGAGCATTTGTCGTCAGGTCACAATCAGCTTGATCTAGATGCTCGGAAGCTCGAATGCTTCTTCGCGAGAATGAAAATTTTTAAGCCAGAAAAACGTTGATGTGCCAAAGCCACGCGTTGCATCGAATACATAAAAAATAAGAAAGGCGCGCCGCCATGGCTCGGTTTTGCTGCCTTGTAGGTATTCACTACCTTTGTTGGGTAGATTCTTTTCTTTGAAAACAAGGAAACTCTCGGATGAAGAAAGAAATCGTTGCCGGAATCATCGTTGGTTTGCTCATCCCTGCATTGCTGGGAGTATTCGCAACTTTCGCTGGTTGGCTACCTAGTAGTTCAGACTATCGAATTCCAAAGGGACTGGTTAAAGGTCGCGTCATCATGGGCTGCGAGCAAGACGGTCAATTTGCGGTCGTGGGCCAAACAGGTGGCACGAGTTTTCTTACCTCCGTTTCCAATATTCTGGAACCCAAAACGGCGAGTCTCGGCGATGGGAACAACAACTACCTTCGGCTCAACAGCAGCGGCTTCATTCCAGGAGACGGACGACCTCCTTTCATCGCGTTGCTAATTTGCGTAAAGAAGTAAGCGTTAGTGTCCAATCGATTAAGTGTGTCGATCACTAGGTATGCTTGGCAAGGGCTTGGCTGGACACTTGGTTTCCGCAAAAAGGGAAAGGCAAGATCAACTCCAACGCATCAATTTGTGGGCCGCGTGGCGATCGAGCCCGTGCTTGGCATCGGTCAAATCGCTTCTTCCAAAACATCAAGAGCCGAGTTTATGATAGCAGCGGGACCTCGGTTAGAGACGGTTTTAAAAGCCAAGAAATGCGGCAATCGCTATGATTCCGGTGGACCTACTAACTTCCACGGAATGGAACACAGCGATGCCGCAGACAGAATATCCCAGCAGTTTGAATGATCGGCAATTGCAAATAATAAGACAGTTCATCCCCAAGCCCAAGAAGAACTGACGTCCACGCATTGATCGCCACCAAATCATTGACGCAATTTTGTATTGGAATCGTACTGGCTGTCAGTGGCGATACTTGCCAGCTAGTTTTTCAAATTGGAGTACGGTCTACGGTGTCTTCCGGAAATGGACGATAGACGGAACATGGAAAACGATTCACGATCGACTTCGAGAAAAGGTCCGCACGGCCACTGAGAAGAAGCCGACACCGACTGCCGCGATTATTGATAACCAGTCGGTGGACACTGCCCATGGAGGTGACCAACGCGGTTTTGACGGGGCGAAAAGGATCACCGGACGAAAACGTCACGTCGCTGTCGATACGCTCAGCATGTTTCTAATGGTCCTTGTTCATTCTGCCGACATTCAAGACCAGGATGGTGCCAAGCAGGTACTTGATGCAACCAAGACCTGCTATCGCAGATTGAAAGTGGTCTTTGGTGATGGAGCTTACGGCCGATGCTGGTTACCTTGTTGGCTCCAAATTACTGTGGTGTGATTCTGCAAACGGTGCTCCGTCCTGTTGGCGTCAAGGGCATGGTGGTACTGCCAAAACGATGGATCGTGGAGCGAACTTTTGCGTGGATGAATCTTCATTGTCAAATATCCAAAGACTATGGACGCCTACCTAAAACCGCGAGTCGGTATGTGATATCGCGATGTGCGATCTGATGATTCGAAGGCTTGTCCGATGATAGAAAATATACTTTTAAAACAGTCTCTTAGTGCGTAGTCCTTCATTGAAAGTTCTGTTTTGATCGTACCGAAGCAGCTTTCCATGAAAGTGTTGTCGTAGCAGTTTCCCGCAGCCGACATCCTTTGACTCATCGAAGCGCGAACAAGCATCGCTCGATATCGCTTGCCTACGTACTGACCGCCACGGTCGCTGTGATGGATTAGGCCGGCACCTGGTCGCTGTGTCTTGATCGCCATCGACAACGCTTCGATGTAAGCGTTCGGCAGGGCTATTTGCGGGCTAGTTTTCGGTGGCGGGCACGGCGGGCGTTGGTTTGGGCGGCGCGGGCCAAGGATTCCGCCTCCCGGTCGCTGCGGACCTTCTTTGGATGAGCGGTCGCCCCAGCGTCGGGGCGCAGGGTGTCCAAGTCCGATTCGCCACTGGCAAGACACCGCAGCACGTCATCGAGATAGGCCCACAAGTCCAAGTGGTGCCGGTGCGCACTGGCCGTCATCGTGTACAGCCGCGCTGCTACCTCCCCGCCAGCTTCACTTGCCAAGAACAACCAGTTTTTACGACTGATTGTCAGGCGGCGAAGATTTCGCTCGGTATCGTTGTTGTGAATCGTCAGACCGACATCTTCGGTGAACACGATCAGCGGTTGCCATTGGTTGAGCGGATACCGAACCGCCTTGCCGATCGCACTCTTGGGTAACACACGGTGATCGCCCGCCTGCTCATCGAGCCATGACTTAAAACAATCCAGCAGCGGCACCGCCTCTTTGCGGCGAATTGCAAGACGCTGCTCGTCACTCGGATCGGCGCACCGATCTTCGATGTAGAATAGCTCTCGGTAACGACAGCGCATACGCTGACCGCTTAGGGTCGTTCGACTTGGCTGCTTCAAACTTCCGCCGAACCTGCGCATGACAGCAGCTCGCCACGATGCGTTTTTTCGCTCCAAGGTACACGCCATCGATGACTCCGTAAGCATCCACGCACACATAGTCTTCAAATTTCGACAAGAACTTTGCCGGGCCGTCACGATCAGGCGTTTCATGTTTGCGAGACGTTTAAAAGTTGAGCACGTTGTAGCGAGCGTCTGGC
>CAYVAN010000104.1:11123-13305 GCA_964449225.1 uncultured Rhodopirellula sp.
GTTCGCATCTTGCTTGGTATGGAGCGATCCTGCATTCGCACCGGCGTGTCATCCATCCCGATAATCGGGCTGGCCATCAAGCGATCTATCATCCGTGTGCACAACGGTTCGACCAGATCGGCCGCGGCGGCCAGCAGATCGACTTGGGTACTGCGTGGAATCGTCACGCCGGCTCGCGCGAAGACGTCTTCCGTCCGGTACAGCGGCAAGTGATCACAGAACTTTCCCAGGATCGTCTGAGCCGTCACACCGAAGCCGTAGGGAGAACCCGACAGCAGCGAAGCTCCCCCCTGCATCACTGCTCGGCGGCGATCCGACGGACTCCGTAGCGTCCCCGGTTCATCAAGTAGATTTCGTGAATCATGGGAATGAGTTCTCCATCCTTGCATCCTTGAGTTCTCGGTTGCTCTTCACATCACTTCGCCAAGCATAGAAGCCGCTGCGGCTGATGCTCAACACATCGCACACTCGTGCAGCTTTCAAGCCATTAGATAATACGATTTAATCGATGGCGGTGAAAACATCGCTTATCCGATGCGGCCGAAAATGGTCAAAGCTTTTCTTAAGATGTCACGCTCCTGCTGAACCCGTTTGAGTTCTGCCTCAAGCTGGCGAACGCGGTCGTCAAGAACTTCTGCCGCCTTGCCCGACTGGCCGATCAGTTCACGCCGCCAACGGACAGCAGGTTTGTTCCTGAGATTCCCAGACGTTCGACGATAGACGCGGCGGAGAGACCGTCCAAGAGCATCTGAACTGTTTGCTCCTTAGGCTCCTTGGTGTACTGTCGACGACCCCTGGGGGATCCTCGTGAGGTCGATGATTGCTTCGGTTTTGGCATGAGATTTGGTCTTCTGGTTCCACCAGAATAAGCCCCAAAGGTGTCCGGAAAAACGCGAGCAGGTCAGGCCCGCGTAAGGAAACTCGAAAGTGAAAATCGATGATATTACCGGTCACATCGTCGACGCTTCGATGAAAGTTCACACCGGTCTTGGTCCGGGATTACTGGAATCAGTCTACGTCGATGCCTAACTGTGTTAGCAGGCTTCGCTGGAAATGGTGGATGCGTTCTTCGCGGGCACCGATGACGCCGGGGAAGTGACTTGCCTGAAGCCCACGTTGTTGATCCGGATAGATTTGTTGATCTTCCCGCAGGATGCCCAAGGCGATTCGTTTGGCCACTCGCCAAGTGATTTCGGCAATCAAACGATGCCACCACCAACGTTTGATTCCGCGGTAGGCATAGAAACGCATTTTGACGCGGCATGTCGTCGGTGATGTCGGCTGGAACGCGACAACATAGGACATCATGTCCATGAAGCAACAAACAAGATTGGGATAGTGATGGCGGTGATGGTACTGAAGCATGGGCTGTCCACCCAAGATTCGTTTGACCGTGGCTTGGCGATATTCCGTCGCCATCGTCGATTCGTATGTCAGCGCGGTGTAGCGTTCCGTCAGGTCGTGATGCGTGCTGGCTTCGCTTGGCAATTGATCGCCAAACCATTTCGGATGCACTTCGGTGACGTGATAGGAATCAAGCGAGTTTTCCGCTGGCACCTTCCAATTCGCGGCCGTCTCGAACTCCCAGGTGTGTTTCATCTGCCAGAGGTCGCCATCAAAACAATGTTGATAGTCGTTGACGAAGGGGGCCAGGAAATTCAGCAGCGGCTGAGCATCCTGATTGAGCGAAACGAAGATCAAATCGCCACAGGTTTCCAATCGAATGGCGTCGAGATGAGAATTTTCGCGATCCCAAGGACGAAAGCATTTTGCCTCGGGGATCCGCCCGGTCGATCCATCGCTTGCAAACTCCCATCCGTGATACTGGCACTTCAGCACAGCAGTGTTCCCACTGGGCTGATTGGTAAGCATCGCATGTCGATGGGGACAAACGTTTCGAAAGGCTCTCAAGTTGCCGTCGAAGTTTCGAACCAGGATCGGAACTTCGAACAGGTCGGTCGTTAAGAAATCGCCATCGCGAGACAGCTCTGATCGTGTCCCGATAAAGTGCCATCCTGGGTCAAAGGCAACCTGTCGTTCCAGTGCAAAGTGTCGCTCGCAAAAGTAATGCTGGGGCGATAATAAGTATCGCAGACGTGAATCGCTTTCAAACATATCGCTTCCCCATTACATCACGCTGAAATAGTTCTCGCATGCGAAGTCGAGTGCCTCTTCACTTAGC
>CAYVAN010000104.1:13315-16168 GCA_964449225.1 uncultured Rhodopirellula sp.
TCGTCTTTGAGTTCAAGCGGCAGGTCGTTGTACAGACAATAGTTTCGAGCTTGCAGAATCAGGTCACGTGGTTGGCACATTCGCAGTGGGCGATTGACGGGGGTGTAGTGTTTGTCGATTAAGTACTCGACGCAGCCTTCGCGGTAAGGCATGTCCAACACCTTGCACATGATTTGAAATAGTTTTTTGAATTCGTCAAATGGTGGGTTTTCGACTTCGATCTTGTAGGGAATCCGACGTAGGAACGCGTCATCGACAAGATCCTTCGGTTCCAAGTTGGTGCTAAAGACGACTAGCTGATCAAAAGGAACTTGGATTTTTTTTCCCGATGCCATGTTCAAATAGTCATAGCGTTTTTCTAGCGGCACAATCCATCGATTCAACAGTTCGTCGACTCGCATTTTCTGGCGGCCAAAGTCGTCGATGACTAGCGTTCCACAATTGCTCTTTAGCTGTAGCGGCGATTCGCTGATGCCGCTGACCGGATTGTGCTGCACTTCGAGCATCTCCATTGTCAGTTCACCACCAGCAATGATGGTCGGGCGTTCAATTCGAACCCAACGCTTGTCAATTCCACTTAGTTCAAGCAGGCCTCCGCTGCCTTCGGGCATCGCTAGCGTGTGGCACATGGGGTCAAAAACGCGCAGGACGTGCCCGTCGATATTTATGCTGCGAGGAATCCATACATACTTTCCAAACGCCGCCGTCACCCGTTCCGCGATGGAAGTTTTGCCGTTCCCCGGAAATCCAAACAGGAACATTCCACGCCCGCTGGCGACCGCAGGGCCTAGCTTTTTGAGCATGTTGGGATTGATTAGCAGGTCATGAAAGGCCCGCATCAGATCCTTTTTCTTCGGGTACTGGGACTCAATCGTTTGTTTGGAAACGCTCTCTATATATTGCGTTAGCGAAACCGGGCACGAACCGTAGTAGGTGCAGTCAAGCAGATAGTTCCGAGCGATTGCCCGGCCACTCTCGCTGAGGATATAGACGTAATCGTTCGTCGACGTTGACGACTTGTAGGAAACATTCTGCTCCATCTTCAGTCGCGAAAGAAGCGGCTCCACCATTCGGAAAGGCAGTTTTACTTGTTCAGCAATCCGACGACCTTCAGCTTCACCGACATTTAGTAGGAAGCGATAAACGATTGCCTCCAGCAACGTTTCATTGATTCCGGCCTGCTCGACCGAGTCCGGTTCAGTTGGACGCCAAGGTTCATCGCGAGTTGGTTGAAAGCCGGCGGCAGAGATCGGGTCGGTTTGAGAAGGCGGCTTAGAGGAAGCGGGCGATGCAAGAGAGCTCGGCAGAGTATTTACCGTGGCGAAAGCTGCTGTCTTTGAAGCAGTTGCCTGAGCAGCTGCTGGGCTTTGGGCGGTTGGTTTTTCTCGCAAGTTTTGCGGGGTGGCCGCGGAAGCAGTCGCTTGCGGTGGTGGACCGACAGCAGCCGACAGTTTTCCGTGACTGAGCTTTTGAATACGAGAAATTTAAGAATCCAGTTTGCTATCTACGTCATTGCTCATTGGGGTTCCTTAGTTTCCCGGATGTATGTGTCCTGGCTTTGACACCTTTATCGACACGATGCCCCGCATCGGGAGGTATCGGCTAACCAGCATGGTCCAAGCCACAAAAACGGAAAAACTGTCAAATCAGGTGGCCGCATTCCACGTCAATCGCATCGAAGACAAGCAATCTGACGACTGGGTTTGCACCGGCGGCGTAGCCTTCCACATCCTCACAACTTCCAAGCTCATTGTTTTTGCTGACGTTCATGGCAACCACGACTGACCCTTCCGCTCGGCTTGGCCTTCGGACCGAACAAGCCCGTTGGGAGCTTCCGCTTCCTGATGGGGCTCGGCGGTTGATAGCGTCAGGTGACTTTGATGGACGCGAGAACGAGACGTTAGTTCGATGGTTGGCGTCGGATCCGAAACTAGCGTCGCGACTCTTGCGATGGTGCAATACGCCGCTATTCAATCTTTCAAAGCCCCATAAATCGCTTGAAGATGCTGCGAAGATCATGAATGGCAGCGAACTGGCGCAGCTTGCAGTGCTAGCGTGGGTCCGAGGAATCTTTGCACCTGAAAAACAGATTGACATTTATTCACGCGACGTCCTGTGGGGGCACAGCATGGCTGTCGCTGCGGTTGGTTCGCTTGTTGCAAGAACCTGCACGGGTGTCGATCCGGGCAAAGTATTCGTTGCGGGGGCTTTGCATGACATCGGCATGATTGCCAACGAAAGAGTCGACCCAACAACGTTTGTGGAAATTCTATCCGAAATCGATGAGCTTTCGCCGATGCATGAAGTCGAGCGAGACATGCTGGGATGGGATCATGCGAAACTTGGTGCGGCTATGCTGCGCGGGTGGGGAATGCCCGACGAAGTATGTTTGGCGACTGAATATCATCACGAGGCCCATCGCTGCCTTGATAGCGAGCATTCCGAAACGGTTTGTTGCATCGCGGTTGCCAACTACTTCTGTAGCCGAGCCGGCTGGTCCAGTGTCGAAACCAATGCAATTGCGTCACCCAGGGAAAGCGTATTCCGTCATCTAGGAATCGATGCTGACCTGCTAAGAGTGCTCTGGCAACAACTGTACTCGTCGCTCGATTCCGTCGCCCGACTTCGCTAATCGGTTTTTCCCAAGAATTCTCTCTCTTGGCACTTGCAACGCGTAGAGAGTCCCTCTATCTTTCCGCCTCGCGTCGGAAATGACCGGCAAAGAACTGCATCAGAGCTTCTGCTGCAAACCTCTTGCCAAGTTGGTTCTCCAGCAACTTCACTGTTAAGTTTTTTTGAATACTTGACGAAGTCCTGGTTGACGCCAAGCGAAACTTCCCGATACTACGGGAC
>CAYVAN010000105.1:0-15929 GCA_964449225.1 uncultured Rhodopirellula sp.
GCTGACAAAGATCCCGCGACGCCAATGTTGTCGGGGCGAGCGGACTTGGGGAATGTTCGGCGGCAAAAAAATGGCAGGCGAATTTTTTGGATCGGTACCTTGCTGGTCATTGCATTGGTGTTAATTGGCGTGCTTTTCTATCTGGTTTCGGGGAGTGGCTAGGGCACGCCGTTTATCGCCAAGGAGGCATCCAGAGTTTGTTTTAATTGAACTCTCTCATTCAGCCCCAAGATCCTCGCATTCAGGGTACTCATTCCCCGGCTTTGGCGGATTGTCTACAGTGTGTTTTCGGAAACCTGGAAGCTAAGCCCTGTTGGAGAAAACGCGATGCCTCGCATGTCTGTCTTAATTCTGAATCTTGCCGTTGGATGCGGATTTGCTTTGTCCTTCGTTACAGGCCCGGTTTACGCCGACGATCCCGCAGTTGCGGACGCTGCTAAGACCACCGAGATTACGTTCTTTGGCGAATCGAAGCTGACGGTTCCGGCTGATTTCGAGGCAGCCGAGAAAGGCTCGCGAATGCTGGATTACGAATTCGCGGCCAAGTCAGGTGACGGGGAAGACGCCCAAACGGCCCGGGTCACGATGATGGCCAGCGGTGGTGGGGTTCAGCCGAACATCCGACGGTGGCAGGGGCAATTCGTTGGCGGTGATCCCAAGGCGAAAAAGACCGAAGTGATGGAAGTCGGCCAATGGAAAATTCATGTAGTCGACAATAACGGTACGTTTGCTGATCGTATGGGCGGAGGTCCGTTTGGTGGGGGGAAAGTTGTCAAGAAAGAGGATTGGGCGATGACAGGTGCGATCCTGGAACATCCCGAAGGTCGTTTGTACTTCGTTAAAATGATCGGTCCCGGTGAAGTCGTTAAGGAAAATCGCGACGCAATGATTAAGATGCTTAAAAGTGTTCAGTAGTGATCGGTTGGTACCACGACGTCGGTACCGCCTAGACGCAGGACGTAGCTCTGATCGGTCTGAGCTAAACGCATTGAATGAACAAAGACCTTTGTTGTCGCCTGATTTGAACTAAAACCCTATGAATATCCAAAGCTTTCTAGAACATCACGGCATCGTCCGGAATCCATTCGCAGAGGAGGACGCACAGACCGATCAGGTGTTTAAGGAACACTGTATCAGCAGTGCTTATCACCCGATTTGGGACAAGGTTTATGGCGATCCCAAAGAACCTTCGACCTCGATCATCTTTGGGCCCAAGGGTAGCGGCAAAACGGCGATGCGTTTGCAGATCGATCGGCACCTGGATCGCTACAACTCGGAAAATCCTAGCGAGCAAGTCTTTGTCATTCGCTACGACGATTTCAATCCGTTCCTGGATCACTTTTGCGAACGCATGAGTCGCCGAACGAGTCGTAAGCCGGAAAAGGTGCTGGATTCTTGGAAGCTATGGGATCATATGGATTCAATCCTCTGCCTAGGCGTGACCGATTTGGCGGATCGGATTTTGCAAAGTGGCGATGCCGACGCGCCCGTGGGCAAGTCACTTTCGGCGGCACAGCTAAAGAAGCTTGATCGAACGTCAGCACGCGACATGTTGTTATTGGCAACGTGTTACGACCAATCAACCGCTTCGTCGTTTTCGTCTCGTTGGAACAGCCTTCGACGAAAGCTGCGTTACGGAAACTTCAGCACAAAGTTTCCGTTCTTTCTTGCAGTCTTAGGTTTATTGGGTTCGATCGCATTGGTGGTTTGGCTGTACATGCGAGATCGTGGTGCCGATGCGGAACCGATGTCAAATCGTTGGATGTGGTTGGTCCCTGTGATCACGTTATTCTGCGCACTTCCGTACCTGATTAAGACCATCAAGAATCATCTAGCGGCGGTTGGGATTCGCAAACACATGCGAGTTGGGAAACGCGAAACCGGTTCACTTCGTTCGGCCTTGCAGAGCATCTCGAGCAAGGAATTGGCGTCGCAACCGTTGCCACGTTTCGAGCGGACGGATGATCGATACGAACTGCTCAATAAGTTTCGCGCGATCCTGGATCGGCTTGGGTATTCCGGGATTGTGGTATTAATGGACCGAGTTGATGAACCGCACATGACCGGTGGCAAGCCGGAATTGATGCAGCGATTTGTTTGGCCCTTGCTGGACAATAAATTGCTAAAGCATCCCGGTTTGGGTTTTAAGCTTTTCTTGCCCCAAGAATTGCATCGCGATATCGATCGTGAGACCCGTGAATTCCACGAACGCGCCCGAATGGATAAGCAGAACGTGATACCGGCGTTCCAATGGACGGGCGAGGCTCTGTACGATTTGGCCAGGGCTCGAATGTTGGCTTGTGCTGGGGATTCTGCTTCGCCTGAACCGAAAGACTTGTTCAGCGACGACGTCAGTTACGACCGTTTGCTATCGGCTTTTCAGTCGCTTCGGGTGCCACGTCACCTCTTTCGACTGCTTTATCGAGTTTTGGTCGATCACTGCAACCGCCACACCGACGCCCATCCTGAGTTCAAGATCAGTAGCGAAACGTTTGAAAGTGCATTGGCGGTCTACAGCCGCGATACTGACTTGGTCTGATCAGGATTTGTGACTGATCAGGATTTGTGACTGATCAAAGGTCTTTCGCCTTGTTCGATTCCCGCATTTTGATACTCTACGGGGCCACAGACCTGCGTTTGGCCTGCTGGGATTGACGCATTTAACTACGCCGCCGGGCACGCTGTCGGTGGCAATTCCGCTGTTTTACACAGCATAAATCAAGGAGATGTGACTAGGTGGGTACGAAGAAAACGGGTAAAGGACGAAGAAAAGTGGGACGTAAGAAACGACGCATGCGAGCAAAAATTCGTCACCGCAAAAAGTAATTCCAACTGCTTTAGGCCTCTAACCGGTCACACGCATGACGAAAGTCGATTCTGATTCATCGAACCCAACTGGCTCCTCGCCGGTCTCTGGAGAAGGTGACCAAACCAAGAGCATTGCGTCCTCGCAAGCGAGCCCCATCAACGGTGAATCCGCCATTCGCGTTGACGCTCAGCCCAATGTTGCTGGACCGGCTAGCAAGAAACGCGGAGTTCCCGAAGGTCTGTGGCTAAAATGCCCAGGTTGTGGCTCAGCGGTTTACAAAAAGGAAGTCGAGAAACGTCAAAACGTTTGCCCGAAATGCGAACACCATTTTTACGTTTCCGCGATGGACCGAATCGCTCAGGTTCTAGACGATGGAACGTTCGAGGCGATGAATGGGCATCTGCGACCATCAGATCCTCTTGAGTTTTCGGACCGCCGAAAGTATGCCGACCGGCTCGTTGGCGAACAAAAACGCACTGGTCTAAGCGACGCAGCGGTGACGGGTACGGGGATGGTCAGGGCTCGCCGGGTTGCCTTGGCCGTGACTGACAGTGCATTCATCATGGGCAGCATGGGAAGTGTTGTTGGCGAACGTTTGACACGATTGATCGAGCGGGCGACTGAACAGAATTTGCCGTTGATTATTATCAGCGCCTCAGGTGGCGGTGCTCGAATGCACGAAGGAATCTTGTCGTTGATGCAGATGGCGAAGGTTTCAGCTGCATTGGCTCGTTATGACAAGGCCGGCGGTTTATTTATCAGCGTTTTGACCAATCCAACCATGGGGGGCGTCGCAGCCAGTTTCGCTTCGCTGGGAGATCTGGTTTTCGCTGAACCGAAAGCTCTGATCGGTTTCGCTGGACCGCGGACAATCAAAGCAACCATTGGGATTGAGCTGCCTGAGGGATTTCAAACAAGCGAATTCTTGCTTGAACATGGCTACGTCGACCGAATCGTGGCCCGCAAGAACCTGAAAACCGAAATCGCCCGCGCCATTGACTATTGTGGCAAATAAATGAGCGAATACCTTTTGGCAATTCGCTGTTAGCTTTTCTCGTCCCAGGTTACGATGGATGCAGGCGTTTGAATCGTCTATCCGTCCTGAAAAAGCTAACTGCTAACTGCTAACGGCCAATCGCTAAAAGCTGCTCTCGCCATGTCTCTGTTCGATTCCCTGAAATCTGCATTTCAATCCAAGGGTGCAAGTACCTCGCAGCGGATTGACGTTCAGGGACGCTTTCACCGGACCCGAACCGCGTTTACCGGAACGATGGCGAATTTCTTCATCGCGAAAGATCGACTCCATGGCGATCGAGAAGTCGGGGTGAAGGTTTTGGACGTCGAAAAATACGAGCTTTTTGAAAGCCGTTTCAAGGGGCTCAACAAGCCCAACGAAGGGCAAATCGCGATGCAGATGAAGCATCCAAAGGTGGTTGAAACCTACGAAGTTGGCACCTCGTTGAAAGGCGAACTCGTCCTGGTGATGGAATACATCGGCGGCCCAGGTTTGCAGAACATCGTCGTGCAAAAACAAGAACAGCACGTGACTGGGAAACGCGTGCGGATGATTCGGGATATGGCGGAGTCGTTGAAGTACGTCCATGACAGCGGTTTTATTCATCGAGACATTTGTCCGCGCAACTTCATCTGCACACCCGACAACACGCTGACGAAGCTGATTGACTTTGGGTTGACCGTTCCCGCGACGCCGCCATTCATGACGTCAGGTAACCGCACTGGGACGCCGCTTTACATGTCGCCTGAAATTGTTCGCCGCCGACCAACTGATAAACGAGTCGATATCTTCTCGTTCGGAGTGACCTGTTTTTGCTTATTGGCCTTCGAGCATCCTTGGCAGAGCGAAATGCTCAATGGCCGAGCAGCGCTGCAGCACGATACGGTGGCCCCCAAAGAGTTAAAAGGCCTCTGTCCAACGATTGATCATCGACTCAGCAAAGCCGTCATGCGGGCTCTATCGCCGGCGGTGGAGCAGCGAACCCCGACGATTGATCAGTTTCTGCACGAAATCCGAGATGTCGATACGGCGTTTCAAAAATAGGCTCAGGTGGAGCCCGCATTGATGAGTTCTCAAGACGCGGATTATGCGGATTCTACCGAGGCTTGGTGGAAAACTTGTCGACCAACCGATCCTCCGAACCCGCACCATCGGATTGGGCCGGTATTCTGGGGCGACATTAGCGGTTTTCAGGCCGAATTCGTTGACACTCGTTTTTCCCCGTAACTATACTTCCAGGGGCACGAATCCGTCGTGGCCGATCTTTCACCCGTTCTCTTCCACTCATTTTCGACGCACTGGGAAACGCACCATGACTCTTATCGGGAAAGCATTTACAGCTGTCATCCTGATTCTCAGTGTGATCTTCATGGCTCTAGCTTTGACGGTTAATGCATCTCACCGAAATTGGCGTGATGTTGTGATGACTGGCATCAATGGCGAACCGGGTTTGAAGCAGCAGATTGAATCGACCACTCGAATCAACAATCAGCTTCGTCAAACCACCGAAGCCACTCAGGCAAACCTGGACCGCGAACAAGCGGCTCGTCGCACCGCGCTTGCCGCTTTGCAAACTCAGTTAGATCAACTGCAAAACGATCTGCAAAATAGCGAAGCCAGCGTCCAAAAATTGACCGCCGAAGTGCAAGTGCTGACGCAAACTGATTTGAGTCGGGTTCAGGAGCTGGAGCGATTGACAGCCGAAAATACAAATTTGCGAGCTTCGGTTCGCAAGGAACAGCAAGATCGAGACACGCTGTTCACGCAAACGCTTGAACTAACCGATCAAATGAACAAGCTTCGCGGATTCAAGCAGCAGCTAGAAGAACGCAACGAGCAGTTGATGGCCCAGGTGACGCGATTTGAAGAGGTCGTGACATCCAAGGGAATCGACATCAACGCGCCGCTTGACGGAGCACCGCCAGAGCGTAATGGAATTGTTCTGGAAGTGGACCGACCACGTAAGTTGGTTCTTGTTTCGATCGGTGCCGATGAAGGATTAAGGCAAGGCCATCGATTGGAAGTCACGCGAGGTGGACGTTACATCGGCAAACTTGAAATCCAACGGACAACGCCCGACCGTGCGGTTGCCAAAATCTTGGTCGACTATAGCGAGGGAATTTTGCAGGAGAGCGATCGTGTCGACACAACTATCGAATGATAATCGTAAGCAGCCGCCAAGCATTTACACCGTGATGCTGCTGCTTAGCATGTTGTTTATGCTGATTGCTGTGATTGCAATGTGGATTGAACTGAGTCGTTGGGCACCGGAGTATTACCGAACCAACAGCGCAACTCCCCAAGCGATGGTGATGCCTGTTTCTGAACTGGCATTCGTCTAACGTCAACGGCAGCGGAAGTTGTCCCAGTGCAACTCAGTGCAACTCAGTGCAACTCAGTGCAACTCAGTGCAACTCAGTGCAACTCAGTTTTTCAAACTGAGTAATGGCGCTCGGCTCTCCGACCCGACAGCGCTTTCGGCTCGGAGAGCCGAGCGACAATGGCGAACACTCCAAGGTGTAAAGCTGATTTGCCTTGGAAGTTGTCCAAGCCTTCTTGACTGCGCGTTTCAGTGGCGGCTGATAGTTTTTGGCGTTCCGATTCTTATGACAAATCGATCGCTTTCGCGATCGCGTAAATTTCGGCCACATCTAGGACTTTGTCGTTCGATTCAAACAGCGACTTAATGGCAGCACGGTGAGTCTTCATTTTAAGACCGCCGACTCCAATTGCTCCGTAAGCGACCGTTTCTGTGTTGCCTATTCGAGCCGCTTTGTCCGTTGCGTTGACACTGGCGATGCCAGCCGGCGGGATGGCATTGAGGTCAATCGCAACTTTCAACTTCGATAGTTTCGCCAATGTGTTTTCGTCGATTAACTCGACACCAGCGGCACCGCAGCTGATGATCAAATCAGCATTGCCTGCGATCTGATCGGCGTCTTGGTCGTTGGCTAATTCACAACCAATGACATGCTGGCTGTTCAAAGACTGGTTGATTTCCGACGCAGCATCCGCAGCCCGCAGCAACGATCGGCTGGTAATGGTTACTGAAGCACCTTCGTTGGCAAGTAACTTGGCAACACGACGTCCGACCGGTCCGGTGCCAGCCAACACCGCCGCGCGAGCTCCTGTAAGGCTGACGTGGCGTGCTGCGGTGACAACGGCAGCAGAGGCCGTCGTATTGCAACCGCCTGCGTCCATCATCAGCGATACGCGTATGTTCCCGAAGAATGCCCTCTGGCAGACTCTCATTAGGTCTTCGGCATCGTCAACACTGCTTCCGCCAATGAAGATCGCAGTGTTGGATAAGTCCTTATCACCGCGGGTAAACATTGCCCCGTGGACCAGATTCGTAGCACTCAAAGCGCCGACGTTTTGGTAACGAAACAACTGGTCAACACCACTGTCGATTGCCACCACCGAATCGAAAGAACTAGGGTGATCATCTGTATCGAATTGGAACAGGATACGTTGCATGGGAATGATTAGACGCTTTTTTACCGAATAAAAGACAAGTGCTTTTGAGAAACCGATTCGCTACATGCTTGTTTGGCTTGATCACTTGAGCAATGCGATGCATGTATCAAACTTCCGACAAGATGGACTTCCTTGTCAGATTGAAAACTAGCTTCTTTATTTAAGATTCATAAACGAGTGCCCAGTCCGCTGATTGGACTTTACTGCATTTTCCACAGCGAATCATCGCGCCAAGCGATTCGGGTTGCACGCGGATCCGGCGAGCGCAGCCCTTGCATGTCAATCTTAGTTTGTGTGGCGAGTTTCGCATTCGATCAAGTTCGTCATCGGATAATCCTGGAACGCTGATGTCGCGGACGGTCAACTGCGTTAGTAGCTCCTCGCTTAACTCCAGCACGCCCGCGACTCGGTCCGCAAGACGTCGCACGCTATCCTCGAATGCATTTCGCACCAATCGACCGTTTCCAAAATGTCGATCACGCTTCTGATACAGCTGGTGAAATGCCAGTATCAAACGATGTCTTGCAGCGGAGGGTAACTCATAATCGTTTTGCCGACACATCATCTCGAAGATGCGACCAAGATCGGCCGGGTCATAGTCGTCAAATTCAATGTTCGTGTTGATTCGCGAAGACAGACCAGGGTTCGATCGGATCAGTTGGCTCATTTCATCGCTGTAGCCCGCCAAGATGACCGCGACTTGATCGCGGTTGTCTTCCATCCGCTTTAGCAATGTTTGGATTGCCTCGCGTCCATATGCATCATCGCCGGAAGAATCGATCAAGCTATACGCTTCGTCGATAAACAGCACGCCACCCATTGCCGAATCACAGAGCTCGTTTGTTTTCGGCGCAGTTTGGCCAGCGTACTCGGCGACCAAACCGCTGCGGTCGGTCTCAACAACATGCCCAGACTTAAGAGTCCCCATCGCACCAAGAATCTGGCCAATGATTCGAGCCACGGTTGTTTTGCCTGTCCCGGGGTTGCCGACGAATGCCATGTGCAGGCTAATCGGCATAGTGGACAGGCCTTTTGCCCGGCGTTGATTCTGTAGTTTTAAGAAATTGGTGTAACTTTTCACTTGGCGTTTCACTTGGTCCAAGCCGATCAGTTCATCCAGTTCCTTCATCGCAGCGGCAAGTCTTTGAACGCGATCTTTTTCCGACATTGCCTCGGTCGGATCGTGATCTTCGCAAGTATTCGTGTTAGTGGATCCTGATTCAGCTTGTTGCTGTTTACGATCTGAAGCGTTCGCGTGTTTGCCTCGGCGCAAGTGTGCGAGTGTCCTTTGTGGATCCGCGGGATGCAGTGCCGCGTCGATTTCATTCTGTAACGCGTGCAATGCTATTTGTTCTTCGGGCATTGTTTGGCCGTCACACTTTGCGACCAAATTTGCCAGACGGAGCACGACGGTTTCCACCTGCGCCTTACTGTCCGCAAGTGGCTTGTATCGAACGAAAGGGGCGACCAGCGAATCCCAACTGAGTGCGTCAGCTTGTTGGAACAGTTCCGTCGCTGCTTCTCTGAGCGCACTACCGGTCAGTTTCTGGTCCCAAAGATGCTCGATAATCGCGGCCGCCACCCGCTTCTCTGCTGCGGTCCAGCGATCATCGGCGCGTACCATGGTGACATAGATCTTGATGATCAATCCACGATGCAGGTCATCCATCAACTCGGCAAATCGCTGCGGTAACCCGTCGATCTCTGTGGGATAGCGACGGACCATCAGCTTTGCGCTGGTGGTATAGAGCTTTCCACAGTCCCGAACGACTCGGCGCAGCATTCCGGTTAATCGTGCGTCATCGTCGTGGTTCATCTAATCCCGTGCATCATTCTCTTGATAATTGGCGAGATCAAGATTGCGATCGCGGCAAAGGCAAACGAGATAACAGCAATCTGCGCAAATACACCAGTGTAATTGATTAAGCTCTCCACGCTCGCAGAAGATCTTCCATCTGGAACTCCTCCTGTAATCATCGTAGCGATTGATGACATAAAGCCTGGTTCAGAAGCAGTCTCAGCCAGCGTCTCATCAGCGACTGCTCCGCCAGAATCCGAGGTGAGTTTCGCAATGATACCCGCGATGTAGTGGGCGAACGAAGAAGAAAGAAACCAAACTCCAATCATAAACGAAACCAATTTTGCAGGTGAAAGCTCTGTAACTTTCGACAAGCCAATTGGCGACAGGAATAACTCTCCCGACGTGATAAACAAGTAACCCACTAGCAAGAACAGCATGCTGACGGTGCCCGCATCATCCATAAACCGAGCACTCAACGCGAACACAAGAAAACCGAGCCCTAATTGGAATATACCTAGTCCAAACTTGACCATGGTGCCTGGGTTCAGCCCCCTTACCTCCAGTCGGTTCCACATCATGGAGAACGGAATAGCCAAGATGACGATATAAAAAGGATTAACAGCATTCGTTTGTGATGCATTAAGCCCCACCAACCGAACCTGTTCCTCAGCAAAGAGCGTTAGTGAGCTACCGGCTTGTTCAAAGAAAGCCCAAAAGACGGTCACGAAAAAGGTCAGTACCCCGATGACGATCAATCGATCTCGTGTCACTCGGTCGCTTTGCATACACACTTTTACAAGGTAGATCACTACGATCGTTAGCAAAGAGATCAGCAAAAATTGTAGCACTCCTGTGTTAAACAATACCTTGTATTCACTTTGCCTTACCAAGAAGGCAAACAGGGGCGCAGACAAAAAAGACAACCCGTAGACCCAGAATCTTACATTGATACCAGCGACGTTGCGGCTCGCTTGGTCAACGGGCTGTTCGCCTTGTTCCCCGTAAATACCAATCCAGCGACCATACCAAAACACCAACAAACCGATTCCCATACCGATGCCGGCTGCACTGAATCCGTAATGCCAGCCATACGATTCTCCGAGGTATCCACATACCAGCGGCGCTAGGAACGCACCCAAGTTGATACCCAAGTAGAAGATGGTGAAACCACCGTCGCGGCGCACATCGCCCTCGGGATAAAGTCCTCCTACAAGCGAAGATATATTTGGCTTGAAAAAACCATTCCCCACGATCAGTAGTCCAAGGGAGAGGTAAAAGATTGACAAGTTTTCAAAGGCCATCGTGAAATGGCCAATGGTCATCAACAATGCACCCAACATGATCGAATTTTTGTGGCCGATCACGCGGTCTGCGAGCATCCCGCCAATTGCCGGAGTGAAGTACACCAGCGACCCGTAAGCCGCATAAATTTCGTATGCAACTTCCTTGCCGTTACTAAGGTCGACAAATAGTTCTCGGGCAAGATAAAGCGTTAAGAGTGCTCTCATTCCATAGAAACTAAATCGCTCCCATAGCTCCGCAAAAAACAGGAAGAACAAGCCAGCAGGATGCCCGAAAACCTCGGCTGATTTTTTGTTGTGCGCATCAGCGGTTGAACGCTGGGTCTTTAGGTCATGGTCAGGTTCCCCTGAAAAATCGTCTCGGTTGTCGGTCATCGAATCGAATCACTCCCAAGGAAAGCTATTGGTACGGCAGGAGCGTACCGAAAAAATCTACAACCAGAAGAGCATGGTAATCATGCTTGTGGTAGCGTCCACCTACTTAGCGATTTCGGCGGCGCCGACTAGGCTCGGTGCCGTGCCGTCATGATAGTACACACGGTTCCTGCCGATGTTTTTCGCTGCATAGAGAGCTTCGTCTGCGCGGCGGACAATCGGGCTAGCGACCAAATCCTCGCGAGGCTCGCTGACGCCAACGCTGATCGTAACTTGTAACGCAGTATCGCCAGCATCCATTCGCTCTTTTTCTATCACGCGGCGGAACTCGTCCATTTGTTTGGCGGCAATCCGCAGCGGTCCGTCCATAATGGCGGCAAACTCTTCGCCACCAAAACGGGCGACCATTTTGGCTCCGCTTAATTGGGACCGCATCGCGGCGGCTAATTGTTGAAGCACTTGGTCACCTGCTTGGTGTCCGTAGTTATCGTTAATCGTTTTGAACTTGTCGATGTCGACCAGCACCAAAACAAACGAACGACCGCCCTTTTTGTAGGCGGTAAAGACTTCATCAAGTCGTTTGTCGAAAGCACGACGGTTGTAGAGCCCGGTCAGCCCGTCCGTTCTTGCTTCAGTTAAGTAGCATTCAATTTGCTGTGTCTGTTTGTCCAGTTGTCGCTCAGCCACTTCCAATCGACTTTGCAATGCTTCATTGCTTTGCATAATCTGGCCGAGCAACATCATGACTTGGTTGTCGGAGGCAGTCACGCCTGCCCGATTGCTATTCGATTTAAACGCGTCGCTTAGTTTTCCAAGTTCGACCTGATAGTCCGATACGTTGCCCGAGTACTCATGGGCCCACGAACCCAGTTGTTGCAACAATTGCAGCATATGTTCGCGGTCGTTTTCGCTAAGGATTTCACCGCTGGCTTGCGATCTTTTGCGACCAATTTTGATCCCAAGAAAGTAACCACCGCCTAGCAGCAAAAAACCGAATGCAATGCTGCCAATCAGTGCAAGGTTGGCAATCACCATCATCGAACCACCGTCACGTTATTGCCGGTAACACAAAGTTCGTCTCCACGGGCAATCACGACCAGCCCGCTATCGGTCACCGTGAATCCACGTGCAGCATCCTGTTCTGGGTCGATACCGATATCAGTTTCGGCGGGGATTTTGACTCCTTTGTCAACGATCACTCTGCGCAATCGACAATGTCGCCCGACTTCTACCCCGTCGAATAGAATGCAGTCTTCCACGGACGCATAGCTGTTAATGCGAACATTGGGGCCTAGCACGCTACGGTGAACTTGTCCGCCGCTGACGATCGCACCCTGGCAGACAATGGAATCCAACGCTTCGCCACGACGAATCGCTGGACCACCCTCGCTGCCAAACACAAATTTTGGCGGCGGCAACATCGGATGATAGGCTCGGATTGGCCACTTTTCGTCGTAGAGATTCAGTTGTGGATCAACACCGATTAGATCCATCGTTGCCTCGAAGTAGGCATCAATGGTGCCGACATCTCTCCAGTAGGCTTCTCGCTTGCGATTTTCATCGGTGAAAGGAAACGCAAAGACACGGTGATCTTTGATCGCAGCCGGAATGATGTTTTTGCCAAAGTCGTGATCGCTTTCGGGATCGGTCGCATCGTCGCAGAGTTTCTCGTACAAAAACCTAGCGTTGAAAACGTAGATTCCCATGGACGCAAGCGCAACGTCAGGGTCTTCTTCCAACGTCTTTGGCTGGTCTGGTTTTTCCTCGAAACCGATAATGCGATGGTCCAAGTCGGCCTGGATCACGCCGAACTCTTTCGCCTCATCGCGGCTGACTCGCAACGCTCCAATCGTGATGTCCGCATCCATTTTGCGATGGAATTCAACCATCGGGCCGTAGTTCATTTTGTAGATATGATCGCCACCCAAGATGATGACATCGCGTGGCTGTTCGCGTTCAATTGCGTAGATGTTTTGGTAGACAGCATCTGCGGTACCTTGATACCAGCTGTCATCGAAACGTTGCTGGGGCGGCACGACGTCGATGAATTCGCCAAGTTCGCGGCAAAAGTAAGATCCCCAAGCAAGGTGAATGTGTCGGTCTAACGATTGGGCTTTGTACTGGGTCAACAGCAGGATTTTCCGCATGCCACTGTTCAGGCAATTGCTTAGCACAAAGTCGATGATGCGGTAGAGACCACCGAACGGCACTGCAGGTTTGGCACGGTCACGCGTCAGCGGTTCCAATCGCGTACCGCGTCCGCCCGCCAAAACGACCGTCATTGTGTCACGCATTCGATTCCTTCACTTTGCTGACTAAACTTACAGTTCAAAAACACTCGTTTCTGGGAGCGTTTTTACATCGATTGAAAATCAATTCGCTTGCGAATCAATGCAGTCAAATCGTACCAGATTGATAGCGTTCTCTGGGAGTCCAGTCGTTGAGTTGTCAGCGACAAAATGCGTGGTTTATCCGACGAGACATCAACCGATGCACTTATGACTCCATTTGGTCTGTGGTTTGCTTCGGTGGTAAAATCTACGAATCAACTGCCCTTGTGGCGGGTTTCGAGCACAATTTGAACAAATGGGCAAACAGGGTGGTCTGTAGTGCGTCCGTGTGGACATCCGAATTGTAAATTCAAGCTGAGTTTACAATCCGCAGATCACGATCCCGAGCGACATGATTGAGAGTAAAAAATGACGCATCAGAACACGAAGAGCTGGTTTCTAGCCGCGATTGGCGGCATTGTTGCGGTTGCAGGGTGTGCGTTTGCAGCGTGGTTGTCACTCGCAAGCGTCGATCTGCGCGAGGCTGACGCGCAGGACTTCGGCACAAACAGGAGTCCCGTACCGGCCAACCCCGTACCGGCGAACGCTGTACCGGCCAACATTGAGGCCGCTCCCTTGGCAGCCGCGATGGATCTTTCAGCGGCGTTTCGACAAGTCGCGCAATCCTTGCGTTCAAGCGTCGTTGCAGTGGAAACAAGGTCGGTACGAAGTGTTTCACCAACGGTTGAAGATTTTTTTGGCCGCCGTAGGCAAGGCAGGCGACAACAGGAATCCAAGGGTTCGGGTAGCGGTGTGATCGTGCGTGCCGACGGATACATTCTGACCAACAATCATGTTGTCGAAGACAGCGACGAAGTCAATGTCGAACTGGAAGACGGCCGGATCTTACCCGCCGAAATCGTTGGGCTGGATCCGCAAACCGATCTCGCTGTTCTTAAAGTTGACGCCACCGGGCTGCGTCCAGCCGCCTTTGGCAGCAGCGATGATATTCGTGTCGGCGACTGGGTCTTAGCGATTGGTAGTCCCTTCAATCTGGACCAAACGGTTACCGCAGGAATCATTAGTGGCAAGAACCGCGTTCAGGGAATTATCAACGGCGGTGATGGCTTCGAAGACTTCTTGCAAACCGATGCAGCGATCAATCCGGGTAATTCAGGAGGCCCGCTGGTCAATCTTCGTGGTGAATTGGTCGGGATTAATACCGCCATCCTTTCGCGAAGCGGAGCGAGCGCCGGGATTGGATTCGCAATTCCTGTCTCGATGGCAAAGCCGGTGCTTGAATCAATCATTTCGACCGGCCAAGTCCGACGTGGGTTCTTAGGTGCTTCGGTTGTCGATGTTACTCCGCAAGCAGTTGAAAAGTACGATTTGAAGGTCAATCGCGGCGGCTTAATTGGTGGGCTGCTCGATGGGCAGCCCGCCGCACTGGCTGGACTGCAACCCGGTGATGTCGTCGTTACCATGGACGGCAAACGAGTGATCGGTGGAACGCAACTTCGCAACTACATTGCGAACCGTCCGCCTGGTTCGCAGATCGCGCTTGACGTTAATCGCAACGGTAAGGTCATTCGCGTGCAAGTAAAGCTAAAAGAACGCACCGACGAAGCGATGGCGATGTTTAATCCCGGTATCTCACTTGGTGCCGGCTTGGTTGCCGTCAGTCCCGAAACGGCAAAGCGTTACGGTTACGAAGGTTTGACCAGTGGTTTAATCGTGACCAGTATCGAAGATGGCGGCATTGCCGACCGAATGCAATTGGAAGTCGGCGATGTGATTGAAACGGTCGCCAACATCACGCTGCAATCACCCGAACAGTTTGGGGCGATCATCAGCGAAGCTGCTAGAGCGGGCCAGCCAGTTCGAGTTGTGGTTCGCCGCGGAAATGAACGCATCTTGTTTACGTTGCGTTAATTAGCATCGCAATGAAACTAACCAAGGTTTTCACAATCGATGGCAGCGGTGACAAGAATCGGAAAACAGCTGAACTGAAACGGCCTATTTATCAATGGGATGTTTCGGTCAACCAAGTTAGCCGCGTGCCATCGGTCAAAGGGAGGACCGCAAGAAGCATTTTTGCTGATGCCATTGAGGGCTTAAATGTCGGCGAGACCATCTTGGTTGCCGCCGACTTACCAATCGGCATTCCCGTTGAACCGGCCGACGTTTATCGCACTTGCGATCCCCCGACGTTTATCGGTTGGCTGGACAGTCTCGTTGAACGTTGTCGTGACGGTAACTGGAGAGAAACGATGATTGCGAAGGGCGTCGCAAATCGAAGTGCCAGCCAGCCGTTCGTCAGCCTTGGCAAAGGTGAACAGCGGGGCGGTTGGGATGGCAAACGCAGGTGCGATATCGCGGCCAAAGCGGAGAGCATCTATTGCGTCGATCACGGCCCAAAACAGGTCGGTAAATCGGCCCTGCAATTTTGGTGGGACGTGATGATGCCAATCCGAGCGGCGTATCCGGGGAAGACCGCGATTTGGCCCATGGAAGATCCCCAATCGGCTTCGGTGATTTTTGCTGAATGTTACCCTGCTTTGTGTCAGCGGATGCTGTTCGGGGGAAACGTTAGCAAACGAAATGCACTGGCTGTGGCAACGGCTTTAAAGGACTTGTCTGCGAATCATGAAACGCGATCGATGGCCGATATCGCGACTTGGATCCATGCCGCATCCAGCGAAGATGAATTCGACATGTTTGTCACTGCCTTGGCGATTGCCCGCATGGTGAACAGCGGCGTTGATCTGTTTGCCCATCCTGACGACCAAGCGATTCAAACCCTTGAAGGTTGGATTCTAGGACAACGAAGGTTGGATTCTAGGACAACGAAGGTTGGATTCTAGGACAACGAAGGTTGGAT
>CAYVAN010000106.1:0-1934 GCA_964449225.1 uncultured Rhodopirellula sp.
GCGTGGCAAAACTGTGTCGCAGCGTGTGCGGACTGGTTCGGGAATCAAGTCCGGAAACCGCGATGTACTTTTCTAGCATTCGGCCGATACTTCGCGTCGTCAAAATGTTTCCGAATCGGTTGACGAATACCGGTGCTGATCGGCCAAGAGACGCTGATTCAGGGCTGCGAACACGCTGCTTTGCGTAACGACCAATCGCCCTGATTGCGTAGGAACCGAGTGGGCTAATTCGTTCCTTTCGTCCCTTCCCGCGAACGCGAACAATTTGCTCGTCGATATCCAAATCGCCATCACACAGGCCCACCAACTCGCTGACCCGTAAGCCAGCCGAGTACATCGTTTCCAAGATCGCGCGATCACGCAGTCCGGCGGTGGTTTCGCGAGGTGGTGCGACTAACAAACGTCCGATTTCGGCATTGGTCAGCACGTGCGGAAGCTTTCGTTGACGCCTGGGATTGCGCAGCGGTTTCGCAGGATTCGAAGAAGCAATTCCCTGACGCATCGCGAATCGATAGAAGCTTCGCAGGCTGGCTAGTTTTCGCGAGATCGTCGTGCGAGCGTAATCAGCCTGTTGAAGAGCCGCTTGGTAGGCACGTAAATCTTGAGGTGTTAACGCGTCCGGTTTGGGAATCGATCCCCGCGTCGCTTCCAGCCAATCGACCAACCCGAATAAATCTTCGCGATACGCTTTGATAGTCAGATCCGAGGCATTACGCTCGGTCGCCAAGTACCTCAAAAACTGCGGGATAGAGCGGCGCATGTTTCATTTCCGAAGAGAGTCGTCGCGTATTCGGCGTGGCGTAGTGGAGGTTGTTTAACCTTCCGTGCAGTGGATCTTTACCAAGATCCACAACCGCACAGCTTGCGTGGCGACGCCTAGTGAAAATCCTCGATCGACAAGCTATCGAATTCGTCATTGGCCAACGCGTCATCCTCGGTCGGAACGGCGTCGCGAATCTTGCGGCTCAGCATTGCCGCGTCATACCAGCTGAAATCAAGTTCGGGGTCGGCGGCGAAGCGGGCGAGTTGACGCAAGGTTTCGTCGCGGTTCTCGTCATCGAAAAGAAAGATAAACTTCTCTTCGCCTTTAACGAGCGCAAGAACGTTAACTTCTTGATCCATCTGGGTACTGTCCGATTGATCGCCCGCGATCGACGTGGGCTAAGGCCGAATTAAGATGACTATGACGCTGCGGCTGGTTAGGCAATCAATGCCATCACAATGGTTGCTCGCACGAGTTGTTCGCCACCTTGCCGCCGGATCAGTATCGGCTCAGCGGCCACCTCATTATGAAGTCGCTTTGGTCTCTTCCGCCTCTGGATTCCAACATCTCGGTGATGTGCAGGTGACAACAGAAACGAACGAAATCATCGGAACGTTTAAGATAACCCTGCCAACCGCTGCTGCGTGCATCATCGCCGGTTTCCACGTAATCGGCTAAGCGACCGGTAACGTACGGATCGTCACCACGGTAAATCTTGGTGTGGGTTAAAACCGGTGCATGATTGGTGATCGCCGTCGGGCGAACGGGGCTGGGCCCGTCGGGGATCAGGTCGATGGGATTCGGCCAAGCTGGTGGAAGCGGAGTTTCCCAAGTTTCATGTTCGCCATAGCCATGCTCGCCTAAAACGTATTCATCATCGATGAATTCGCCGTCATACATTTCGCCGCTGTAGATTTCGTCGCTGTAGATTTCACCGTCATGTGAAATTGGCGAGGCGAAGTTGGGTTCGGCGAACGGATCTACCTCACCGGCGTCAAATCGCACGTCGACTTGTTGGTTTCCCGCACTTTGGTGATTTGCGGTTAGGACGCCGGGCGCATGATCGATCGACACGGGCGACTGAGTGGCTAGCTGACTACGGGCAAGCTCAAATTCGGCTTCACGTGCGACGCGTCGCGGTATTAGTTTCTCTTGTTCGGTTCCCCAAGGC
>CAYVAN010000106.1:1944-14200 GCA_964449225.1 uncultured Rhodopirellula sp.
GCGTACCAGTGAACGGTCATTGCCATCTGAGGCGGATAGAAGGATTTGAAGTCAGTGACCGCACCAACGACGACGGCTTCGACGCCCAGATGGCGGGCAAACGCTTGAAAGTCGGGACCAGTACGCGGCTCGCCATTGTGCAGGCTGTACTGCATCCACGCGTTCTTGGTGACACCCATCGGCAGCACCTCAAACCCGGGCACGGCCTGCAACGAGGCGTAGTACTGCGATCCCACGGCGTCGCCATCGACCGTGGGTTCTTCGCTTTGATTGTAAAACGGCAGTACCGCCACCCGTTTCAGCTGTGGAAACGGATTATGAATGACGTCGCGATTGCGAGTTTCAGGAAACAGCGAACAGCCGCCGATCGAGAAAACGACCAGAGCGGCGAAAGCGAATCGAATCGACGAAGTAAGTTTCACGCTAAGAGTCCAAGATTATTAGCGCGCATCTCCTCCGCCCCCAATCGATTCATCGGCAATCCGAAACGCTTAACTTTACTGAATAATCAGATTGTGTCGGTTATCGATCGTGGTCGGCTTGACGGGTCCGCTGGGTTTGCCAAGCTGGGCGTTTTGAACATCATTTTAGAGCGTTAAATATGGGATTAGGCATCGCGATCCGCGCCTTTTCAGCGGGTCTTTTCAATCGTCAACTCGCCCAGCAAATCGGCAAAGTGCTAGACGGGCAGGCTTCTGCAACCGACGAGCCCAAATTGCCCGCGCCGGTTGAGGCTAAAGTTGAAACACCGCCGATTGCACCAGCACCGCCAACTCGCAGCGACGCGATTACGATGCTTTCGGCACTGCAACGCGAAGCCAGGCTCGTCGATCTGATTCAGGAGGATTTGACGCAGTTTTCTGATGCCCAAGTCGGTGCGGCAGCGCGTCCTTGCTTGCAGCAGTGCAATGCTACGCTTGGACGATTGCTTGGACTTGGTCCGGTCAGCGACGCCCAGGAAGGATCCACTGTCGATGTCGGCGCCGATGCGTCACCGGCAAAGTTTCAGTGGATCGGTGAAGGCACGGGGACGGGCGGAAAAGTGATCCATCAAGGTTGGCAAGCAACCAAGGTTGACCTGCCACAGTGGACCGGCAACCAGGACGACGCCAACATCGTTGCGCCAGCTCAGTTGCAGCGTTAGAGCGTCGTCGCTCGGTCCCCAGTTTCACCTTTGCCACCATCTTTCCAGTTAGAACATTCATGAACGCGCGTTACTCCGTCGGCATCGACTTGGGGACCACCAACTCCGTCATTAGCTACACAGCGCTAGACGATGATGCGGATTTAAAACTGCTTCGCATTCCGCAAGTCATCCAGCCAGGTCAGATTGAATCTCGTGATTCGCTTCCGTCGTTTTTGTATCTTCCACGCGATGGAGAACTTGATTCGCTGCGAACTTCGTTCGAGCCAAACCCGGCTGGTGGTGTTGTCGGTGCTTACGCCCGTTCGCAGGCGGCTGAAAATCCGCAACGGGTTGTCGTTGCCGCGAAGAGTTGGTTGTGTCATTCCAGTGTTGGTCGCACGGAGGCTGCACTGCCATGGCAATCGCCGCCGGAGGTCAGCAAGGTGTCCGCCTACGATTGCACCGTTCGGTTTCTGTCACACTTGGTTGCCGCTTGGAACGATCAACACGCCGATTCACCGATGATTGACCAACAAGTCGTATTGACGGTGCCGGCATCGTTTGCGCCGGCGGCTCGCGAATTGACTCATCAGGCTGCCATTACTGCGGGGCTTCCCAAAAACTTTGTGTTGCTCGAAGAACCGCAAGCGGCAGTCTATCGATGGTTGGCCGACCACGGCGATCGCTGGCGAGAAACCCTAAAGCCCAGCGACGTGCTGTTGGTTGTGGACGTCGGTGGTGGTACGACCGACTTAACGCTGGTGACCGTATCGGAAACTGACGGCACATTGAACCTGCAACGCCTTGCCGTTGGTAATCACTTGCTTCTTGGTGGTGATAACATGGATTTGGCGTTGGCCCACTTCGTCAGTGGCCGCTTCGCCGACCAAGGTCATGACTTGGATCCCTGGCAAAGCGTTTCGCTTTGGCACGCTTGTCGCGATGCCAAAGAAGAATTGTTGCGAGCGGGTGGATCAGACACGCATACGATTGCCGTTCTCGGCCGCGGCAGCTCGTTGATCGGGGGCACGATCTCGACGGAAATCAGCAGCGAAGAAGCTGGAAAGCTAATTGTCGAAGGTTTCTTTCCAACCTGTTCAGCCACCGATCGGCCTGAGCAGCAATCTGCATCCGGTTTCCAGGACATTGGGTTGCCGTACGAGTCTGATGCTGCGATTACCAAGCACGTCGCCGCGTTTCTGGCAGATCAATCTGCTGGTGATGCCGCGCAATCGGTCGCGCCGACGCATCTGTTGTTCAACGGTGGAGTCTTTCGCAGCGACACATTGCGAACTCGCATGTTGGAAACGATCAGCGATTGGTGCGAGCAAACGCCGCAGATCCTTGGCGGTCCTGGCGACTTAGATACCTCCGTTGCAATCGGTGCAGCCTATTACGGGTGGAATAAACATCGCGGCGGAATCCGGATTCGCGGCGGTACGGCACGATCTTATTACGTCGGGATTGAAACTGCGGGCTTGGCGATTCCCGGCGTTCCCCGACCGCTGCGTGCGTTGTGCGTTGCCGCGCGAGCAATGGAAGAAGGGACCGAAGTGACCGTGCCGGGTGAACAGGTTGGCGTGGTGGTCGGCAAGCCAGCGCAGTTTCGGTTTTTTTCCTCTGCCGTTCGTGCGGACGATACGGCCGGAGCAAAACTTGATCGTTGGTCCGCCGATGAACTAGTCGAACTGGAACCCGTTACGGTTTCGCTATCGTCCGAATCGGCCGGCGGCGAAGCTTTCGTCCCGGTGCAATTTGTCAGCCGAATCACAGAACTAGGCATGTTTGAACTATGGTGCCATGCCATCGGCAGCGATGACCGGTGGAAGATGGAGTTCAATACGCGTGAATCGTAATAGCAATGAGGTCAACGACGACCAACCATCACAATCCCGGTACGTTGTCGGCATCGACTTAGGAACCACAAATTGCGCGATGGCGTTTGTTGATACAGAAGCCGAACACGCGTCGGTCGAAACGTTTTCGATCATGCAGTGGGTTGATTTCGGTCAGCGTGAATTGCGCGAAACATTGCCTTCGTTTCACTACGAACTAACAAAAGATGAAGCCGCTGGCGAACATCGTCTGCCTTGGCAACCGGAGCCGTCGGATAGCTGTGTCGGCGTTTTGGCTCGTGATGCGGGGCATCGGCATCCCGGACGCCGTGCGGCTTCGGCAAAGAGTTGGCTATCGCATGAAGGCGTCGATCGCACGGCCAACCTGTTACCGTGGCACGGTGATCCCGATGTGACGCGTCTATCGCCAGTCGATGTTTCTTCACGCTACTTGAACCATCTTCGCCAAGCCTGGGACCAAGAAAATCCTGATCATTTGCTGGCCGATCAAGACGTCGTGATCACGTTGCCCGCTTCTTTCGATGAAGTGGCTCGTGAACTAACGATCGCAGCAGCGAAACAAGCCGGGCTGCCACGAGTCTATTTAATCGAAGAACCTCAAGCCGCGTTCTATGCGTGGATCGATCGCCAGGGTGAGCAGTGGGAAAAAAGCGTCAAGCCGGGACAACTGATTTTGGTCTGTGACATCGGCGGCGGAACCACCGACTTGACGTTGATTCGCGTTCGAGCGGCTGGTCAAGCGGGCCAGCAATTGCAGTTCCACCGAGTCGCCGTGGGCAATCACTTGATTCTTGGCGGCGACAATTTGGATTTAGCAGTCGCAAAGCTTGCCGAATCCAAGATCCTTGCCGATCCCTCGAACCAAACCTTGTCGGCACAGCAATGGGATCGGTTGGTGCAGGCCTCCAGGACCGTCAAAGAAGTAATGCTGTCCGAAAACCGTCCTGATCAATACACGATCAATCTACCAGCGGAAGGATCACGGTTGGTTGGCGGCGGGATCCAGGTTCAGTTGACCGCAGGCGAGGTGGATAGGGCATTGCTGGACGGTTTTTTTCCTGAGGTTGAATTAACCGATCAAGCAATCGCTGGCGAAAGTGGTTTTCAAGAATTTGGTTTGCCCTACGCCGCCGATGCAGCGATCACACGTCACTTGGCCGAATTCCTATGTGCTCATCGTCGAACCGGGCTGGACGATCAAGACAAAGATGCAGCGGACCGTCCCGAATTGGTGTTGTTCAATGGTGGCGTGATGTCGTCACCGCACGTGCAGCAGCGCATTCGCGATCTGCTGGCGCGATGGTTCTGCGATGACACCGATTTAGACAAAGATTGGCAGCCGCAATTATTGCATTCACCGCGTCTTGACCTCGCGGTTGCCCGCGGCGCGGCCTACTACGCCGGTGTGCGCCGCGGCCAGGGCGTTCGGATTGCAGCCAACCTTGGCCGTTCCTATTACATGCAGGTGAGCGACAACCCGGCCCAAGGTTTGTGTTTGATTCCCGGTGCGGCTGAAGCAGGGCAACGGTTCCGCGCCGACGGTCATCCATTGCAGTTAAGCTTGGGCACACCAGTTCAGTTTCCACTCTGGGTCAGCAGCACGCGTCTAGCTGATTCAGTCGGCCAGCTCATCGAAATTGATCGCAGCGAGGCATCACCCTTGCCGCCGATTTGCACCGCAATTGTTGAAGGGAAACGCAAGCACGATCAAACCATTCGCGTTGTAATCGAAGCCGAACTTAGCGAAATTGGAACCGTGGGGCTGCACTGTGTTGATCTGGATTCTGCAAAACGGTGGCGATTGGATTTCGACATTCGCAGCACGCTGGAAACCGATCGCGACGCACACGACGGCACTGGCGAAGCAGCCGGGATTGTCGATTCTGAAACGGTCACCTTGTGTGCTGATGCAATCGCGGGGGTGTTTGGCAAACAAGGCCATTCCACCGAAAGTTGTCCAGAGACCAAACCAAGCAAACTGGTCAAACATTTGCAGTCGTTAACTGAGATGAACCGTCATCGTTGGCCGCCCTCACTGCTGCGTGAACAGTGGCAATGCCTATTGAACGAATCTGAAGGTCGACGGAAATCGGCGCAGCACGAAGCACGCTGGTTAAACCTACTTGGATACTGTTTGCGACCCGGTTACGGCGTTGCGGTGGACGATTGGCGAGTTGATCAAACATGGCGGTCGGTCTACGGCAAGCTTGCCTTTCCCGCTGCCGCGTCAGGCACCGAGGCGATGATTCTGTGGCGTCGCATCGCGGGCGGTTTAACAGCCGGTCAGCAATTGCAGTTAGCTTCGCCCTGGATTAGTGCGATCAAAAATAAAACCAAACGAATCGCGGCTCACGAAGCGCAAGAAGTTTGGCGGCTGGTGGGTTCCTTGGAACGCTTGCCCATCCAAGACAAGATCGACCTAGGACAAGCTGCACTGAGTGCTCTATCACAACGCAAAAACGAAAAGCTTCGCGACAGTTTGCTATGGAGTCTGGGCCGAATCGGCAGCCGACAACCCGTTTACGGACCAATCAACCAGGCCGTTCCCACAAAAGAGGTTTCGCAGTGGATCGATGCCATCGTAACTTTGGAAGAAAAATTCGATCTTGGCAACAATCGGTCCATGCTTATCCTAGCTCTGGTCCAATTAGCACAACGTACGGGAGATCGATTTCGCGATGTAAGCGACCCCCGACGCGAGCGTGTCATTGCGATGTTAACTGATCGTGACGCGCCCGATCATTTCGTCGAATTGGTCACAAACGGGGGAACGCTCCACAGCGAGGAAGAGGCCGCCATCTTCGGTGACTCACTGCCGTTAGGTATCCACCTAATCCGATAAACAATGTCGCTCGGCTCTGCGAACCGAAAACGCTCTATGCTTGGAGGGCCGAGCGGCAACGTGGAACGCTCCAAAGTGAAAAAGTGATTTGCCCTGCGGTTCTACCTTCCTTTATTGATTGTTGGTGAATGAACGTTTTCAGACTTCTTTCTGTTGCCTTGGTTGCATTGCTGGCTTGCGTCACGACTTGGTTGTTCATTGCTCGCGCGAACCCATCGGAGACGGTGACCATCTCGACGGGTTCTCCGCTGGGGATTTACCACCGTGTCGGTGAAGAGATCGGAAAATCGTTCGCGAACAGCAATACCGCAGTCCAGTGCGAGACTATTCCTAGCGGGGGCAGCCGTGACAATGTATCGCGTTTGCAAGAGGGGACGGCGGATGTTGCCATCGTTCAGAATGATGCGATCGCGAATGAGAGTGTTCGAAGTTTGGCAATGCTTTATACGGAAGTCTTGCATCTGGTATGCAGACGTCAGGCCGACATCGTCTGCCTAAACGATTTAGTCGATCACCCTACCAACTTGGGAACCAAATCCGGTGGCACAAATCAACTCGTTACTGAACTGCTGCAGTTTTCCCGTGTCAAGATTCCCAATAGCAATCAGACCAACACTGGATTTTCTGAGGCGGCCGATTCACTTCGCAGTGGTGACATTGACGCGGCATTCTTTTTGGTCGGCGTCGGTGCAGAAATCATTCATGATTTGCTTGCCGATCCAGAATTTGAATTAGTACCGATTCAAATTCGTGTCGCAGGCGAAGATGGATCTTTTATTTCCGAACGTGCCTTTGTTGAAGGTTTTCAAATCCATTATCCGCATGCGACCTACGCGGAAATTCCGCTCATGTCCTACGAGGGGAAACCGGTCCGCCCCACGTCTTCGGTCGGCATTGGTGCGGTGTTGGCTTGCCGTAAAAGCTGGGACGAAGAACTCGCTCGAACTCTCGTACAATCGATCTTCGCAAGCAAAGCGGTGTTAGGACGAAAAATCTCGCTGCTAAGCCGATTGGATGAAGAATCAAGTCAAACTCAGTTGCAGTTTCCGCTGCATCGCGGTGCGGAAGGATACTATCGAAGAAACGAACCAGGTTACTTGGCTGAAAACGCAGAATCATTTGGCTTGCTAATCACATTGGCGTTGTTGGTTGCCAGTGGCCTGCATGGAATTAAAAAATGGATCGATCAGAAAAGAAAAAATCGAGTGGATGTTTATTACGACCGTGTGCAAAGAATCCAGCGTTCGTTGAAACAACCAAGTTTCGCAGGGACGCAAAATGCCTTCCAAGAACTCGAAGAGATCGAAGCTGCGGCGTGCAAAGAATTGATTAACGAGCAATTAGATGCCGATCATTCCTATGTCATTCTTCAAAACATGATCAGCCGCTGCCGAAGAGAGATCGAACGGAATTCATAGCCAGACTTGATTGCCGGTGTTGATTGTCCAGCTGCCTGGATGTCCGGTGGGAGCATCCAGGCTGGCCAAAAGATCCCTTCGGCCGATGAAGGCTCGAGGAGTTTTTAGCACAAACTGGAAAAATGAATCTACACTTCGCTAATCGCGTGCTACTCACCTGAAAGGTGTGTTAAGTCCGGCCAATCGGCCGGGGGATTCTGTCCATGATGCTCAACTCGGCTGCGACGTAATCGGGGCAAATCGTAAGACCGTCGCACTTATTACCGTGATTTTGCCGCATTTGCAGCAGGCTCGATGGGAATCGTTTCTTCACAGCCAACGAAGAGGCCCGTTTGATAACACGCGATACTTGCTAAAACGGTAAAGCAGAATTAGTAAATGTTCGGTACCATTCGATCGACCAGCATTGCTGATGTGCGAATCGATCCGTTCGCGATCGATCATCTTTCCTGTAATGACACTCTTTTAGAAAAGATGGCGTAATGAGAATCTCGCGTGACAAATTTCAAAAGTGCATGATCGCACTCAGTATCATGCTAAGCGGATCTGCCCTGCCCCATTTGATCGTTGCTGCGGATCCGGTGATTGAGTCGGCGGAAAGTAGTTCAACCTGGAATCAATGGCGAGGTCCACAGCGTGACGGCGTTTGGAGCGGCGATCTTCCGACCTCGCTTTCCGATTTGAAACTTTCTTGGCAGAAAACACTGTCGCCCTCTTACAGTGGTCCCGTCACCAACGGGAAAGTGGTCTATACGACCGAAACCGTTGACGAGAAATTCGAGCGTGTCACGGCTTTCGATCTGAGCAGCGGCGACCAAGTCTGGACGACTCAGTGGGAAGGCGCAATGAAAGTCCCTTTCTTTGCAGCCGCCAACGGGTCTTGGATCAGATCAACCCCTGCATTGATCGACGATGCATTAGTTGTACTGGGAATCCGAGACGAGCTGGTTCGATTGAACCCGGACACGGGTGATGTTCAATGGCGAATTGATTTGGCCGAGCGATTTAGTTCCGAACGACCAAAGTTTGGTGCGGTTTGTTCGCCGCTGATTGATGGTGACGCGATCTACATCCAAGGCGGCGGCGCTACCTTGAAGTTGTCTTTGAAAGACGGGCAAACGATTTGGCGTGCGTTGGCGGGTCAGGAAGATGACGACGCGTTCAGCAGTCCGGTCATTGCAACCGTCGCCGGAGTAAAACAGTTGGTCGTTCAGACTCGAACAAAGCTTTGCGGTGTTTCGATCGATGACGGAACCGAGCTTTGGTCAGAACCCATTGATGCATTTCGCAATATGAACATTCTGACGCCAACCGTGATCGGGGATCAGGTTTTTACGGCAGCCCATAGTGGCCGATCCCAGATGTTTGACATTAGCCGATCCGACGACCAATGGACGGTCAAGGAACGATGGAACCAAAAAGTCCAAGCCTACATGTCCTCGCCCGTGGTGGATGATCAAACCATCTACCTGCATTCTAAAACCCAGCGACTGACGGCGCTCGACATTGGAACCGGCGATATCCTTTGGACCGGCCGACCGCTGGGCAAGTATCAAAGCATGGTACGAAACAATGACGTTTTGTTAGCACTGGACGAGGGCGGTGAACTCCTTTCGATTAAACAGCAGCGTGAAAGCCTGGAAATTGAAGATCGTTTGAAGGTTGCCGACGACGCCTGGGCTTACCTGGGGGTTTTCAAGGGTGGATTGATTGTTCGAGACTTGAATTCGCTAAAAATCTACCGCTATTAAACCAGCGGGTCGTCTGGAGACTCACATGACAACCGGACCAGGCGTTCGACTTGATCGATACACCATCAGTTGGTGCGTCGGGCTGACGCTTCTGATCGAGTTTGTCTGCATCGTTCTGCGTTTCGGTTTCGGCCATTCTTCATCCATCGCCACTGCTTCGACGATCGGCGTGCTGACATTTGGCTACCGAATCCATCACGGCTACATCGGCGCGTTGCTGATCCCGATCGGAATCTTGGCTTTTTCTGGGCGATGGAGTTGGGGTTGGATTTTCTTTATTGCCGGCGTTGGGCTTTTCGCCAGCGATGCAATCCATCATTTCGCAGTCCTGTGGCCGATCACTGGATCACCACAATTCGATTTCGTTTATCCCACGTCCACGCCAGCAATTGAATGATCTATTTGTTGTTCGCTGGGCGTGCCTAACCATGATTCTGAGGCTTGAAGTTGTTTGATGAACCTGGAGCCGAAGTGACATCCGGTAGGTTTACCCATTGGTGTTGCCGGATGTCGCCTTGGCTCCATTCGGCCTACTTTTCTACTGGAAGTGCCATTGGGTGACCGGTTTCGGCATTTGAATAGCCTTGGCATGTTGCGTTGTTCATACGCAGGTTCTATTTCGCTGCCGACTCAACGTTGATCGTCACGATGGAGCCATCGGGTCGGTGAATTAGTTCTGTCATCTTCACCGTTCGCAGATGCGTTTTCCCATCTGACAACCGGCTGTCGTGGTAGAACAGGTACCACTTTCCATTGAACTCAGTAATCGAATGGTGGTTGGTCCAACCGACGACCGGCTCCAGCACAACGCCTTGGTACGTGAACGGTCCCAGTGGATTGTCACCCGTCGCGTAAACGATCTTGTGCGTGTCACCGGTCGAGTAAGAGAAGTAATAAGTGTTCTGATACTTGTGAAGCCAAGCTGCCTCAAAGAATCGACGATCGTTATCGCCATTGAGCAATGGCTTGCCGTTTTTATCTAGCAGCACAACGTCTTTGACCTCGCCATCGAACGACACCATATCGTCACTGAGTTTGACCACTTTGGGCGTCAACGCCACGTCGGTCGGCGAAAGGACCACGCCCTTTTCAGAATACGTGCCGTCTGCCCAGCGTTCCAATTGGCCACCCCAAATGCCCCCAAAGTACAGGTAGTATTCGCCGTTGTCGGCTTGATAGATCGCAGGGTCAATGCTGTAGCTGCCGTCGATTGGCTTGGGTTGCGCTTTGAACGGGCCTTCGGGCTTGTCGCTTTGGGCCACACCGATGCGGAAAACCCCGTCATGGTCTTTGGCAGGAAAATAAAGGTAGTACTTGCCGTCTTTCGCAGCAGCATCCGGGGCCCAGAGTTGTTGCTTTGCCCAAGGGATGTCTTCAAGTGCTAACGCTACCCCATGGTCAACTGTTTCTGCGTTGACTTTCTCCATCGATAGAACGTGATAATCCTTCATGTCGAAATGAGCACCATCGTCACCGGAGCCTTTCGATTTCTCTGTATCGATGTCATGAGAGGGATAAATATAGAGCCGTTTACCAAAGACATGGGCTGACGGATCAGCCGTGTAGATATGTTCGACTAGGGGCTGCGAGGAAGTTGAACCATCTAGCTCTTGCTGAGCCATCGCCACTTGAGTCGTTAGGACTAAGGAGAAAACAACTGCGGAGATTGATGGATGCATCGCGAGGCTCATGTGGGGGAACTTTAAGTACAGATCAATGGATGCTGAAAACAGAGGATCAAACAATCGTGGTCGCACGCAATCAAAACTAGCGAGCATTCAAAACAATCGGTTCAATCCGTTCAGTGCAGCGACACGATAGGCTTCCGCCATCGTTGGATAATTAAACGTCGTTTCGGTGAAATATGTGATCGAATTGCAGGCTGCTTCTGGGCTCATTACGCTCTGTCCAATGTGGACAATCTCTGATGCATTCTCGCCAAAACAATGTACACCGAGCACCTCCAATGTGTCGCGGTGAAACAGCAATTTAAGCATTCCGGTCGTTTGCCCGGTGATCTGAGCTCGTGCTAAGCTCTTGAATTGTGCTTGTCCAACTTCATACGGAATGCAGGCGGCGGTCAATTCTCGCTCGGTCTTACCGACTGAGCTGATCTCTGGACTGGTGTAGATGCCGGTCGGAATGTCGTTCAGCCGCAAGTTGCCGTCGACCTTACCCAGGATATGCATGCCTGCGGCGCGGCCTTGCGTATAGGCAGCACTGGCCAACGACGGGATACCGATGACGTCACCGACGGCGTAGATATGTGGCACGACGGACTGGAAATGTTCGTCGACTTCGATTTGTCCACGGCTGTTTGCGACTAGGCCAACATGTTCTAGCCCAAGGTCGTCCGTATTGCCGCTGCGACCGTTGGCCCACAAAAACGCATCGGTTTTCACGCGTTTGCCACTTTTTAAATGCAGCACGACACCATCATCTTCGGGCACAACTTTTTCCATCGATTCATCATGTCGAATAATGACGCCCTGATCCCGTAGGTGATACGAGATTGCGTCAATGATCTCGTCATCCAGAAACTCAAGCAACTTTGATCGGGTATTGATCAGATTTACTTTGATTCCAAGATTTCGGAACATCGATGCGTACTCAACGCCGATCACGCCCGCGCCGTAGATGCAAAGCGAAGATGGTCTTTCGTCCAAGCCAAGAATTGTGTCGCTGTCAAAAATTCGTGGATGACTAAAATCGACTTCAGCTGGGCGATAGGGACGAGCTCCCGTTGCAACAACAAATTGGCGTGCAGTGATCGGTTCGTCACCGTCAATCGAAACCGCATGATCGCCGACAAACCTAGCTTTCCCTTTAAAAACAGGGACGTTGTTGCGATCGTAAAACGATTGTCGCATCGTCACCTGTTGCCCAATGATCGTTTGCGTACCACGCCGAAGTTGTTCCAGTGTTGGTCGAACGTTAATCCCCATTTCCCTGAATGCTGGGTTCTTCAGCGCCGACATGGTCGATGTAATTGCGTAGCGCAATGCCTTGCTAGGAATGGTTCCCCAATGGGTGCAGCCCCCACCAATTTGGCTGTACTTCTCGGCTACGGCGACCTTTAAACCTTCTTTAGCACATTGCATCGCGGCACCTTCGCCGCCGGGACCGGTTCCAATCACAAACAGATCGTAGTCATATTTTTGATCCATACTTTTGTCACTGTTCTGGTGGCTGTTCTGGTCGCTGTTCTGGTCGCTGCTATTTTCGTCCATAATGGCACTCATCGCTTTTTCAGTGTTTAGATA
>CAYVAN010000106.1:14210-15653 GCA_964449225.1 uncultured Rhodopirellula sp.
GCCCAATGATAGTGTTTTACGATGTTGTTAGCTTGCGTCCAGACCGATGTTAAAATTGCCAACGTTCCAGCCAACCTGAAACGAGTTCAATCGTGGCTAGAAACCGCAGCAAACGAAAATGTGGAGTTAGCTGTCTTTCCCGAATGCATGCTGACCGGCTACGCCTATGATGACAAAGAATCCGCGTTTGAAATCGCATTGCCTATCGCTTCACCGGTCTTCACAGAGCTGGCGTCAACGGCCAAGCAACGAAATGTTTTTTTCACTTTGGGGTTCCTCGAAAAGGATGGCGGCCGGCTTTTCAATTCATCAGCATTGATCGGCCCCAATGGTATCGAAGGGGTCTATCGCAAGGTTCATCTTCCCAACCTTGGCGTCGATCGGTTTGTTGATCGAGGTGACATCCCCTACCGAACGTTTGACGCCTGTCCAACAACCGCCGCTGGACCGGCCAGCGTTGGTATGGCGATCTGTTACGACTGTTCTTTTCCAGAACCGATGCGAGTGCTTGGATTGGCCGGGGCCGACATTGTCGCGTTGGGAACCAATTGGCCGGTCGCAGCGTCGCGAACCGCCGACGTGGTCCCGCCGGCTCGCAGCATGGAAAACCACTACTTCTTTGTCGCTGCCAACCGAGTGGGGACCGAGAATGGTTTTACGTTCTGTGGACGAAGTTCTATCTGCGGGCCTGATGGTTCGATCTTGGCAAGAACCGAGACCGACGACGAAATCATGCTGACCGCCGAAGTTGATCTGACCCAACCACGAAACAAACGGATTGAGCGAACCAGCGGAGCTCATTCGATCGATCGATTCAAGGATCGCAGGCCTGAATTTTACGGCTCAGTTTCGGAATAGGCGACAAGCGTCTTCAAGATCAGCCAAGTTGCTGACGTCGCTTTGGCTATTGGCTATTGGCTATTGGCTATTGGGCCTGCTTCTTAAACCAACCCCGGTGCGGGGTCTTCATCGGCCAACTGAACATCCAGGTGACCGCCAGCGGTGTGGTACAGCGAGTAGGTGACAGGAACTAGATACAACACGATTGCAGTTGCAAATAGTTCACCGAAGGCGATGCTGGTCGCCATTGGAATCAATATCTGTGCCTGGATCGAAGTCTCCAACAAAATCGGAATCAGACCACCGATCGTCGTTATGGTGGTTAACATCACCGGCCGAAAACGCCGCGCACCCGATTCAGTGATCGCTTCTTGGATTGGAACTCCCTGGCGAACCTTCGCATTGATGAAGTCAATCAAGACGATCGAATCATTGACCACAATCCCGGTGAGCGCGATGATCCCGTAAAAGCTAAATAGGGTTAACGGCAATCCCATCATCAAGTGACCAATCGCTGCTCCCAAAGCTCCAAAGGGGATGATCAACATCACCAACAAAGGTTGCACCGAAGACTTAAATTCAATCGCCAACACGATGTACATT
>CAYVAN010000107.1:0-15639 GCA_964449225.1 uncultured Rhodopirellula sp.
GTTGAACGACGCGACGTTGAGCAGCAACGACGGGCGCCCGAGCGGCAGCCCACTTTTGCCAGTCATCGCTCTTACGCCAAGCCTTGTAAGCATCGGTGCCACGTTCGGCCTGAGTTGCATGCTTGGACGCTTCTTCGGCTGATGCCAGCGACTTCTTAGCAATCGTAATGCACTTTTCGACCAAAGGACGAACTTCCTTTGCCTTGTGCGTCGTCGTCGTGATTCGCCCAGGAACCTTGGGAGCATTATCGTCCAAGGATGCATCGCGTTCGGTCAAAAACAGAGCGCTAGTAAGGTTTTTAAGCAGCGCTTTGCGGTGAGCAGGGCTGCGGCCGAGCGTTCGGCCTCTTCGACGATGGCGCATGTCAGTATCTGTTGGTCGTGAAAGGGATTGATTTTGAAGCGGCGGGCAGCGTCGTTGAACCTGAACCCGCCCAATGGATTAGAACATGGGTTGGTTCGGAACTCGCATGCCGAGGTGCAAACCGTATTGAGAAAGCTTTTCGCGAACTTCGTTCAGTGTGGTGTCGCCAAAGTTGCGGACTTCCAAAAGTGAATCTTCAGTGCGAACAACAAGATCGCGAATGGTTTGAATGTTTTCACTTTCCAAGCAGTTATTCGCCCGAACCGATAATCGCATGTCTGCCAAAGTCATGTTCAGCTTTGCTTCTAGCTGAGCTTCCGGTGATCCGGCACCGCCACGTGCCGCCGAGAAGATGCTTGGTCCCAATTCGCGGTACTGAACAAATGGGTTCAGGTGTTTGCGAAGGATCTTGGCCGCTTCGATCAACGCGAGCTCCGGACTGACGCTTCCATCGGTCCAGATTTCCAAGTTCAAGCGGTCGTAATTGGTTTTTTGCCCAACACGCGTCTCTTCAACTTCGTACCGCACGCGAGTGATCGGGCTGTAGACTGCATCGATCGGGATGATGCCGATTTCATGGTCGACGGAGCTGTGCTCGGTGCTTGGAACGTAACCGCGGCCATTTTCGACAACCATTTCGATCATCAAATCAACATCTTCGGTCAACGTTGCAATCACGTGATCCTTGTTGATGATTTCCACATCGGAATCAGTTTGCACATCGCCGCCGGTGATAACGCCAGCCTTGTTGGCTTCGATGGTGATCACACGAGTCGCTTCGCTGTGGTTGCGAACCACCAAGCTTTTGACGTTCAAGACGATCTGGGTGACGTCTTCAACGACACCAGGGATCGAGGTGAATTCGTGTTGGGCACCACGAATTTTGATTTGTGTGACGGCGCTGCCCATCAAGCTAGAAAGCAGTACGCGGCGAAGGCTGTTTCCGACGCTCGCGCCGAAACCACGCTCGAAAGGTTCCGCAGAAAACTTTCCGTAGCTTGCTGTCAGGGTATCGCGATCGACTTCCAGGTTGCTTGGAAGTTCCATTCCTCGCCATCGGATGTGCATTGACATAGGTATCTCGGCTCTTGGGCAAAAGTCTTGGTATTGAAAAATGGGACAGGCCTTGGATCGCCTGTCCATTTCATGATCACAGGCACAGGCCTATGCCACAGAAACGCTGTTGATTAAACGCGGCGTTTCTTGCGTGGCCGACAACCGTTGTGCGGGATTGGCGTGACTTCCTCGATCAGCTTCACGTTCAGGCCAGCTGCTTGAAGCGAAGTGATCGCGCTTTCGCGACCTGAACCAGGCCCCTTTACCTTTACTTCAACGTCACGCATTCCAAATTTTTGAGCTTTTTCGGCCGCTTGTTGAGCCGCACATTGCCCGGCAAACGGAGTGCTCTTGCGGCTTCCCTTGAACCCACTTGTACCAGCACTAGCCCAGCACAGGGTGTCACCCTTGGGATCGGTGATCGTAACGGTGGTGTTGTTGAAGGTCGCGTGAATGTGTGCGACACCGCTGCTAACGTTGCGTTTGACGCGTTTCTTTTTGTTGGTCTTTGCCACTGCAAAGTTCTCGTTGATTCAGGTGAAGGAAGTGATCGAGTGGTTTTGGGGTGTAGAGGGACCTCGCGTTAGCGAAGATCCTTCACGCCCTTCTTACCGGCAACCGTCTTCTTTGGACCCTTGCGGGTACGCGAATTGGTTTTGGTGCGTTGGCCGCGAACGGGCAAGCCAACGCGATGACGCATGCCGCGATACGATTTAATCTCGCGAAGGCGGCTGATGTTTTGAGCGGTTTGGCGACGCAGCGGGCCCTCGACCGTGTAATCACGTTCAAGAAGTGCCGCAATCCGACCGATTTCGTCTTCATTGACGTCGGAGGCCGGGCGGGTCGGGTCAATGCCCAATTTTTCGCATGCCTCACGAGCCGAGTAGAGCCCGATTCCGTAAAGGTAGGTAAGCGAATATTGGATCTGTTTGTCGTTTGGAATATCGACGCCCATCAAACGGGGCATAGCCAGACTCCGAGTTCAAGCAGGAGGGGAAAATTTGCAACTAGACGATAGGTGAGTGTAGAAAATCAGCTTTGAAGATCAGACTCGGTGAAGCCAAAAAGCAGTCGTGAAGGATGGTAAGCCGTTCCATGTGAATAGCTTGCAACGTTTACTGCCGGGTTCTAATGCTTTGGTCTCTGGACTGGGGTTCCTGGTTTGGATCCGCCGCGAAAACGTCGCTGGAATTGCCAACCAAGTGTCCTTCAAAATCGATTTTCTCTTGGTTTTCGTTCGCAAAGGCTGCGAAGGGGTGACCAGGAATCCCGGAATATACCGGTCCAGCACCGTTTTGCTCAAGTGGTAACGGTGCCGGAAATTTCACTAATTTTAAGTTCGAACGTATTTCAGGAACTCCGTTGGCACATCATCTTTGTCCGATGCGGGGATCCGAGTGTGTTCGACCACGCGAAACGCGGCTAAATCGAGTTGAAGGTGCGTGTCGCCTTCGACCTGCGACAAGACTCGGGTCAGCAAAATTTGGTCGCATTGATTCAAAAGTTGTCGATAAATTTCTGCTCCGCCGACCACAAACACGTCTTTTTGAGCAGCCATTTTGACTGCTTCTTCCGGCGAAGCCGCTCGATCGACCCCATCGGCTGACCAATCCGGGCTGCGCGTAATGACAATCGTGCGCCGCCCGGGCAATGGGCGGCCGATCGAATCGTAGGTTTTTCGGCCCATGATCAGCGTGCCGCCCATGGTCAACTTCTTGAATCGACGCAAATCGCTGCTAAGTCGCCAGGGCATGTCGCCGTCGAGCCCAATGACCCCCGACGGAGTCATCGCAACAATCGCGGTCAGGGAAGGTCGGTGATCAGTTTGAGGTTGGTTCATGGACGAAGACTGTACCAATTTGGTCGTCGCTTTTCTGTAGGCCGCTTGGAGTCTAAGCAACATCCGGCAACGTGAACCCCGGCTCGGTCGCATCGTCACCACCGGCACAACCGTTAGCGTTTGACACGACCTTTCGGGCTTTGCTGCTTCGGCCGGTCATGACGGCCAAGTTTGTGGCCGGGTTGTTCCAGTTGTGACGCTGCAAACGTCGATATCGATTGCACACGTCCTGCCTGACATTCCGAGAACAACGATCCTATGACACGCAACAAGCTGGCGATTACGACGAAACGACGCAATCGCCGATGCGGTCGCCTGAAACAAATGCTTGTTGCTGCCATGATTGCCAGCACCACAGGATGCGGTTTGCTGGACAAGGTGAAACCAGGACCGCACGACAACACTCCGTCGTACCACGACAACAACGGAATGCAGATCGAGTATCCCGAGGTTTGCCAATGCAGCACTCCGGTCAGCGAAGCAGCAAGGCAGGCGATCGAGCCAATGTCGCTGGAGGATCCATCGAAAATCCCCTCGCTGGACCTGACGCTTGAAGAAGCAGTTCAATTGGCAGTTCAACAGAGCCCCGTTCTGCGCAGCATCGGTGGAACGATTGTCTCATCACCATCAACGACTCAAACGAAATACAGTCCAGGATTGGTTGCTTCGAGTCCAAATCAAGGAACCGAAGCAGCGCTTGCGGCATTTGATGCCCAATACACGCAACAGCTTTTCTGGAATAACAATGATCAGCCGCTCAACCGTGAAGCGTTCGCGATTCCAGGGTCTCCGTTTGTTGTTCCTGCATTCTCTCAGTCTCGTGGTGCAACCTTTAGTAACGAGCTTTCCAAACAGACGATGACAGGGGCAACCTTTGCACTGCGTCACACTGTGAATTATCTCAACACGCAAGACCCTTCTGCCGCCCAGCAACAATTCCCCAGCGCGTTTACCGGCTGGGTCGAAGCCGAATGGCGACAACCTTTGTTGCAAGGCAGTGGCACGCTCTACAACCAAATTGTCGGCCAAAACTTTGGCCCGGCAGTTGGTCAATACAACGGAGTCCTCATTGCCCGGATCAACGAAGATGTCGCGCTTGCCGATTTTGAAACGGGCGTCGTCAACTTAGTCTCTGACGTCGAAGAGGCGTATTGGGGACTGTCGCAGGCTTATCGTATCTTGGATGCCAACGTCAAAGGCCGGCATTCCGCTCAGCAAACTTTTCAGTACCAAGAAGTGCGGCTGGATGTTGGTGCGGGGCGGACGGATGAAGAGGCTCAAGCGCGGTCACAGTTCTATCAATTTCAAGCTCAGGTTGAATCGTCGCTCGGTGGGGACAATGGTCTTTATGCACTGGAACAACGCCTGCGTTATCTGATTGGGTTGCCTGCAACCGATGGCCGCTTGATCAAACCGATCACCCAGCCGAGCGATGTTCGCGTGGTTTTTGATTGGCAAAGTGCCCTCGGTCAAGCGGTTGAAAGACGGGTTGAGGTTCGTCGTCAGCGGTTCAATGTCAAACGTCGCGAGCTAGAACTGATTGCGGCGCGTCTTAACTATCGTCCGCGTTTAGACCTGTTGGCTCAATATCGATGGCGAGGCCTAGGCGATCACCTGATCGGCGACAGCAACAATGGACAGTTCGACAACTTGTACGATTCGATCACCGGCGGTGACTTCCAAGAAGGCCAGCTGGGCATCGATATGTCGTTTCCCGTTGGTTTTCGGCTCGCTGGCGTCGCGATTGCTTCGGCAAAGCTAAACATCAAACGCGAACGTGCCGTATTGGCGGAAACGGAACTGCGCATCAGCCACGATCTTTCGGACGCTGCGCGTCGGATCACGTTGACCTATCAACTACTAGAAACCAACTTCAATCGTTATCAAGCCGATTTGAAACAAGTCGAAGTGCTTCGCCGTCGCTACGTCGATGGAAATGACAATATCAATTTCTTGTTGCAAGCCCAGCGTCAGGTTGTGACCAGCGAAACCGCTTTCTACACCTCGTTGTTCGATTACAACCTAGCGATCCGTGACTTCCACAAAGAGAAAGGATCCCTGTTGGCCTACAACCAAGTCCAATTGGCCGAAGGCCCCTGGGCAGCAAAAGCTTATGGTGACGCACAACGGATGGGCAGGTTCCTGGAACCACGCAGCAACCCCAGCAGCGTCGATATGACTCGCCCAATCACCTCCGGCCCGTTTGATCCCGCCCAAGCCCAAACAACAACCTACATCGAATCGCAACCAGCAACCTTTGGCATGATCGATGAATCGGTCTCGCCGGAAAGTTCATCGGATGCAACCGATGACGACGATGACAAAGATGATGACGATGAGTCAGGCGGCAGCATGGACGAAGGCTTCGAGGACGAAGGCTTCGAGGACGAAGGCGAAGACATCGAAGAACAGATAGAAAATGTCGGCGAAGACTTGGCTGGCTTGCTGAGTTCTGGATTGAGAAATTAGGAAGACGAAAAGTGGCATAGGCTTCCAGCCTATGTTCGCCCCATCGACCGGCTAGCAGCCTATGCCACCTAGATCGCCCCCTGTCATGCTAACTTCGCTTCTCGTACCGAACGCGGTAGACCGGAATCCGATACTTGCGGCTTCGGCGTTCAAAGTGTGTTCGGTAATCCAGGTCATGTTCCGCTTCGATTTCCTCTTCGGGAATTGGCACGCCCAAGCCAGGGGCCAGCACCGCGATCATTTCGACGGTATCTTCGAAGTAATCCAAGACATCAGTCCAAAAATGCAGCCGGCCGCCCAAACGCAACGACTTGGCATAATTCACGATGCTCTTTTCGTTTACCACGCGGCGCTTGCGATGTTTCTTTTTCCACCAGGGATCTGGAAAGTAAACGTGCACGGCTTCTAAGCTCTCTTGCGGAATTCGTGACTCGAATAAGGCTCGGCATTGCCCGCAAGCATCCGTGCGTTTCCTAAATCACGTGATCCAGCACGCAATAATCTTGCTGCGGAATGCTTGGCATACTTGTCGATGATTTCAATGCCAAAAAAGTTTCGATCTGGATTGGCGATCGATTCGGCTGCCAGAAAGAGCCCCTTCCCTGAACCGATTTCAATTTCCAGTGGACGATTGTTGCCAAACAGCGATTCGCTGCTGATCGTTTCGGGCAAATCTTCCTTTTCGCAATACAGTCCACTGAGGTCGGTGTCAGATTTTGGTTGGCGGATCGTATGGCGAGGCATGGAGGAAGTTGGAAGAGTGATTGATAAAGCGTGAAAGAAGTGAACGATGACGTGCAATCGTATCGTGGCGTGATTTCTCTACAATACGAGCGTTCTGATCCAATCTCAAATCAAGGTCGATGAAGTATTCATGTCCAAGCCGGAAAACGATTACGAAGGATTCTCGATCGCTGCTCTCGAAAGTCGGCGGGCGGGTGATATGCAGCGGATGATCGAGCGGTTTGGTGGCAAGGCGTTCGTCAGCCCATCGATGCAGGAGGTGCCAATCGAGCCGAATCGCGGGGCCATCGATTTTGCGCACCGAGTGATGACTGGCGAAATCCATGTCGTCGTGCTGATGACCGGCGTTGGGTTTCGTTATTTACTGCGTGCGATCGAGCGGCACGTCGACCAGAAACGATTTCTCGAATCGCTATCGGACATTGTCACGATTTGCCGCGGCCCCAAACCGGCCGCCGCCATGCGCGAGGTCGGTTTGACGCCAACTTACCGAGTCCCTGAACCCAACACTTGGCGAGAATTGTTGCAAACGATCGACGGCAATGTCTCGATTGCAAATCAAACCGTCGGGTTGCAGGAGTATGGCGTGACCAACGCATCACTGATTGCTGGTTTGGAAGCACGCGGGGCAACAGTCGAGCCGCTACGGGTTTATGGCTGGGAATTCCCCGAGGACACCGCTCCGTTAGAGGAAAACGTTCGGGCATTAGCTGCTGGCAAACGAGACATGTTGCTGCTGACCAGCGCCCATCAAATCGTCAACATGCTGCGCATGGCCGAGCGGCTTGGGGTGGTCGACGATCTTCGTGACGGCTTGCATCGCACTGTGATTGCTTCGATTGGTCCCACCACATCCCAAATGTTGCACGAGTGTGATATTCATGTGGACTTAGAACCAAGTCATCCCAAAATGGGCCACTTGGTGACCGAAGCCGCTTCCCGCGGTGTCCCCATGATCAAGTCCAAGCGAATCACGATGGCTAGTTCCCCCGCGACCACGACCGATACAAACACGCACCCTTCGGCTGAAAGTCTGTTTATGAAGGCGTGTCGCGGTGAAGAGACCGAGCGAACGCCTATTTGGTTGATGCGGCAAGCGGGCCGTTACATGTCCGAATACCGCGAGGTCCGCGCAAAACAGTCGTTCTTAGAACTTTGCGCAAACCCAACGCTATGCAGTGAGGTGATGTGTACCGCTGTTGATCGTTTGGGCGTCGACGCCGCGATCATCTTTTCGGACCTGCTGCCGATCCTGGTGCCGTTGGGTTTCGATTTGGAATTTGTTGCCGGTGATGGTCCCGTGATTCACAACCCCATTCGCGAAGGCGAGGATCTTTCGCGAGTGGCCGATTTGGACGATCCAGCATCGCTTGATTTTGTCTACGAAACCGTTCGCCAAACCCGTGCAGATCTACCTGAAACGATTCCATTGATCGGATTTGCAGGTTCACCATTTACCCTTGCCAGTTACGCCATCGAAGGCGGTGGCAGTCGGCAATACACGCACACCAAAAAACTGATGCGATCTGATCGTGGTGCATGGGACGCGTTGATGGCCAAGCTGTCATCGGCGATCACGGTTTACCTGAACCATCAAATTGCCGCCGGTGCCCAGTGCGTTCAATTGTTCGACAGTTGGGCGGGATGCTTGTCAGCAGCCGACTACGCGAACTTTGTTTTGCCTTGGATGAAACAAATCATCGCTGGTATCACACCGGGCGTTCCCGTGATCAACTTTGCGACCGGCAATCCAGAGCTGTTGCCACTGCTGCGAGGCGACCGGCGGACCGTTGTCGGAGTCGACTGGCGTATTTCACTCGATACCGCTTGGCAACGGATCGGTCACGATTGCAGCGTTCAAGGAAATCTTGATCCATCGGTTTTACTCGGACCGCCCGACACGATTCGTGCCGCTGCAGCCGAACTGCTCGAAACCGCTGGTGGACGCCCCGGCCACATTTTCAATCTCGGTCACGGCGTGTTGAAAGAAACGCCAGTGGATCACGTGATTGAATTGGTGAAAGCCGTCAAAGAGTTGTCAGCGAAATGAACGATCCGGTGACTGATCTAGAAATCGTCTGCCCTTTCTGCCCGCTACACTGTGATGATGTTAATTTGAACTCTTTGGCAGATTGTGAGATCCTAAAACGCCACGGGGCGATTTTGGAAGATGGAAATCGGTCAGGATCCATCGCACGAATACGGGAACAGTCCGTTACTCTTGCGGAAGCATTGGCAGCGGCACGTCAGCAGATCCGCGATTCAGAATCGGTAAAGTTGTTGGTAAGTTCGGCTACGATGGGGCAAGCCAAGGCGATGATAGAAACGGGCTTCCCAATAGTGGACGGGGGCACGGCAACGATGAATGCAGTTCAAAGTGCGATGGCTCGCAGTGGTGTGATCACGGCGACTCTTGCAGAGGCAAAGCAACACGCTGACGCGATTGTATTGATAGGCAACGTGGAATCTTCGGTGCCGAGGTTGATGGAAAAGCTTGGTACATCTGCCGAGCTGTTTAGAGTGGAATCGCCCGATGCCGCCTCAATTGCGGACTTGTCCATGGCCATTCGCCATGGACAAAAGTTTGCAGACAAAGCTTATGTTGCGTTTCTACTAGGGAACGAATCGTTTAATGTTAACGAAGCAGAAGTGAGCGTTGAACTGCTGATCGAGTTGGTTGTTGGGATGAACGCGGTTAAACGTAAATTTAACAAACGCGCTGTATTCATTTCGCTTGACCCACTTGCCTCACTTCGCAGCATGTCTTTTTTGACCAATGGAAAACGCTTGATAAGTGCTCATCAAGATGCTCAAAAACGAAGTGATTCGGATACATTGATGATAAGTGTCGGAGGACCAAGTCAACCGAATGCAGCGATTGGCATCCAAATTGGCGGTATCGATCATGGCCCCGAATTTGCCAACGTTTTTTTGCCTGCATCCCAGGCTGGCATCCATCATATGGACGCGGTGATACGCGGCGATGGAACAGTAACGCTCCCGCTGTCGAAGGTGCGAAAGTCTGTCATGCCGACCATTGCAGTTTGGCTTGGTAAGCTTTAACGCTGACCGTATTGGTCTAGGAATTTGGGTGATCCAAGCTATCGTAAATGCATGGCTGTGAAGGCTATCGGGTGCTTGGTTGCCGGCAGCCTTGCTAAGCTTTGTTATGTCGGTTGTATTTCGCGAAAACAAAAGAGACAACGTGACAAAGTTCGCACTTTTAGGTAGTTCCGGCTACGTCGGTAGAATTTTCCTTGAACAACTACTTCGTCTCAATATTGACACATTGGTCCTCACCCGTGAGGACACAAAAGCTATGGATGTCGACGCGTTGGCGAACAAGCTGGTGCAATGCCGCGTGACTTCTTTGATTAACGCAGCTGGGTTTACGGGGAAGCCAAATGTGGATGCATGCGAGCATCAGAAAGCAGACTGCCTGCACGGCAACGCAGTCTTACCTGGATATCTTTCAAAGGTTGCCGCTTCCGCTGGGATATCCTGGGGGCATGTTTCGTCCGGTTGTATTTACAATGGGAACGGCCCTAGAAAGGAAGGCTTCAACGAAACGGATGCGCCAAACTTCTCATTTCGATCAAACTTCTGCAGCTTCTATTCAGGTACGAAAGCGTTGGGAGAAGAAATACTGGCGGACGACCCTAATTGTTACGTGTGGCGTATGCGAATGCCGTTTTCTCATGTTGATTCGGCGCGTAATTACTTATCGAAACTGATGAGATACGAGCGACTTCTGGATGCCACCAATAGTCTTTCCAACTTAGAAGACTACGTTGCAGCATGCATCCAATGTCTGATCAAGGAGCTTCCGCTGGGGACTTACAACTTAACTAATCCAGGTTCAGTATCTACGCGACAAGTCGTTCAGAGGCTGGTCCAGGCTGGGCTCGCAAGCGATCGCTTTGAGTTTTTTGCCAGCGAAGCCAAATTCATGGAAAAAGCAGCAATAGCGCCGCGGTCAAATTGTATTCTCGATCCCTCCAAAGCATTAGCGGCCGGAATCGAATTGCCTCCGATTTGGCACTCCATTGATCGTTGTTTGAAAAACTGGATTCCTGAATCACGAAAGCGTTGAACTACTTTCAGCCTCAGATAGAGCGGTCCGTGGGCTAGGTTCATTCGAAACCATTGCCGCATGGAATCTTCTGCCCAGTTTTACGGCAAGCAGCGTGGATGCGACCACCGTGACTAGCGGAAGCAAATGAACGGGTTCGCTTACAAAGTGCCACAAGGATTGGCTACCTACCGATTCGCTTGAACCGTGGCCGGGGTGACCGAAGGCGGCATTTGCAATTGCGATAGAAAGGCTAGCGAGTAGGCAACGACGCATGGTGGGTTCCCAGGTGTTTCAGTGAATGGTTCGTGTTCATGAGACATTGTTGCAGACTGACTCCCTGGAAGCCTATCCCTCTAAGTGAGAGTTTGTCATGACGGTCGGTTGTCGGCGATGTTGACCCAGGAATGGACATGGGGTGCTGCTCGGTAATGCCAAACGAAGGATGGACCTTCGAATCGCCAATGATTCCAGCATTGGTCATTGCTAATCATATTGTCGCTAAAGAACGACAGCGAGCACGCGTCAAGGGCTCCCTGTTCCCTCAGGCAAGTCAGCGCCTCGGTTTGATAATTTGGGCGATACATTTCGACAAGCGTCCCTAGCACCGCATGCAGATGCTCTTTCTGATCAACGGACAGGTCACTGACTGGCAGTCCGGGGATCGATTGCTGACCTCGGAACTGAATCTCTTGCTCAAGCGGCGTCATCGAAATCAAGGCGTCACGTTTTTGTCGACGGCTAAGCATTTGGTAAAGCTTGGTCGCCGCGACCGCTTGATTCCAAAACACATTGGCGGTGGCATTGGGGCCTTTGCTAGTGTCCGAAGAATGCCCGTAAAAAATTGGACCGTCCAATGCAACGCCGTCCGCAGAATTTCCGTTGCAACGAAGGGTCATGTGACGGCCCGTCAAAACCAATTCAAAATTCTCGTTTTCGCCCCCACTGGGTTTGCCAAAAATTCCTATCGATTGCTCGTGACCAAATCCGCCCGCGTCGTCTTCAAGTTGTTGATAGTAACGCTGATGCCAATCGGGGTGAATGATCGATTCAAAAATGCCCGTGATTAATTCGCGTTGCTGATCGCTGTAAAAGTCGTCATTGATTTTGGGTTTGGTGATATTCCAGTTTTCAGCGACAAAGGTGCGAAGACGACCGCGGCGCGGATGCACATGGTTCCAGTCAAAACAAATTTCACTGCGTTGTTTTTCTGAAAGAGATCGATACAGCTGGTTCACGAGGCTTTCGGCTGAAGCTGCTGCGGGCTTCCGCGACGCCCCGGCGGCGACTGATTCCGCCTTCGCATCCGAGCCAGTCGGAATGGTCAAGCCAGCCGCAGCAGATGCAGCAATAAATTCGCGACGAACAAGTTCAGGAAATTCAGACATGATTTCAGGCCGATGGGGTCGTGGAGCAGTTCCAGTATCGTACCTGGGCGATCAGCAATGAGGCAAACTCTGACGCGAATTTTTAGCCAGACTGGCTCAAGCGATGTGTCGTAACGAATTCCGCTAGGGTTCAGAATCTCGCAGCAATCGACAAAACTAGGGTGCGATCAGCGACGGGAAACGCCACGCTCCAACGATTTGGCGATCCTTAACGCTGAAACACTTCCACGAACGGAGGTCTCCAGCTCGGTGCCAGCGAAGCATCGTCGACATTAACCCCCGCTTCCGCCTGTCCACGATGATTGAAAAATGGGTGGTCAGGTAACACATCCAACGAGCTGACGTCAATGAAACGCACCCGTCCATCTTCGTACAACACATTGATACCCCGGCCATCATGGCCGATCGATTCGCGTAGATTAGATTCATTGGGGGTGCCAGCCATGGGGGCGTCGGACATTACCGCAAATGACGCACGCGATTCAAAACGGGGCGATTCAAACCGGTCTTTATCAACCACTCCCAGCGTGTAGGCGTAATGCCCACCAGAGAACGTCTGGAAGCGCCGGAGCACGTCAGCCGACGATTCGTGCAATTGCTGAATGGTTGGTAATTGATTCAAAGCGGTAAATTGAAGCTGGTCATCGCCTGGCGCATCAAGCGACGGACACCACCGCGTATCGGTGTCTTCGAACAATCCAAGATCGCTTAGGCGTACTGCGTAGACGCCCGCAAAAGCTTCCGGACCCGATTTGGCAACCGCTGGCAAGCGATGCTGTTCATTGCGATTGACGAATGTCGTGATCGCAATCCCCAAGCCACGCAGTTGGTTCTGGCACGCCGTTCGTCGCGCTTCGAATCTTCTATTGGCGATATTGGGAACAAGCAATGCCAACAAAATTGCCGCAGCGGCCGAAAGAGCCGCCAGATCTAGCCAGGTGACACTGCGAGAGCGTGGGCGATGATTACTCGCCTGCATCGTTGGCAAACCCGACGATGCAAACTCGTGATCCGGTTGTGCAGATGACTCAACTTGGTTCAGTGTTCGGGCAACCAAATCCGACGGCGGCGACTGACCCGGTTCGTAGTTATCTTCAAGAGGTCGGAGCGATCGCTGGATTTCGATCAACTGACGGCGAGCCTCTGGATCTTGCCTCAAAAGCGCTGCAACTCGTTCCATCTCATGAGGCTCAAGCGCCCCTAGCAGATATCCGAGAAGATCTTCGTGCATGCGTAATCAATTGATTGAAAGACTGGCCGAACCATCCGCCGAAAAAGAAGCGACCGCCGATTCATTCAGCAATCTGTCTGGCTTCAGGTACGTCCCGCGTCTAGCAATGGTTCAGTGCTGGGATCTGTCGTAGTTCGCCCCGCCAGGGGTCAGATTTATCCTGCCAAGGGGCAGGTTGGTCCCGCCAGGGGGCAGGTTGGTCCCGCCAGGGGGCAGGCGAAGTCGAGCGGAACCCCCGCTTAAGCTGAAACTCAGCTAAATCTGAACCGCAGCCGTTCCAGCGAAGATACGATTCACCGCTCGGTTCTACACATCTTGTTCAGGTGAATGGCTTTCGTCCCACATCAGTCCCAATCGTCCGACAGCAGCGTGGAGCCTACTTTTTACCGTGCCAACCGGGATGTTTAGCGTTTCAGCGGCTTCCCGGTACTTCATGCCCTGGTAATAAACCAAGTGAACCACTTGTTTGAGCGATTCACCAAGTGAATCCACCGATTGATGCACCCAGCGGCTGTTTTCCTGTTCGCTAGCAACCAAAAGTGGATCGGGGCAGTCACCGACCAGATTGTCCGACCAGCCCCCGTGATCGCCAAATTCCGAACCCGGAGCGCGATCCATGCTAATCATTCGGTGGCGTTTGTTGCGACGCTGGATATCGATGGCTTGGTTCGTCGCAATCGCATAAAGCCATGGACGGAATCGACGGGCGGAATCGAATTGCTGGCACTTCAGGTGGACCTGCAAAAACGTGCCCTGAAACGCATCCTCGGCTAGCTCGGCGTCACCGATGTAGCGTCGCAAATAGTTGTATATTTCTCGTTCATAACGAGCGATTAGCGTCTCGTACAACGAGCGGTCGCCCGAATCACGGTATTGCACAATCAAACTCTCGTCAGCAACATCGCTGATCGGTTCAACAATCTCAGCTGGCTTGTTCATGTTTGACTTAGTTGTGTTCATCGAAATTGTCTCCACCTCGAAAGCAGAAAGAGAGGACCAGAGATGAGGTTAAAGGCTGGATGATTGTCCATAAGAGAACGCGGAAGGAACAAAGGCATCCGCAGTCTTCTATGCGTTATTGTAGCGAGAAAATAGGATCACATGAATCGACAGGACGTCAAAATGACTTGCGACGCCCATAATTTAATATTTGACGTGCTCTCTGGAGGGGGTTGAAGTGATGGATCATCAGGTTCCGACACCGGGCAATGCAAGCTCTGCTGCAAGATACCAATGGTTTGCCGCTGGTGATATCAACGCATTTTTCGGGCTGATGTTAGACAACATCGCGGGCCTGATCCTGATGGTTGGATTGCTAGCTGGCTTTGGATTCCCGGTCGAATTTGCAGTTTCAGCCATGGTGCCTGGCACAGCTTTGGGCGTGTTTATCGGTGATTTGCTGTTTTTCTACTACGCGTTTCGGCTGGCTAGAAAAACCGGTCGCAGCGATGTGACGGCGATGCCACTTGGGCTCGATACGCCATCGACGTTTGGAATCGTACTATTCGTGCTGGGGCCCTCGTACTTGCAGGGACTTGAAATGGGCCTCGACCAAACCGCAGCTGCCTACCGAACTTGGTACATTGGGATTTGGTGCATTGTATTGAGCGGTTTGCTGAAGTTAACGCTATCGCCGTTGACTCAATGGGTTCGCCGCAGCGTGCCGCGGGCTGGATTGCTCGGGTCGCTTGGCGCGATCGCTCTGGTGCTCATTAGTTTTTTGCCGCTGCTGGAAATCCTAGGGCATCCGTTGCCCGGCATGCTGGCTTTGGTGATTGTGTTGGTGACCCTGATCGGCAGAATCCCCTTGCCCTGCCGCACCCCTGGAACCTTGGGAGCCTTGTTGGTTGCTGGCGCGGCCTACTATCTGATGTGCATGATCGATGGGACAGGCTATCACTTTCCCAAGCCGATGCAGGTGACGTGGTTTCCAAGTCAGTGGTTAGAAGCATGGCAATTCGGATGGCTGAACAACTTTGGTGACGCCCTTCCTTATCTGCCTATCGCTTTGCCGTTCGCGATCGTGACCGTGGTGGGCGGGATTGATTGCACCGAAAGTGCCGCAGCAGCAGGAGATGATTACGACACACGAACGGTCATTGGTGTTGAGGCCGTTGCAACGTTGCTTGCGGGCCTGTCCGGCGGTGTCATTCAAACGACTCCTTACATCGGGCATCCGGCTTACAAAGCAATGGGCGGTCGAGCTGGCTACACACTGGGAACGGCGTTGCTGGTTGGATCAGCCGGTTTGGTTGGATACTTTGGATGGCTCAACGCATACATCCCAGCGCCCGCAGTCTATCCCATTCTAGTTTTTATTGGATTAGAAATTACGGCGCAGAGTTTTCTGGCAACCCCCAAACGTCACTACACAGCTGTCGCAGTCGCGTGCTTTCCCGCACTCGCGTTCCTGGCGATCAACTTGCCTGGTCGCTTGTTCGGAGACGCTTCGCTGATCGCTGCGGGGATCAGTAT
>CAYVAN010000108.1:0-3920 GCA_964449225.1 uncultured Rhodopirellula sp.
CGCCGATGAGTGAACCGCCGCCCAAAGTGATCGCGCTTTGCAACCAGCCTGGTCCAGACAGCCGAAAGAACGCAAGCATGGTAGAAAAAGCGCCTCTTTCGTGCGCTTCCGTCAGAATTTCGCGGTCGCGAAAAGTCTTTTCACTCATTTGTGTTACTCAGGTAGATGGTCGTATCTATTGATGCTCAATTCGTCAGCGCCCAAATCACTCAATGCCTTCTTCGGCCAGATATCTTTCGACATCGAGAGCAGCCATACAGCCGGTGCCCGCAGAAGTGATCGCCTGTCTATAGTAATCATCCGCAACGTCGCCTGCAGCAAAAATCCCCTTAACGCTCGTGTTTGTTCGGAAAGGAAGCGTCCATTGGATATAGCCTTTCTCGTTCATCGCCAGTTTTCCGCTTAAAAACGAAGTGTTGGGCGTATGGCCAATGGCGACAAACATTCCGCCGACGGCCAAATCGCGTTTGGAATCGTCCACGGTGCTAGCCAGTTTTAAGCCGGTTACCTGCTGCCCATCCCCAACGACTTCCTCCACGACATGGTTCCAAAGCACTTCGATCTTTGGATGCTTTAGAGCCCGGTCTTGCATCACCTTGCTGGCTCGCATTTCGTCACGACGAACGACCATGTAGATGGTGTCGGCGTTTTTCAGGTTAGCTAGGTAGGTTGCTTCTTCGACGGCCGAGTCGCCCGCACCGATGACGGCAAGCGGTTTGCTGCGGTATGTGGGAAGAGCCCCGTCGCAGACGGCACATGCACTGACGCCCTTGTTTTTGTACTCTTCTTCCGATGGCAGTCCCAAGTAATTGGCTCGAGCACCGGTCGCAATGATGACCGTGTGAGCCTTCACTGCATCGCCGCTTGCGGGTTTAAGGGTATGAATGCCACTCATCGAGAAGTCGACGCTTTCGATATCGTCGCTGATTACTTTGGTACCAAAATTGAGAGCTTGCTGTTTCATCAGCTCCATCAATTCGGTGCCTTGGACCGCATAGTGAGGCTTGTCGTCCTTGACGTGCCCTTCGGGTGCTGGAGGCAAGTTGTAGTGACGCGATTGATCGACCGCTGATTCAACGAATTCGCGGATATTCCCGGCGGGGAAACCAGCGTAGTTTTCGACTTCGGTGGTGTACGCCAACTGGCCAAGCGGAATCATTTCCGGTTTGAAAGTGCCTTCATAAAGTACGGGATCCAAGTTGGCCCGTGCTGCATAAATGGCGGCTGACCAGCCAGCGGGACCGCTTCCGATGATGATCGTCTTTTCTACTTTTTCCGACACGTTGAAATCACTCCAGAGAAAAAACTGATGGTTGTTGTTCCGCGAAAGTATAGAGTCGCAGCCCAGGTTCGGGCGAGAGGGCGGTAAAGTGTCGCGGAATGAGAAACGCTTTAGCCCGATTCATGAACGAAACCTTGTGGGGCTAGCCGTTCGTGTCGGCCCTGATCAACTTTCCACAATCCTGTTCTGCTGGTCAGTTTTCCAATCTGAGTCAGCGGGGTGCCCAAATCAATGGGTTCGATTTTATCGGCATCCGACTGGCTCATCGTGACCAGTAATTCAAAATCTTCGCCGTCGCTCCAGGCATGTTCAAATGAACTTCGCCCCGAGGTTTGTGACAGAAACACAGCGTCCTGGTGGATGGGGATCGAATCGATGTTCAGTTCAACACCCACGCCGCTCTTGGCAAGCAGTCGGTCCATATCGATTGATAGCCCATCGCTGATGTCGATCGCCGCCGTCACGTTAACCCGTTGGCGCAACTGATTTGCCAAGTCGATGCGGGCACTCGGGCGAAGGTGGCGACCACGCAGGCTGCCGCCAACTGAGCCACTGACGAGAATGGCGTCTCCGACCTGGGCACCGCTTCGAAGCCACGCCGTCCCAGCGGCAACTTCACCTAGCAGAGTAACGCTGATCGCCAGCGGTCCGTCGTAGGTCGAAATATCACCACCGGCAATCGCGACGCCAAATTCATTGGCGGATTCAAGGATGCCTTCGTAAACATCGCCCGCAATCCGAGTCGCATTCTTTTTTGGCAACGACAAGGTAACTAGCGCCGATCGTGGCGTGGCACCCATCGCTGCGATATCGCTTAGGTTAATCGCCATCGATTTGTAGCCAATATCGGCCAACGAATGCTGATCGCTAAGGAAATCCACGCCGTCGATAATCTGATCGGTGCAGGCGATCGTTTGCAGCCCTGCGGTGCCCTCGGTAACAGTGGGATCGATGACAGCAGCGTCGTCGCCGATGCCAACGGCGACCTGGGGCAAAGACCGGCATCGGCCTCGCAAATAGGCAAGAAATGATTGTTCCATTCGCATAAAGTAGCCGCTATCGCAGAGTTACTAAAGACGGCGGATGCGAGACGGTGCGAAAACGATACAATCCGAGGCATGAATGATTCTCTTCGTGACGGTTTGCAGACAACGTTTCAGTGGCAGAGCCAACTGCCATGGCTGTTCCTGGTCCTGCTTGCCCTGCCGATGGTCGTTTCTGTTTGGAAATTCAAAATCTACCCGTCGTTTGTCGCGACAATTCTGCTGATGATTTCTGTTGCATCTTGCATCGTGACGATCTTTGTTCCGAATTTCTTGGTGGTGACCGCAGCGATTGATTTGGCAATCATCTTGATTGCGAGTGCCGACTGGTTGCTGCTGTGGTTTCGATCGGAAACCAGGATTCATGTCAGCCGCTCTCTACCGCGCACGATATCGCTAGGCGTGCCGGTCGAAAGTGAATTAACAGTGGAAAATCGCACCGGAATGATGCTGGTCGGTGAAGTTCGTGATGACTTGCCCGAGTATTTTACTGCCACCCCCGCCCAGCATTCGTTGCGGTTGCCGCCGTTGGCTCGGATGACGACGAATCGAAAACTAACAGCAACTCGTCGAGGATCTTTTGAGCTTCAGCACGTCTATTTGAAGTTTTCAAGCTTGTGTCGGTTGTGGATTCGCCATCAAAAAATTGAGCTGGCACATTCGTTAAAAGTCTATCCCGACATGAAGCAGTTAGCCGATTATGCACTGTTGGCACGCACGAATCGTCTGAGCTTGATCGGTGTTCGCAAGACGCGACGGATTGGTCAAGACAGCGATTTCGAGCGACTGCGTGACTATAGCCGCGACGATAATTATCGGCACATCGATTGGCGAAGTACCGCACGACGTAGCAAGTTGACCGTCCGTCAATTTCAGAGCGATCAAAGCCAACGAGTCGTTTTCTTGCTCGATTGCGGTCGCATGATGACCAATAGCCGCGACGGTTTTAGTCTGCTGGACCACGCACTGAATTCGATGTTGATGATGGCCTACGTCGCCCTGCAACAAGGGGATTCGGTGGGCTTGCTTTGTTTTTCAGACACGATTCATTCTTACATTCCACCGCTTGGCGGCAGCAGCCAAATGAATCGATTGCTGCAAGCTGGCTTTGATCAGTTTCCGCGAATGGTCGAATCGCGGTACGACCAAGCATTCTTGTACCTATCGACTCACTGCAAACGACGAAGCTTGGTGGTCCTAGCAACAAACGTGATCGACGAAGTCAATGCGGGTGCGGTGGTTGATTACCTGGGCAACCTAACCGGTCAACACTTGCCGCTAGGTGTCTTGCTGAGGGATCGTCAGATGTTCGAGGCCGCTGATTCGCCCGTGGGGCCAGCAGGTGAAACCGACGATTTTTCCATGTATCGATCCGCAGCAGCCGCCGATATTTTGCTATGGAGAGATCAGGTGATTCGTGACCTAGGACACCGCGGAGTTTTGACGGTCGATGCGTTCCCCGATGAATTGACCGCTCCGCTGGTGAATGAGTATTTGAAGGTGAAGGCCAAGCATCTGCTGTAACGTATTGCCGGATGTCGCTTAGGCTCCATTCGGCCTACTTTTATGCGTTCCCAAAATCGTAGGCCGAATGG
>CAYVAN010000108.1:3930-15547 GCA_964449225.1 uncultured Rhodopirellula sp.
TTCCGACTTATTTTTTGGGGTCCAAAATAGGTTCGCCGTATGGTACCCTACGCGACATCCGGCAATCACTATCTACGACAGCTGAACCAAATCTTTGGTTGCCTGCTTTCGATTTGCATCGATCGCTTTCTGTTCAAGTTCTTTGCTGACCAGTTCGTAGAACACGGTCCGCTGGCGCGGCTGGAAACCTAATTCTTCAATTGCTTCGCGAATCTGGTCCAGCGTTAGGAAGTGAACCGTGCCCGCCTCGGCGACGACATTCTCTTCCAGCATTAGGCTTCCCATGTCGTTGGCACCGAAGGTCATCGCCAACTGACCAACCTTTAAACCCTGCGTCACCCAGCTGCTTTGGATGTTGGGAACGTTGTCCAAAAACAAACGCGATACCGCCAGCATCTTTAGGTACTCGAACGAGCCCTTCGGTGCGTAATGATCCATTTGGGTGTTATCGGGTTGGAACGTCCAGCAAATGAACGCGGTAAAGCCGTTCGTTTCGTCCTGTAGGTCTCGAACTCGCTGGAGGTGTTCGATTCGTTCGCTAAGCGTCTCGGCGTGACCAAACATCATCGTTGCGGTACTGATACCACCAAGTTTGTGCCAAACTCGCATCACGTTTAGCCAGTCGTCGGTCATGACTTTGCCGCGAGTGATTTCGTTTCGGACGCGGTCGACCAGGATTTCCGCACCGCCGCCGGGAATGCTGCCCAGTCCGGCGGCTTTCAATCTTGTCAGGACTTCTTCGATCGACAGATTGTTGACCTTGGTGAAGTGATGCAGTTCGGGTGGGCTAAATCCATGCACATTTAGATCGGGAAACGCTGTCTTGATATCTCGCAACAGCTCCTCGTACCAATCAAGCTTGAACTTGGGGTGAAGCCCGCCCTGCATCAGGATCTGGTTACCGCCCAGTGCGACCGTTTCTTCGATCTTTTTCAGAATCTGTTCACGGGGTAGCACGTAGCCTTCGTCGCTTTTGGGGCCGCGATAGAACGCGCAAAAGTCGCAAACAGCCGTGCAGATGTTGGTGTAGTTGATGTTTCGATCAATGTTGTAGGTTCGATAGCCTTCGGGGTGCATTCGACGCGAGACCTGATCCGCCGCTGCACCAATGGCGGCTAAGTCGTTGCTTTCTAACAGAGCCAATGCGTCGACGGCAGAAAGGCGATCGCCAGCAATCGCTTTTTCCAAGATGGTTTCGATCGAATCGTTTGCGGGAGCGATCATGTCAGTCGTTTGGTAAGAATCAGAGGTTGTTAAGGGAGTGGTGACGCCGGACTTTGGGGCAAGTCCGATGGTGGCAGCCTTTTCGTGAAAGGCAGCCAACCCCAAGCGTTCGCCAGGTCCAAGATGGAAGTGCAAGTTTTCTGCAAAATAACGATGAACGTCTTCCTTGGTCAGCCCATGTTTAGCGGCTTCGGTATCGGCAATCTCTTCAAACGCTTCACGGCCAGCGTCGCGACTTGCTTGCAGGATATCGGCCAGCCCAGTCGTATCGACTCCGCCCCGGGCGACCCAGGTCGCAAACACAAAGGGTAATTCCGTGTGGCGACACCATCGATCCCCTAAGTCCCAGATCGTACGGTAAACGCCTCTCGCTGGATGCATCGCTCGGTCGCCGATCATCAAAATCGCATCGGCGTCAACGGATTCAGGATTTTCGTCCATGCCCATCGGAATGGTCTCAGGTCGAAGCCCATACATCTCCCACAGCAGAACTCGGATCATCGCCGCACTGGTGCGGCTGCCTTCGTCCAACGCCAACCGACGGATTCGCTGGGTCGGCACACGGCTAAGCAAACGGACGCTCCAGACCGGTCCCCGACAAGCAATCGCCGCGTTCGAGATGATTTGGTACCCACGATCCAATCCACGGAAGTACTCGACGCTAGGAATCAGGGCCACATCCAATTCGCCGCTCGCCAAGTTGTCCGCCAACCGGCTAGGCAGATCCAGCGTCAACGAAGCCGAATCACCCAGCAGCTGCGGCAACTGGTAAATCAGCGGTTTGGTATTGAGGTAAGAAACAGCACCGATGCGGAGCATTTTTTCAACTGGATTAGTGGTGGTTGGACTATGCCTTTTTTAGAACCGTAATTTCATCTCCATGGCAACGGAGACGCGTCCACTCGGACCCGCTTTCCGTTGGACGGGTCATGGAATTCGATCGAGACAGCTCGAAGTTGGATTTCGCCTGCCACATCGCCATAAATGGAGTCTCCCAGAATTGGGAATCCGCGTGATGCCGCACCGATTCTTAACTGATGCATTCGACCCGTTTCCGGTTTAAGAACGAGCCGAGTTTTGTCGGTGGCGGCATCGTAGTCGACCTCGTCGATTTGCGTCATGGCGGATTTCGAGCCAGAGGCACTCTCATCGGTGATTTCGACTTTGGCTTGGTCGCAGATTTTCCGGATACTGTCTTTCCATCGTTTCTCTATCCCGGTCGCATCGCCTGAAACGATCGCGTGATATGTTTTATCGACTTTCCGGGCAGCAAATTGCTCACTGAGCAGTCGAGCCGCCTTTTTAGACTTCGCCACCAAGATGACCCCACCAACAGGCACGTCCAGCCGGTGCGGCATCGCTAAGTAGTTTGCTGAATCGGTCAGCTGGGCTCGCAACTGACTTTCCAACGAATGAATCCCTGGTGGTGCTTGGGTTGCCAATCCCGCCGGTTTTTCCACCGCCAACCAAATCGGTTCTTGTCGGAGGATCTTGATCAAAACGAGGCTCCTGCGGTAGCAAAAGTCGCCAAGACTTTCGGACGGCTCGGTTTATGGCGGGGGAAAGCCGAAACTCTTGGCGAGTTTCGCTACAAATGTCACAGCACTCGGGCAAGTCTGGTCGGCGAGGGTCGCCACCTATTGTAAACTCCCTTGTCATCATCCCAACCCGCCTTCATTCCAAACGTTTAGAACATACTCGATGCCCAAAGATTTCTTAAAAGGTGCCGCTGACCAATACGACGTCGTTGTGATCGGCAGCGGACTTGCCGGTATGACTTCGGCCAACATTTTGGGACGCGCTGGTCACCGTGTGCTGCTTTTGGAACAGCACTACAAGCTCGGTGGGCTGGCAACCTGGTTCTTGCGACCCGGCGGTCACGTTTTTGATGTGTCCCTGCACGGGTTTCCGCATGGCATGATTAAATCATGTCGTCGCTATTGGAATCGAGACATTTCCGATCGAATTGTTCAGTTAACGAACATCCGATTCGATAACCCGCAATTTTCGCTGACGACGACTTTTAATCGCGAGGACTTTACGCGTCTGCTGACAACCGACTTTGGGATCGAACCCCAAACGGTCAACGACTTCTTCGACACCGCACGAGGAATGAATTTTTACGACGATCAAGCCACCACCACGCGTCAACTATTTGACCGTTTCTTCCCTGGACGCGATGACGTGGTTCGATTGTTGATGGAACCGATTACGTACGCCAACGGATCCACGCTGGAAGACCCGGCGATTACGTACGGCATCGTATTTAGCAATTTCATGAACAAGGGCGTGTTCATTTACGAAGGCGGCACCGAAGACTTGGTCGCTCGGATGAAGAAAGAATTGATATCCAATAACGTCGACATCCGCATCAATTGCCCGGTTGAAAAAATTGTCGTCAAAGATGGCCATGTTGCGGGAGTCGAGGTGGGTGGACGCACGATCGGTTGCCGTGCTGTGGTCAGCAATGCAAACCTGCGAACAACGGTACTCAAATTCTTAGGACAGGAAGTGCTCGACGATTCCTTTGTCGACAAAGCCCAAGAGGTCCGGCTGAACAACAGCAGCACCCAGGTCTACATGGCACTAAAGGAAGGCGAAACGATCGACGAATCATCGGGCGACCTGTTCTTTACCAGCACGTCCAAGGAATTCCGAACTGACCTGCTGCTTTCGCGAGACATTACCAGTCGAACATTTAGTTTCTACTACCCACGCACAAGACCGCAGAAGAAAAAAGAACGCTTTGCGGTCGTCAGTAGCACCAATGCGAACTGGTCTGATTGGGCAGATCTCAGCGAAGAAGACTACGCCGCATCCAAGGCGGATCTGGTGGAAACTACAATCGACGCGTTGGAGAAATACTTGCCAGGCGTGAGAAACAAAATCGAACGCGCCGAAGCCGCTACGCCGCGTACGTTCCACCACTACACGCAGCACGAAATGGGTGCCAGCTTTGGAACCAAGTTTGAAGGTTTAGGGGTCAGCCGTGATCTGCCCAATCAAATCGGTGGTATGTACCACGCTGGCAGCGTCGGCATCATCATGAGCGGTTGGTTGGGAGCGATCAACTACGGTGTCATCGTTAGCAACGAAGTGGATGCTCAGTTGCACAATGAAAGTGCACACGTTTAACCTGTCATCAATCACTTCTTTCTGGTTCCCAGGCTCTGCCTGGAAACCAGTTTGCTTTGGTGGAATTAGCGATCAACTGATTGTCCTTCATTCGGGGTAGATCAGTCGGTATTTGATCTGCCGCCACACGAATAGCATCACGCCCATTAGGCCCAGCATGGAAACGCTGATCCACAACAACATCGGACCGAGGGTCAAGAGATTGAAGGCGAACCAGCCGTTGTAGACGCTGTCCCATTTTAGGATCGTCAGCAGCGTGCCGGCGCATAGGTAGGGACCAAACGGAACTTGAGCGTCGCGCGTGATGATGTACTGAATGATGACGATAAAGATCGCTGTAAACGGTGCTAAGAAAAACGCAGACAGCGATCCTTGCCAGCCAATGAACGCGCCGATCATCGCCATCAGCGTCACGTCTCCGAATCCCATCGCTTCCATATTCATCGCCCATGACGCGATGATTCGAATCGCCCAGACGATTCCCCCGCCGACCGCCAATCCGACCAGTGAGGTAAATAATCCTTGCCACGATGTTCCGCCAATCTTGAACACGGTCAGCAAAAGCAGGAAACCGACCGCCCACATGCCGAGCAAGATCTTCCAGGATCCGTAGTGGAACAGACCGTTGATGAAATGACGGATCGCGCGGCCTAAGCCTCGGCGTCTGGCCACCATGCCGCTCCATCGACGGTCAGCCAACGCGAAACACCACACCGACCAGATTAGGACGCCGATCAAAAATCCCGAGCCGCCAAACCAAGCACCCGACGGGCCAAACCAGGGCGAATCAAAGGTTGTTTCTTTCACGGATGCGACTTGTCCACCCACGGGCAAGGTCGTTGGCATGAAGATCGACGTGCTGATGGTTCCTGCGATTAGGCCCATCCAAGTCCCAGGAATCGTGATGATGTCGGGAATCGTTTTTTCGTCGAAGTCAATGAACGTTGCGGCGACCATCAAGGTGACGAGAGCAAAGAAGATCGTCGTGCCAACCGGTTCATAAGTTGCAAGAAAACCCGGGGCTCCAATCGCAGCGGGCGGCAATAAACCACCAGCCAGCGCTTCGTAGTGATACTGAGCCGGCAGGCCAATCGCCATCGCCAATTCAATCAACAGCGGTCGCACCCAAAACCCGCGCCCATGGACACTGGATTCTCGAGTCAGCCTCAGCCAGCCGATGAAGGGGATGCAATCCAACCAGCTTCGGGCATCCCACCAGTCGCCCGTCCAAGATTCGGGGCGATGTTTTTCTGGCACCGCCAACCAGCGTTTTTGGCGGGTCCACGGCGAGATTGGGCGCGGCGTGATGTAGGCGTAAGTGGAGATAACGTGGTTTGCCAGGCCACCCGCACACAAACCGATCAAGGTCAGCAAGAAGCAGCGAAGCCCAAGCGATAGATCCATCCAAAGTTCAATCAAAGTTCCGTCCAGTTAGGCATCTTTTTGAGAATAGGACAATTGTTCCGATTGTCTTTCGAGCAAACTGCCAATGATCTCGAGTCAATTGGGACAATCGCCCTCCACTATTTTGACTGTTTCGCCATTCTTCGTCGATAGCCGTATCCGCCCACCAGTCCGACCGTCAGCATCCCGAAGGCAAATGCGCCGCCAATTTGCGCCCATGCACTGCTAAGGACAATCTTATTAACCAAGGAATCATGCTGGTACTTTGTTTTAGGCAACTGTCCGGTGTACTGAGCAACGTGGTGCAACAGGCTGACCGCCAGCGATTCCTTTGGGATATTTTGGTGGCACGCGCTGCAGGTTCCCTGACGAGAAATGTGCTGCATTTCCTCTTTATTAAAAGCTCGCGAGAGCTTGAAGTGGTGGCCCACCGTCGCCAGCTGATTGCCTTCTTTATCAACGACAACCGACCAATCGTGGTCCAGATTTTCGATCGCCGTGACTTGTACCTGAGTCTTCTTGGGAAGGATTTTTCCTTCGACCGTTTCTAGGTCAACGGTGTGGTCTTCGTCCCACGGTCGCGTTGAACCGATCCCAAGACCAAGCGCTTTATCCGAAGCGTGACAGGATTCGCAGGTTCGCGCGTTTAATGTTGTTGTGTGTGGTTGAACCGGCGACATGTCGATTGCCAATTGCCCGTCATCGCCACCGCGTTCAAGTCCGGGATCCGTTTTGTAGACGTGATTGACTTGGATCGGTTCGCCGTCTTCGCCGATGATTGTCACCGAAGGTTGGCATCCGGGCGTGATCGGCGTCACACGGCCTTCGCCATTGATACCCATCATCGGTTCTTCCCAACGCAGGTAAGAACGTTGCTCTGATATCTTGCCCGGAATGATTGTGTCGTATCCGGTTTCCCCTCGATCGGCAGCGTACTTGGGATCGGCGTGTCGGCGACCCGCCGCTACCCAATCAAAGTTCTGCTGCGACTCGCTGCATTCGGGGCACTTGTCTTTTTGACTGTAGTCAATCTTGACGTGGCATCCGTAGCATTGCGGCGTCCAGGTTGAATGGCAGGTGTAGCATTCCAATCGCTCCATATGTTTGGAAACGTTCTTCATCGCAACGACGCCTCGAGGTGCGACTTGATCTTCTTCGATCAGTGTTTTCAGCGGCTTCATGCGGATGTCTTTGCCCGCTGCCGTGTGAACAATAATCTCGTTGCCATCGCGGACAACATTTTCGTAAGGATTACCGCGAGCCGAGATTAAGAATCCGTCCTTGGGATCGTAGTTGGTGCCCTGTCGAGTGTGCGGCAGGGTTTCATCAAGCGTCCCACGCGGGCTGCCAACCGCCTGTGTCATTTCAAATTCGTCCATAAATCCTAGCGGCAAATCCCAAGGGTAGGACTCCGGCGTTCCGTGACAATCAGAGCACTCGATGGCAACGGCGGCTAAGTTCGCTGCCGCTAAGAACCCGTCACCGTGGATACCGGTTGATGTGTGACAATCTTGGCAGGTCATTCCTTTCTGATAATGGATGTCTTGCTCCATCGCCAAGTAATGCTTGGTGTGAAGCGACGGTTGATCCGTGCCGTCGGCTTGGAACGGCGAGTGATAAGGCGTTTCCATTAGACCTTGGAAAGAAACTCCGATCCGTTTACCGCGGTCGTGACACGTCGTGCAAGTTTCCACGGGGATACCCGAATAGGTTTCGCCATGAACGGTGACCTTGGCCTCGCGAGTTCCCTGAATGGAATGAACCAGCATGTGACCTGGTTCATCGTGAGGAACGCTTGGGTCAGCGCCTTCGTAAAACCCTTCGTTGCTGTAGGGCGCGTGGCAGGACGAACATCCCATGCCACGATAGTCGCCCCGTTTTTGTCGTCCTTTGACAGCGTGATGACAGCGCTGGCACTCTTCACGCAAATAAGTAAACGCGGCCAGCGTTGGGTCTTCTTTTAGTCGGCCAAGTTCGTCGGCCTTTAACGCCTCGGGAAGCGGTTCGTGCTTTTGCACAAACACATCAGGCTCCATTTCAGTCAAGCGTTCCATGTAGGCCCGATAGGCATCGGTGCCAAGACGCTCCGATGGATCGTCTGGGTTTTTAACCGCATAGTTGCCGTATTTGTGGTTGTAGCCGGTCAGCGATCCGAACGCCCAACAAACACCTTGGATCTTGCCAGCTTCCGTCATCATCAGGCTTTGCCATTGAACACGGACTTGATCTTCATGACATCTACCGCACGTGTTTTCGTTGACCCAAGGGCTGCCTGGATCGGCGTAGAAATTATCGCCGCCGTGTGCTTTATCTTTGTCTTTGGTTTCAGTGGGGTCGCCATTGTGGCAAACCACGCAGCCAGCCGGATCGCCAAGCGAAGGCCCCAGTTCCATGATTTGGAGCATCATCCCGGAATCGGCTTCACGAATCAGTTCGATCTCTGCATGGCACGCCATGCAACCACTGCTAGCGGCCTGCGGAAAATGATCCAGCAACTTGTCGGCAGCTAAAACTGGATTCGCCAGAACCAACGCCAAGCGGCAGATCAGCAATCGAAGGTAGGGCATAAATAGAGACGCTGATGAAATTCAATGGGAAGGCCAACAAGAAGCCTAACGCACAGCAGCGTTTGCGAACAGCGAAAAATGCGAACGGACTTCCTGCTACTTTGCAAGCTGCAATTCGAATTCTCGCGAACTTGATTCTGTGCTGGTGGGGAAATCCTCCGGCACCTCGTCAAGGGTGACTTCGCCACTTGCCGCCCACTCTGTTCCTCGCACTAGCAGAGTGGCGTATCCGACGCACGCCATTGCCTGATCATCGTGGCCCATCGGCGTGTGGAAAATCCGCCCTTCCTTGTAATCGATCGTCATCACCATGGGCTCGTGGCGTCCGGTGCCTTTGTGCTTTGGATCCGCATAGGCGGTTGCCAGGATGCTCATGTTGTTCGCAGGACCGCGAAGTTTTTGGTACAGCTCGTCCTTCGTATGCATCCAAGCCCTCGGTAAGCCGCGAGTGATCGGATGATCGGGATCGCGAATCACAACTTGGTATTCATGGGCCGGGCCATGGTCTCCGCCGTTTCCCTTGGATTGGTCGCGGACGAGCTCTTCGTTTTTGTTCAAAAAGACATACGGACCTGACTTCTCATTTCGGCCATCCCATCCGCCCAGACCAATCATCTGATTAAATTCGCTCCAATCTCCAAACGAGTTGTCCGCAGCGTGAACGACGACGAAGCCGCCTCCCTTTGCGATAAAGGACTCGAAGGCGGTTTGGGTTTCCTTTGGCCAAGCAGCGGCCTTCCATCCAAAGTTGCTTAGAACAACGTCGTAGTCCGCAAAGTTTGGCTTAAAGTCTGGATCAGTTTTGGGTTCTGACAGATCCTGATAGTGCTTGCCATCGTCGAGCGGGAACTCGTTCAGCAAGTCGCTACCTTTCCATGTGAATTGGGTTCTTTCAATTTCCACGGTGAACCGGTCCGTATCTTCTAAAACTGATTTCATCATCATCGTGGTTTTTGGCCAAGTGACGTGATTGTTTTGTCCGTCAATGATCAGCACGCGAATTTTATCTTCGGATATCGCCTGGGTTGTGAAACCAAAGGCCAGCAAAAATAGGAAGCTAAGCGTTTTCATGAAAATTGTCGTGCGATGAAGGAAGGGTTGCTAATCGTATTGTAGTTGGGCTCTTCTTGGCCCGCATTTTCCCGAACCGGGGCGGGCCGACTACTTCGACTTTCACTAACTTGATTGAATCTTTGCCAATTGATTCATCGACTCTTTCATGTTGCCGTAGAGGTCACGATAGATCGGGAAAAGTCGATTGTAGTTTTTGACCGCGGCTCGGTCCGGTTTCGTTTCGTCAGCGACCTTGATCGTTGCTTTGCAGGCCGATTCGATATTCTTGTAAGCACCATCACCGACCGCTGCCAGCAAGGCAACCCCGAAGGCTGGTCCTTGTTCGACTTCGAGTGTTGTGATTTTTTTTCCAAATACATCAGCCTGCATTTGACGCCACAATGGGTTTTTGCTGCCGCCGCCCGAAGCGCGGATTTGCTTGATGGGCACGCCAAGTGAATCGATGATTTCCAGGCTGTCTCGAAGTGCCATCGTAATTCCCTCCATCACGCTGCGGGTAAGATGGCCACGCGTGTGCGTCGTGTTCAAACCGACAAAACTGCCGCGAGCGTCGGGGTCTGCGTGAGGGGTTCGCTCTCCGTTTAGATAGGGAAGGAATACTAACCCATTGCTGCCAGCGACAATTTTCTCCGCTTCCTTGGTTGCCGCGTCGTAACGCTTGTTTTCAGGAATGCCTTCCAGGCCCTGCAAGATGTTATCAACCCACCACTGCAACGCGCCCCCGCTGGTCAGGTTGACGCCCATCATATGCCACTTCCCGTTAACTGCGTGACAAAACGTATGAAGTCGGCCAGTTGCGTCGTATTCGGGCTGGTCGCTGTGGACGAACATCACACCGCTGGTGCCGATCGATGTGCTAAGTACTCCCCTTTTGACGACACCATTACCGACTGCACCTGCTGCACAATCGCCTGCACCACCAACCACTTTGCAATCCGTTGTTAAACCCAAGGCTTCCGCTGCGGCTTTTGTCAGTGTTCCAGTCACTGCATCGCTTTCGACAACCGATGGCAATAAATCGACATCAAGCTCCAATTTGGAGAGCAGTTTCTTTGACCACTTTCGTTTTACGACGTCCAGTAACAGGGTACCGCTGGCGTCACTCATTTCGCTTACATAGTCGCCGGTAAGCCGTCTTCGAATATCATCTTTAGGCAGCAGAACTTTGGCTAGTTTGTCAAAGTTGCGTTTCTCGTTATCGCGCATCCAAAGGATTTTGGGCGCCTGGAAACCTGTCAACGCTGGGTTGGCGACCATTTTGATGAGAGCTTTGCGTCCGCCAGCTTTGGATGTAATTTCATCGCACTGCGCAGCGGTTCGTTGGTCGTTCCACAGAATTGCGGGACGAATCACGTTGTCGTTCTTGTCCAGGAAAACCGAGCCGTGCATTTGTCCGCTCAGCCCAATTGCCTTGACGTCAGACGGTTTCAGCTCGCTCTTATTCATCACGGTGCGAACCGTTTTCACCGTCGCTGCCCACCAGTCATCTGGGTCTTGCTGCGTCCAACCCGGTTTGGGTTGTTCGATCGGGTATTCGGCATTGGCTTCTGCAAGCACTTTGCCGGTTTGATCGATCAGCAGTGTCTTGGTGCCGCTGGTCCCGATGTCGATTCCTAAATAGTGACTCATGGTGATACCAAAAATGCCTGCGATGAAAAAAGTGACTTGATTTTGATTCACATACTATAAGGAATCGAAGTGCTAGATGTGTCGAAGGGTGGTAACCCAACGCGAATCGCGGCACCGTTCCGGCCCGCATCACGCGCATGAAAAAAGCCGAAGCTGCAATCTGCAAACTCCGGCTTCTTGAATCATGTCGTGTCGGTGTCAGCAACTAGGAAGTTGCTTCTTCTTTGGTTTCAGCAACAGCCTCGTCAGCAACCGGCTCATCGGCAACTTCATCTGCTGGTGCAGAATCGTCGAATGCTGGCTTCTCGGCTTTGCGTTTGACTCGGTCGTTCTTACCAACCAATTCCAAAATTGCTAGCTGGCCGTTGTCACCCAGACGCGGCGAAGCCAACTTTAAAACGCGAGTGTAACCGCCTGGACGATCCACAAACCTGGGGGCAATCGTCTCGAACAGAATGCTTGTGGCTTCGCGATCGCCGATCAGTTGAACGACCCGACGTTGAGCAGCAACAACGGGCGCCCTAGCGGCTGCCCACTTTTGCCAGTCATCGCTCTTACGCCAAGCCTTGTAAGCATCGGTGCCA
>CAYVAN010000109.1:0-14308 GCA_964449225.1 uncultured Rhodopirellula sp.
TTAAGTTCCCCTTCTTCCAGAAGTGTGTTGCCCTGGTATGCAATATCCGGTATAGCGATATCGGCTCAGAGAGCCGAGCGACAATGGGAACGCTCCAAAGTGAAAAAGTGATTGGCCCTGCATTTGCCGACGCGGCCATGCGTGTCGATGCTTTTGTTTTGAGGCTAAAATAGGCGGCATCGGGCGTTAACCTGCATGACTGTCATATTCGATCGTTCTTAACGCAGCTTTAAGTTTTGCTATCAAGACGGACGATTCTCTTATTGTCCACCCAATCCACCTCCCAGGTTTGGGGCTGACCTCCCGAATTTCGACCCGACGATTTTTGCTCGTCCACTCTTTGTACGTACCCTTCGCTCTTCCCTGCGATTGATTTTGGTACGGCAACAAGAGTCACTGGCGCGCAAGCCCGATCGATTGCTCGTCGTTTGCCTTGCCGCTTCAGGAAGATCAGTCTCAGACGAAACCAAATGTGGCAATCATTGATGAGCGAAATTGAAACTGCGATCCCGTCCGAGGACGCTGAACTTAAAGCGGCGATGAAAAAGAATCGCCGTAAAGCTGATCCCAAATCTCGTGCCGCCCAGTCACCGCTGGAAACGTACCTTCGCGAGATCAACGAAACGGCATTGCTGAGTGCTGCTGACGAGAAAGAGCTCGCCGGTCGTATTGCTCAAGGCGACGCGATGGCCCGGGACCGAATGGTGCGAGCCAATTTGCGATTGGTCGTCAATATCGCACGCGGGTATTCCGGCAAAGGTCTGGGGCTTCAGGATTTGATCGAAGAAGGCAATCTTGGCTTGCTGCGTGCCGTCGAAGGTTTTGATCCATCGATGGGAACCCGGTTCAGCACCTATGCGAGCTATTGGATCAAGCAGTCGATCAAACGAGCGTTGATCAACAGCTCCAAAACGATTCGCATTCCAGCTTACATGGTTGAACTGCTGAGCAAATGGCGACGTGCGACGGCACGGTTGAGCGAAGAGCTTGGCCGAACGCCAACGAACGAAGAAGTCGCACGAGTCTTGGGGCTACCCAAAAAGAAGCTACCGATCATTCGGAAAGCGATTCGCATCAACAACAGCACTCCGCAAAGCGATCAATCAGATTCAGGCTGGTCCCTGGGTGAGATGGTGATGGATGAAAGGCTGAAGTCGCCCGATGAAGCGATGCTCGATCACGACATCCTTCGTCACGCAATGGAGCTGTTGGGCGATCTGGAAGAGCGCGAGGCCAACGTGCTGCGACTGCGTTTCGGCCTGGGTGGAAACGAACCCAAGACGCTAAAAGAAATTGGAGCCGAGTTAGGTCTGACGCGAGAACGAGTTCGCCAGATTGAAACCGAAGCACTGCGGCGTTTGGCGGATGGATTAACCGATCCACGCGAACTTTTCTAGTATCCGCTAGAGAACCATCGCGTTACTTATCGAATGGAAATCATGATCGACTGCCCGGCATCCGGGCGGTCGATTTTTGCATCATCGAAGGATGGCGGCCCCGTCAAACCACGCGCGTTATTGGAAAACCCATAACGTTCAGTCGGAATCCCAAACCGATTACGATCCAAGACGCCATTTCCGTTCTCGTCGTGAAACACGGCTATGGCGAATGATCTCGCTAAGGCGTCGACTGGAACCAACATCTTTGACTCGCCATTCTTTATCGGCGCGGTCGCTCTTCGTACTGCATATTCCAGGTCATTAAAGCCCTCGGCTTTATCGTAGAACGCTAGTCTTGACACCCCACCGCCATCCGTCGCACCGACAACCACGATCAATATCGTTTGCTCAGTGCGAGATACCTTGTCATTTGATGTCGGGCTAGCACTTCTGATCACGTCACCGCTTGGGAATCCAACGGGCACAAATCGGTTTTGGCGATAGAGTAGAAACAAGCTGCCAGCCAAAAAAATCAAGCTCGTAAAGATGAAAAGCTGGGTTCCCTTGTTATTTTTCCAGCGTTCTTTGACGGTTCTGGGATAGGGATCGCTTGCCAAGAGTTTTTCAACAGCTTTCTTTACGTTCTCGTTCGTTGCAGTTTGGGTCATGTAATTCGTCGGCTAGCGTAATTCCCCTTGATTGCGATGCCCCCAACGTGGGACTGTATCGCAGGGCAAATCACTTTTTCACTTTGGATTGCTCGGCATCGTCGCTGGGTATCGTCGCTCGGCTCTCCGAGCCGATAGCGCTATCAACGCTTTCGGCTCGGTGAGCCGAGCGACATTGCCCAGCGTGAAAAATTGACTTGCCCTGAACTGTATCGCGATCCGCACATTAGAGCATCTTCTGATGCTCGAACGTACAAGGTGATTGGGTGATTTGTCCACACGCGGCTTATGATAATGCCGTTTACTTCTGATTCCCAAAAAAATTTGCGCCAGGCTAAACTCTAGCCCACGTTCTCTCAACACTCACATCAGTCGCCGAATGTCCGTTCCTCCTTCATCTGCCACCGTGAATCCCGACCCGGTGGATTCGAATCCGGCATGGACGCATGACCGATCGGTAGTCGATGGCAATGCAGTGGGCGTTCAAACGCCCGCGATTCGCATCGATGGTTTGCGCAAACTTTTCGGATCGGTCGAAGCGTTACGTGGTGTGTCATTTTCACAAGCCATGGGTCAACGACTTGCTTTGCTGGGGCCCAACGGAGCTGGGAAAACAACGACCATTCGTTGTCTTTCGGGGCGGACAAGGCCAGGCGGCGGAACGATCGAATTGTTCGGTCAACCGATCGACGCGTCAGGTGTCCGCGATCAGCTTGGAATCGTGCCCCAAGAAATTGCGTTGTACGGCGATCTTACGACCATCGAAAATTTGCGTGCATTCGGTCGGTTCCACGGGCTTGATCGCAAAACACTTAAAGACCGTGTTGAGTGGGCATTGCATTGGACGGGACTGGAAGACCGGGCGCGCAGTTTGGTCCATGGTTTTTCCGGAGGAATGAAACGCCGAGTCAACCTTGCCTGCGGCGTGTTGCACCAACCGTCCATCCTGGTGTTGGACGAACCGACGGTGGGAGTCGATCCGCAGAGCCGTCAAAAAATCTTTACGATGCTGGATCATTTGCACCGAGCCGGGACATCAATTCTGTTGACGACGCATCATCTCGATGAAGCACAGCAGTACAGCGATCAGATCGTAATCATTGATCAGGGGACGGTGGTTGCCGAAGGTTCAATTGATCAATTGATTGATCAGTCGGTCGGTCAATCACGCATGGTTCGTTTGCGAATGGATCGTCCGCTAGATCGCAGCTTACCAAGCCCCTTATCAAAGCTTGGCCGAATTGGCAGCGATCAATTGTCGACGCGGATCGATGACGTTTCAAAGCGGCTGCCAAAATTGCTTGCAGCGGTTCATGAACAGGGCTATCGCGTTTCCGATGTCGACGTTAGCGCTCCTTCATTGCACGACGTTTTCTTGCACCTCACCGGCCACGAACTCAGAGACTGAAAAACCGCGATGACATGGACAGTCTTACAAGTTCAGTTTCAACGGCTGCTGCACAACCGTGTTGAGCTGTTGCTAACCTTTGTTGTTCCCATCGCGTTCTTCAGCATCTTTGCGCTGATTTTCGGCGGCGGTATTGGCAGTGGATCGACGCCGAAAATTAAAGTCGTTGCCGTCGACCTGGTGGGCACAACGACTAGCACCCAGGTGATGACTGGCTTGCGGAACAGCGCCGGTCTTCGATTCATCCGCGATGAAGACGGTAAGCCCCGCGAAACAACGAACGATAACCTACCTTTGCTAGACCCAGATTCAGCGAGGGCCTTGGTGCGCAAAGGAATTGCAACCATGGCGATCATTCTAAAAAATCAGTCCGATGAAACGGGTGGGACGGCACTGCACGCTGAACTGTTGTCCGACTCTTCGGATCAAGTGGCATCGCAGGTCGTCGTCGCCTTGGTGGCTCGTGAAATCATGATGGCGCAGGCTAAAGAGCAGGAAAATGAGTTCAATGTTTTTGCGCAGCCCGCTGAAGCCAATATCGCGAACTCGTCACCAGCATCCAATGATTCCGAATCAAAGGAAACGCCAGCGTTTGATCTCGACGGCACAGGTTCAAACGACCCAGTGACCTTGGTCGATGTGATCGGAGAAGGAAAGTCGAACCCGGTTGTCAGCATGTATGCCGCTGGCATCGCGGTGATGTTCTTGCTCTTTGGCGCTTCCGGTGGTGGCGGGGCACTATTGGAAGAGCGCGAAAACCGGACCCTGGACCGTTTACTTTCGACCCGAATGTCGATGGACCAACTGTTGCTAGGCAAATGGTTCTACATCACGATCGTTGGCATCGTTCAGGTCACCATCATGTTCGCCTGGGCGCAAGCGGTGTTCGGAGTCAATCTGGTCGGCCATCTGGACGGGTTCTTAATGATGACCATCGTGACTTCGTGCGCGGCTGCGGCGTTCGGTTTGTTCCTAGCGACGCTGTGCAAAACACGAGGTCAGCTTAACGGGTTGTCAGTGATCTTGATCTTGACGATGAGTGCGATGGGTGGATCGATGGTGCCTCGGTACGTGATGAGCGATCGGCTCCAGCAAATGGGTCTTTGGACTTTCAATGCTTGGGCACTCGACGGTTACAACAAAATATTTTGGCGAGATTTACCTCCCGCCTCACTTGCCCCCCAGCTTATGGTTTTGATGGCGAGCACGCTCGGCTTCTTGTTTGCCGCACGGCTTCTGGCCATTCGATGGGAAGCAAACTAGAAAGCGTTTTCTTCCCGGATTGAAGAAGATAAATCGATAAATCCGACAGAACCGACCGCCAGCACCGCACACGCCCCCCCGCCTGGTAATTATCTGGTCAGAAAACAAACTCTCCCTTCATTTTGCAAGAAAATCAAAAAGAATTCGATATTACAGTGGGCTCTTCAGGTTTCCTTACGCGTATTAGAATAGCAGGAAGGGAAGATTCTTTACCCCACGTTCGTTCACTCGGATGATGTCGATTCTGGCGGCGGACCAGAATTAAGAAAGAACATTCTCTCCTAATAGCTGTACCTCCCCACCGCTTTTCCAACACATCGGAACATTCAATGAAGAAACGATTCTCGTCAGGTTTCACACTGGTCGAACTCTTGGTCGTCATCGCGATTATCGGCGTCCTTGTGGGCCTCCTCCTCCCTGCCGTTCAGGCAGCCCGTGAAGCGGCTCGTCGAATGAGCTGCAGCAACAACTTCAAGCAACTTGGATTGGGAATTCACAATTACCATTCCGCTTACAAGCAGCTTCCCACGCACAAAACAGGTACAGGATCACCCAACACCGGTGCTTGGGATGCACCTTCGCTTGTCGACAACCGTCAGGAACTTAGCATGATTGTAGGCTTGGTTCCTTTCGTGGAAGGTCAAGCATTGTGGGAGCAAATCAGCAATCCATTTGCGGCCGACAACAACGAAGACGGTACCGTTGCAATTGTTTATAACGCGATGGGACCATCGCCTGATGGTGTTACCGGCACGCATGCCGTTGGTTCTGATGGTTTTTACACACCGTGGTCAACCGAGCTTCCGTTCCTTCGTTGTCCAAGTGACCCCGGCGTTGGCTTGCCCGCGTTTGGGCGAACCAACTATGCTGCCTGCTTGGGCGACAGCATCGAAGGTGTCACTCACGGAGCGACGACTAACTTGCTGGCCGTCAATTCAGCCGTGGCGCAACGTGCACGCGCCGCACAGCGAGGTACCTTTGTGCCACGTCAACGTGCTGCCTTCCGTGATGTCCTCGACGGTCTTTCCAACACCATCATGATGGGTGAAATTGCGACTGACTTGGGCGACCGAAGTGCCACCACGACACCGGCGACCGGTTTGACCTCGGTGGACATTAGCAACAGCCCGAATGCTTGCGGTACCGCAGCAGCAGCTTTAACTGATCCTCTTCGTCCTCTGTTTTGGAATAACACTGGCGTAGCGATCGGTGCAGTTGATCAACGCCGTGGCTTCCGCTGGGCAGATGGAAACCCTGTCTATTCAGTCGTCCACACGATCTTGCCACCCAACAGCCCCATTTGCACCGGTGACACCGGCGTGATGGATGGTACGGGTGCATCGACCGCAGCCAACACGACTGACAAGAACTACGGGATGATGTCGGTCAGCAGCCGCCACCAAGGTGGAGCTCACGTCTTGATGGGTGACGGAGCCGTTAAGTTCATCACGGATTCGATTGAATCCGGCGATAGAAACTTCGGAAATGTCGCATTTGGCCAGACTGCTGTTGGACGAGTTCCCGGCAGCCGCAGCCCATACGGTCTCTGGGGTAGCCTAGGAACCAAAGCATCACGCGAAGTGATCGACGAAGAATTCTAAACAACCGCTTTAGAATTCCTAGCATTCAGACCCCGGGTTCGGAAACGAGCTCGGGGTTTTTTTGTGCCTACTTCGTACCACTGCAACCTGAAAAGGCAATCGCCCCAGAACTGGCAAGCTGTATCGATTGTATGGATCGTCGTTGTTGTTTGGATCATTTGCGTTGATCCCATTGTTTGATGAGGAACTACGGGGTTTAGTTTCGACGTTCGCGACTGTTGTTCCGATTGATCTGATGAGACTCGATTTTATCCCTTGAGCAAGTTCGTACACGATGACAAAACACAGCAAAACTATCGGTATGGTGACCGGTGAAATCGATCCGGTCGGAATGATTCGCCGTCGCTGGCGATTGCTAACCTTTGGCGCTGTCGTGGGTGTGTTACTTTCCGGTCTGTACTTCCAAACCGCTAAAAAGAGCTACCAGTCCAGCGTCGAAGTGCTTGTCGGACAACGTTCTAGCGAACTGACCAACCGTGGAACGATCAGTGATGGTTCGGCTAGCAGCGACGGTCTTGGTGAAGATCAACTTGCGACCCACATGCGATTGTTTGTCGCTCGCAAGGTCGTTTCCAAAGCCATACAGATGGGTGATTTGAACCAATTCAAATCGTTCGCCCAAATTCAAAAGAACGGTGGATCTGCGGTCGATCACATCATCGACAACATCGAAGTCGAACGAGGTGGAGAGGGATCCGCCGAAGACGCGATGGTACTGCGAGTGTTCTATCGAGCCGAAGAGCCCGAAGAAGCCGCATTGGTCTTGTCAGCTGTTTACAACAGTTACAAGGCCTACATCGATTCGCAAGACCAAGACAGCAGCAAATTAGCGGTCGAACTGATCGAGGCTGCACGGGAAACGCACGAACGAGAATTGCTTGAAGCTGATCAGACTTATCGTAGCTATGTTGCTTCGGTGCCCGTTTTGTTGGAAGGCGACAAGGTTCGCGATGTCCACAAAGAACGGCTTAGCGATATGGAAACCGAATTGAACGAAGTTCGTTCAATGCTGGCCGAATCATCATCGCGATTGCAAGTCATTCAAGCGGCACAGATGAGCAACGATGACGCAGTCAACGCTGACATGGGGCAGCTAGCGTTGCTGAGCCAGAACGAAGTCAAACGGTTGCAGTTCTTTCTGGACATGGCGCGTGGCGGTGCTAGGTCCGAAGCATTCCAGGCGGAACAGCCAATGCGGCAAGAAGTCGCAAAAGCGCACTACAACCGTCTGCTAGACCTGATCCAAAAAGAACGAGCACTCAGTGACACGTTTGGTTCGGGTCACCCGTTGGTCGAAGCCGCTCGGCAAGAAACAGCACTCACCCGCCAATTCATCAACGCCAACACTCCGAAAACCAACGACGTAAACAAAGACGACTTGGACCCGACCGAGATGGTGAACACCTATGTGATGTTGTTAAAGAATGACATTGCTGAATACGAAAAACGCAAAGCATTGCTTCTAGCCGAATCACAGCAAGAAATGCTCCTTGCCAAGCAAGTCGAAGCTGACTTCATGAAAGCAACTTCGCTACGTTCCAAAATGGAGCGTGCTCAACAACGATATGATGAGGTCGTTGAACGCCTACAAGAACTAAAGCTTTCGCGTTCCTATGCTGGATTTTCGACAGACTTGTTGGCCAGTGCTGAAGTCCCACAGAACCCTGTCTGGCCCCGATTGCCACTCGTATTGGCACTTGGATTGATGGGTGGATTAGCGATGGGATCGCTATTGGTTCTAGCAGCCGAAACCCTTGATTCGACGTTCAGTAGCGTCGAAGAACTAGAACGAGCCACCGGGGCCGCCGTCATTGCGCATGTTCCAAGAATGCCTGTACGTGAACTGCGGAAATCAGCCAAGGTCGGATCGGCACTTGACCCATCATTGATGGCTTACCACACGCCGCGATCGCAGGAATCGGAAATCTTTCGGGTTGGCCGAACATCCATGATGATTGCCAATCGTAAGGATTCAGTGCAAACAATGATGGTGACTAGTCCGCAGCCTGGTGACGGTAAATCAACCACGATTGCAAACATGGCAATCTCTTTCGCACAAACAGGTAAACGCGTCTTGCTGATTGATGCAGACATGCGCCGTCCTGTCGTCGCCAAGCTGTTTGGTTTGCAACATGACCCAGGCTTATCGGACTTCCTTAGCGGCAGCATGAATTTCGCCGATACTGTTTCTGTATCCGAGGTTCCCAACCTAGACATCATGCCTAACGGAAGCCCGACGGCGGAACCTGCGGAACTTCTAGAATCGCAACAGTTGATGCGATTATTTCAACACGCCTGCCAAAGCTACGACCTTGTCCTGGTCGACGCTCCGCCGGTTCTAGCCGTTGCTGATCCAGCCATCATTGCACCGTTTGTGGATTCAGTCTTGCTGACCGTGCGAGTCATCAAGAACGGTCGCGGTATCGTTGATGACGCAATTCGAATTTTGGATGACATTCAAATCCAACCGACCGCTGTGATTGTCAACGGAATTGATAAGAACGTCAGCCGTTCGTATCAGTACGGCGGATACGGACGAAACAAGTATGGCTATGTCGGTCGCTATCACCAGGACTACGCTGCGAAGGATGTCGCTGTAGAACAACCACGAGTCGTGACGGTCGATGCCAAGACAATTGGTTCGGCTGCGGCTCCGGTGCATTCCCGACCCTCATTCGCTCAGCAATCACTCGACACCATAGGTGATGACGATCGCCAAGACGGGTTGCCGCGTGACCAAAGCGTGAACCATCAACGCAATATGCAAAAGCTGGAATCAATCATTGAATCTGGCAAAACCACAAAGATCGACGGACCAAGCAAAGGCCGACCTACGTCGACCAGCATCGTCACGTCACCTGTACGTGGTCCCATCAGTTCGTTGCCAACAGCGCCAACCAACTGACAAGACGTTGAAAGTCGTAGGGAGGGTTCCTACGTCAAGTTGAACCAAAATCACATAGCGTGCAGGAACCGCGAAGGATGATAAATCACCGAATTGCATCTTCCCTGGTTTTCCTTGGCCAAATGCTCATCATCCTTGGCGTGGTTTCCTCTGCTTGGCATTTGGGTGGCGTCACATCCTCGTCACAGCAACTGCTTTCGATCGCCAGTTTAGCCGTCTTAATCATCGCGGCTCTTGTGATGTTGCTTCGCGACCGACCATCGCCTGTTTCATTTGCCTTACCAGCAATTGCTTGTCTTTTCTGCGTTTATGCAGTCGTGCAGGGCTTGGTGTTTCAATCACCAATCGACCCGGGCAATCAAGCAAACCAAATCGGTGCCGCAAGCGTTAACGCGATCAACCAAGCGATCACTCAGTTGGCAACACCAACGACAACCGTCTACTGGAGTGTTGATTCGGCGCTGTTGAGCCATCGGACACAAAAGGCACTCGTTCCGCTGGCATCGGGAATCGCATTTCTAATCGGAGCATCGATTCTCTTTCGCACCAGGCAATCACGCATCATTTTTGCGATCGCAGTGCTCGCAAATTCAGCGGCATTGGTGTGCTGGGGATTCATCCAAAGATCCGGCAACAATGAGTTCATTCTTCCGGGAATGCTGCATGAGCTAGATACAGTCCCGTTCGCAAGTTTCATTTACAAGAATGCGGGTGCAGCGGCATTGATTCCTGCGATCGCCATTTCAGTCGTTGCTCTACTGAAAGGACGATTGTTCCAGTGGAGCTCCGTCGACAATGCATCCTCGCAAAAGCGTTCCGCCTATGGTTCGAATTCCAAATTCTTTGAACTCAGCAACCTAGTATTGATTTCGGTCGTATTGTTTTTGGCTGCTGGTTTGGTGATATCACTTTGCCGCGGTGCATGGTTGGCCGTCGTTGTCGCGGTTGCAATCGCATTGGTCTTTGATCGACGATTGAAGATGACCAAGGCAAATCTATCCGCAATCGCGATCGGTGGAATGGTCGTGTTAACGCTGCTGTTCATTCTAGGCGGAAACAGCATCGCAAAAGAACGAGCTGGCGACATGACGTTGGATCGACTTTCATCCGACCAACGATGGGCACACTGGCCGGATGGCTGGGACACTGCGATCGCACACTTTCCGATCGGCAGTGGACTGGGAACCTACCGCTATGCAACCCTTCCCCACCAACGAATCGTTCACAAAAGCTGGTTCAAGAACGCTCATAATCAATACCTAGAAATCTTTACCGAATCCGGCGTCATCGGCTTGGCGTTGTTGTTACTCGCGATCGCATGGATGGCACGTCACTGCGTGGGCTTGATCCGCGATGGTGCGGATTCATCGAGTCGCCGCTGGGGAATGATTGGGTTGATCGTGCTAGTGAGTGGATGCATTCAAAGCACCATTGATTTTGTCCTGATTATCCCCGCCAATCTTTACATGTATGCGGCTGTCTTCGGCATTGCGGTTTCCTGTGTCCGCCGCACTGTTGAGCCCGCCACGGCTTCGTCACCTTGGTGGGGATGGAATCCAGGCTGGAAGCTGCCCGCCGCTACGGTTTTAGCCAGCAGCGTTTTCCTGCTCGCTTCCATTAATTTCTGCTCGAATCAACGGTACGCTGAACGCGTCCTATCGCAAACGCTCGCGAACAAGCTGCGGGAACAGCCCACCGATCAGACAGCCAAGACGGCACTTGATCAGCTAGATGATGCGATTGAGCGTTTACCAAATTCGCCCGAACTTCGTAGCCGACGAGCAACCTGGGAAATCGTTCGCATGCGTTCCGCGATCATTCGGCTTGCGAATCAATCAGGCGAAAAGATTACCTGGAAAGCAACCGAGCCCAAGCGTTTATTTGCGGCCCTGTTATCGGCCCCAGAAATGGACCGGCTGGCACTCGTGGAGGAATTTAGATCCGCCGCCGAACTTCGCCAGCATCTAGTCGCCGCACTTAGCGACCTGAAGCGGGCGGCATGTTTAGAACCATGCATTCCTCAGAACCATATCAACGCGGCCTTCCTGGCACCCCTTGCCGGAATGCCCATTGAAAACTTTATCCCAACGATCGCAAAGCTTTCCAACAACAGCCATCACTTGCTCTATCACTGTGGACTGATTGCATTCTTGTCAGGCGATTCTGATATGGCCGTCGAATCATGGAATCGTTGCCTAGAAATTCGCTTGGACCACATTGAACCGATTTACAAAGCTTCCTCGCAAACGTTCTCACCTGCCTTGGTGGTCAGCCGAATCATTCCAAGCCGGCGAATGGACTTGGCCGTCCGGTTGATTTCAAACGTTTCAAATCAAAGCGTTCAGCATCGCACTGACATTGCCTCTGAAATTGTCACCGCGATTGAAGACCGGGACGACATGCGGATCACCGAACGATGGTCTTGGATTGCTAAGGTCCACGAAAGCGTTCAGCAGCACGAACAAGCAGCGGTTGCTTGGCAAAACGCGGTCGCGACCGGCGGACGCAATCTCGATCATCGCTACTCGTTCGCGTTATCGCTCAGTCGAATTGGGCAAACTGAAAAAGCCATCGATCAAGCCTTGCTTGGATCAGCGATCGCATCGGATGACGAACGCTTTGAACGACTGATCAAACACTGCCGTCGTCAATTGACACAGAAATCAAAACACAATCGCCCGGTGTCTCGTTCCGCCGTACGACCGGTCAATGGCAATTCAATCGACACCAAGGTATCGCTATGAAAGTTTCACTCGCACATCATTGGATCATGAGTTATCGCGGTGGCGAAAAAGTTGTCGAACAAATGGCAGCGATCTTCCCCGACGCCGAACTCTACACGTTGACGCATGATACCGACATTACGGTACCCGGCCTGAAATACACTTCGGTACACACAAGTCCGTTAAACCGAATTCCGGGAATCCGAAAAGCGTACAAACACCTTTTGCCACTTCATCCGTGGGCAATCAAGCAAATGCGTGTCTCCGAAGACACCGACGTCTTGCTAAGCAGCGATGCTTCGCTGATCAAAGCCATCCCACATGGGACCAACACTCAGCACGTTTGTTACTGTCATTCCCCACCACGCTACCTATGGGAAATGGGGGACGAATACAAACGAACATCGCTGGCAGCGCGGCTATTGTTGGACCGATTCGGGCCTCGCTTGCGTCAGTTCGATCACGACGCTGCTCAATCGGTCGATTTCTTTATCGCGAACTCAAACTTTGTCGCCAATCGAATCAAGCAATACTACGGTCGTGATTCAGACGTCTTGTACCCGCCAGTAGCGACCCATGATTTCAATTGGGATCAACCCCGCGAAGACTTCGATTTCGTATTGTCAGAACTCACGCCATATAAACGAATCGACATCGCCGTGCGTGCTTACACCGAACTTGGAACACGATTGGTGGTTGTCGGGGATGGAAGCGAACGCAAGCATTTGGAAAAGATCGCAGGGCCCAACATTGAATTCCTGGGCCGTCAATCATTCGCTGCATTGCGAAAATTGATGGAAACTTGTAGAGCATTCGTGTTTCCGGGTGTGGAGGATTTCGGCATTACGCCCGTGGAAGCACAAGCTGCAGGCGCACCAGTCATTGCATTCAGAGCCGGTGGTGCGTTGGAAACCGTGATCGAGAATAAAACTGGCCTGTTCTTTGATAAGCAATCCCCGGAGTCACTCTTAGAAACGATCGCGGGATTTCATGCTGATGATTTCTCTCCATTGGATTGCCGAGCAAATGCCGAACGTTTCTCTGTAGGTCATTTCCGTCAAAACTTGCGAGGCCACCTTGCAAGGATTGTGGGTATCAAAATACCGCCTTCGATTGAGCGAAGAGCGTTGAAGGTCGGAGCCTAATCGATGACCAGAATTTTTTACGACCAACGCTGGTGCGTCCAGAACGGAATTGGTCGCTTCGCAACTGAACTTAAATCACGGCTGCGGGATGCCTATGGAATAAGTCTTCGAGACGTCAAGCTAAAACACGCTCCGACGCATCCATTGGATGCACTTCGATTGTCTTGGTACTTGGCGACTCAGAAAGCGTCATTATTCATCAGCCCCGGTTTCAACGTTCCAATCTGGTCACGTTGCCCCGTGGTGGCAACCGTCCATGACTTGATCCATGTACGACACAAGGGCGAACAAACGCTTGCCAAATCCTTGTACTATCGGTTTCTACAACGGCCGGTCGTCCGTCGATCACCAGTAACCCTGACCGTTTCTGAATTCAGCAAAAGTCAGATTCTTGACTGGTATGATCTGCCAGAATGGAAAGTTGTTTCAGTCCAAAATGGAATCTCAAACGCGTTCCGAAAAGACGGCCCCACGCGATCGGTTGACGATCCCTATTTTGTTTACGTCGGAAACACAAAGCCGCATAAGAACCTGCCCGCCTTGCTTGATGCATTCAGTTCCATTGCTAAAACCACACGTGCACGGCTATTGATGGTTGTGAAATCTGATCCATGGTTACAACACCAACTGCAAGAACGTGGACTCAACGAACGAGTGGATTTGGTCAGCGGAATCGACGATGAAACGCTTGCGACTTACTATCGAGGAGCCGTCGCAACAATTTTGCCAAGCTATTTTGAAGGTTTCGGTTTGCCGTTGGTCGAAGCAATGGCCTGTGGATGCCCAGTCGTTGGCGCAAATGTGACCTCAATTCCTGAAGTCGTCGGAAGTGCCGGAATTTTGTTCTCTCCCGAGAATCCATCGGAGCTGGCCGCAATCATGATGGAATTGTTAACCGACACCCATCGTTGTCACCAGTTGTCGAACCAGGGTATCACCAGGGCACAGGACTTTAGTTGGGATCGAGTCGCAGAATCAACTTTTCATGCCATCAAGCCGCTGCTCGGTCAGGCAAATCACGCAAACCCCGATTCTAGAAATAACGAACCAGGCGACGGCGATGAAAAACTAGAAATCGCTACACCTAGGCGCAGAGCTTCAGCATGAATGGCTACCAAGGAAGGCCCAAAACATTTTAAGAATTGACGTAGGCCGGAACAAGCGAAGCGCAGTTCAGGCAATACAAAACTGTGCGATGCAATTGCCTGAACTGCGC
>CAYVAN010000109.1:14318-15476 GCA_964449225.1 uncultured Rhodopirellula sp.
CCGGCCTACATCGCCATATCCCCTAACAAACTTGAAAGCACTCTAGCCCCAGTGGTGAGGGCGTTCAATCAAGGCTTCCAGATCAGAAAAATACTCGGGATAAGTCTTTCCGGTGCAGGCGGGATTCAGGATTTTGATACATGGGATCTTTAGTCCCGCTAACGAAAGACTCATCGCCATACGATGGTCGTGGTAAGTTTCCAGCGTTGCCGATTTGTAACTTTGATCGCTGATTGGCGTGATCGTCATGCCGTCTTCGTGTTCATCAACCTTTGCACCAAGCTTACGCAATTCGGCCGCCAAATCACCGATGCGATCGGTCTCTTTAAACCGATTGTGCGCGACCCCGCGTACGGTGGTTGGCCCTGACGCAAACAGGGCAACAACCGCAAGTGTTTGCACGGTGTCGCTGATCGCGTTCATGTCGACATCGATACCATAGAGCGCATTCCCGGTCACCGTGATTGAATCGTCGTCGTGTTCAACTTCGCAGCCCATTTGCTGTAAGACGTTTACGAATCCAACGTCACCCTGCATTGCCGATGCATTGAGGCCTTCGACTTTGACTCGTCCGCCCGTGATTGCGGCGGCAGCCCAAAAGTAGCTGGCAGCCGACGCATCGGGTTCGATGGAATAATCCAATCCAATGTACGGATCGCCGGAAACCTGAACGACGACCTGATCAACTTTGTCGATCACTTGGACGCTGCCGCCAAATGATTTGATGACTTCTGCGGTCATGTCAACGTAAGGACGCGATACAAGTTCGCCCACGACCGAAATCTGAACTTCCTTTGATCGATGCTTGGACGCTGCGATGGGTGCCGCCATCATTAGACCGCTCAAGTACTGGCTGCTGACATTCCCGCCGACTTTCAATTCGTTACTGCTCCATCCCTTGGAATCAATCAACACTGGCGGACAACCGTTGTCTGATTCAGTTTTGATGCTGCCGTCGATGACCGCCAAGATGGCATCGGTTAGATCACCAATGGGACGTTCGTGCATTCGCGGCACGCCGCCGAGTCGATAGAAACCTCCCGAAGCCGACAATGCGGCAGTCAAAAAACGAATGGTCGTACCGCTGTTAGCAATGAACATTTCCGTTGGCTCGCCCGAGGCATCCACTGCTGTTCGCCCGGTCGGATCAACGTGCAG
>CAYVAN010000110.1:0-9914 GCA_964449225.1 uncultured Rhodopirellula sp.
GTCCATGCCCCTCCAAATCCAAGCCTGATAATCGATCCATCCGGCACGATTGGATCACTGCGGACCACCAATTTTGTACTGGCAAAGGGTCCAGGTGGTGCATTCGGGTTGATCAGCCGAATCCGATACTAGGCATGACGCTTTATCCGGTTTCTGTGCATTCGGAGCGTCAGTCGGATCTTTAGGAATCGATCGCTTGGCAGTTCTGACGCATCGTGATGATCAACAAGCGATCGCGGGAACCGTTCTTCGGACGCTGCTGATCGGTATCGCTGTGCTCGCGACTGGATGTCATCGGAATTACTATCGACGGCAAGCCGATCGTGAGGCCCATCGCCTGATTGATCAAAAAGCGACAGTGATCGCCCGTCCACCCGCCGCTGGGGTTCGCATCGACGTCGATCGCCAAAGCCGGATGTTCAATCCGTTCGATTTGGACTTTCAGCCAATGCCGCCTGATGACCAGGCTTCCAATCGGTACATGCAGTGCGTGGATGGACGGCGAGGTTACCCGATGTGGGAGGCGGCGGGAAAAACGAACTCGGTCGAAAGTCCCGATTGGTGGCAGTTCTTACCAGTCAATGACAACGGCGTACTTGAGCTGGATTTGGACGAAGCGGTCGAAGTCGCATTGTTGCATTCGCCTCAGTATCAAAACCAAGTCGAAAATCTGTACTTGACCGCCTTGGGCGTTAGCACTCAACGGTTCGAGTTTGATACGCAATTTTTCGGTGGCGGTCAAACGTCGCTAACCACGATCGGACGGCGAGCAACAGGCAGCGGTGGTAACAGCAGCACCGTGTTCCAAGTGGGGACCGACAGCCAAATTGATCAAGGGACGCTTTCGATGCGGCGACGATTCGCAACCGGCAGCGATCTGGTCGTGGGCGTCGCCAATAGTATGGTTTGGGAATTAAGCGGCCCCACCAACGCTAGCTCAACGACGCTTTTGAATTTTACTCTGTTGCAACCCCTGCTGCGTTTAGCGGGACGTGATGTGGTGCTGGAAGGTTTGACGTCAGCCGAACGCGATCTGTTGGCGGCTGTCCGTTCGTTCGAGAGATTTCGACGCAGTTTTCTTTTGAACGTTACCATCGGTCGTGGTTTAGAAAGCACCATCACCGCCGTCGACGGAAATGATTCTTCCAGCTCGGTAGCCAACATCAACAGCTTCGACACCAGCGGCGGGTACCTTGGTCTGTTACAGGACCAACTGGAAATCAGAAACCAAAAAGAAAACATCACGCGACAAACCGAGAATCTGTTGATTCTGGAAGACTCGTTGATCGAATTGCTAACCAAGATCCCCGACGATCCCGGCAGCATTATTCGTGAACGATTGCAAGTTGCCCAGGCTCGGCAAAACTTGTTCTCGTCTCAATCCAACTTGATCATTCAACAGGCTGCCTACGAACGTTCCGTCGACGCGTTTACCCGCACGCTGGGATTGCCTCCGTACATTTGTCTGCGTTTGAATGATCCAATTTTGTCGCGGTTCGAACTGATATCTCGGTCGCTGCTCAATCGTCGTCAACAGCTCAGCACGCTTCGTGTCACGGTGGGCGAATTGAACGTTTCGCTGCTTGCTGGCAACGAAATCACCATTGATGAATTGACCGGTTTGCCAATTTCTAAGATCGATTGGACCGATGAAGTCGCTGAAACCGTCAAACAAATTGGGCAAGCCATTGAACCGCTAGCTGATTTTAACCAAACCATTATCGACGAAGATTTGCCAATGGTCGCCACCGACATCAAAGACTTCGAGGGTGCGTTGCCGCAGCGAATCAATCGCGCGAAAGAACTTCGTCGGTCCTATGAAGAAGAACGCGACGGGATCTGTGGTCTGCTAAACGTTTCTGGAATCGACGAGTCGATCTTCGATGTTGATGACTTGGTGGATCTGGATCAACAACTCAGTGTCGCCTACGGAAAATTGGAAGAACGATTCTTGGGCTACGAAAATCGGATTCATGTCCTGGGGAAAGTTCTCGATGAACTTCATGGTGACAAAGGGAAAACGCTTGACGGCAAACGGCTTTCCCAAAAGCTGCGTGACGACGTGATCATCGCGACCCAAGATTTATTGGCCGACATGGGCGATGACATGTTGGCCTTACAGCTGATTCAAGCTCGCGCCCGAACTGAAAGTCTGTTATTGCCAGACGTCAAAATGGACACTCGTTCCGCCTTTGCGATCGCCAGCAGGAACCGCCGCGACTACGCCAATCAGAAAGCAGCCGTGGTTGATTCGTGGCGCAACATCGAAGTCATCGCTGACGACCTGGAAAGTTCGCTTGATGTTTTAGTGTCCGGCGATGTTGGCAACGTCGGCAGTAATCCGCTGCGGCTTCGATCCGACACGGGCCGACTTAGCGTTGGGCTTCGTTGGGACGCACCGATCACTCGATTGGAAGAACGAAATGCTTATCGGCAAGCACTGATTCAATATGAACAGACCAAACGCAATTTCTATCAGTTCGAAGACAGTCTTTGGCAACTGCTTCGTGGCGAGTTGCGAGAGATGCAAGCGAACCGATTGAATTTTGAACTTGGACGACAAGCGATTCGAATCGCTGCTTCGCAAATCGAACTCAATGCCGACATACGACTTCAAAACGAAGATCGTGGAAACGGATCGGGCCCGACCGCCGCCCGAGATGCGATTAGCGCACTCAATGATTTACTAATCGCTCAAAACAACCTGCTAGGTTTCTTCGTCAGCTACGAAGTCGTCCGCCGAAGCCTGGACTTCGACCTAGGAACGATGGAAATCACGCCCGACGGATTGTGGATCGACCCCGGCCCAATCACCCCCGAACAATTACTAACGTTGCCAGGAACCGAAACACTTTAAGGTGCGGATTTCGCTCCAAACCAAAAGATAGTTTTCTGGTCGCCTTTGGAACACGATCACATTGAAATCCCAGGGAGGACATGCATCGCCACACACTCTCTTTTGTTTCAAAGAAAAACGTAGCCCAAACTGTACTTTCGGCCCGCACCCCAACCAAACCGAAACCGCCCCGCCAAACCTCTTACCAACTCCCGCTACAACAAGTTCAAAAAAAGGGTCAGGAGCCTTAAAGGCAAGATAGGCAAACTCTGGTGACCAAAAATGCTCCTGACCCTTTTTCTGACTCTGATCTTCCAGACATGGAAACAATTTCAGAAAGGCTCGCGCTCATCGACCAGAACGCGAAATGCCCGTAACGGCCGTTCGCGGACGCCAAAGCGGAAGTCACCTCCCAAGCGTCGTCCTAGGTCGCTATGATGGATGTCTCGTTTATGGCACTCTGCCGATTAGCAATTTGATTGTTCGTGAGATTTCAGGGGGCGATATTTGATGTACGACGTTCGAGCAATCGCCAACTGGTTCATTGAGCGAGCTAAAAGAGACGGCAAAACGCTGACTGCGATGCAATTGCAGAAGCTAACGTACATCGCTCACGGCTGGTCCTTGGCATTTGATGAACCATTGGTTCACGAAACGGTTGAGGCATGGCAGTGGGGGCCGGTCTTCCGCTCGATCTATCGAGAGTTTAGCGAGTTTGGCTCCGAACCCATCACGCGACTTGCGACTGCTTTTGATGGTACCGATCTGCTGAATCGGGATATCCACATCGAGGACTATTCCGAGCCGCCTGCCGAGCGGACTGACGTTTTCTTAGAAAGCGTTTGGGAGAACTACGGGCAATTTACAGCAAGTCAATTGATGAACATGACGCACCGCAAGGGAACGCCATGGCATCAAGTGCTTGATGAGAATGGCGGGCGACTTCCCCGCTACGCAGTCATTGAGGACGAGCAGATCAAGCGGTACTACAAGGAGTTGCTTCGTGAGCGGAACGAAACCGCAACCGAAAGTACCGTCTCATCCTGAACCGCCGGCGGGCGAGTCACCGCAGGATGCTGAGCTGGAGAATCGGACGATGGACGGCTACTTGGTCACCGACATGGTGTCCAAAGCAGGGCTGCGTGCTGTCGTTGTCGCCGAGCGAGATAGGGAAGCGTTAATCGAGCGGATCGGCGTTCTACAAACCAAACTTGATGCTGTCGAGAGTGCTCGCGACGAACAAGTATTTGGACGCCAATCCGAGGCGAAACGACTTGAAGACCAAGCCGCCACGATCGCAACGCTCCGTCAAGCCGAACGGATGGGAAAGGTTCTCTATCGTGACGGCACAATCGCCATTGCTTTGGGCGGAATCATCGTGGGGATCGCTAGTCTCGTGAATATACCCATCATGCGTTGGGTCATCGCGGGCACTGGCACGGGTGTCGTCGTGTTTGCTCTATGGATTTGCAAAATGACACAGCGAAATATCTGGCCACCGGGAACCGACGACGGCGGTCGTTCGTTGTCTGATAATTCAAAAACCGAAGGTCAAAATTAATGCTTCGTGAAAGCGAGCGAATTGAAGATGCCGGAATCAAATAGCTCGAACGAGGAATTATTGAAAGCGAGGGTGGAGGAGCACCTGCAGATAAGCGGACTCGTAAGAAACGTACTCAGTCGATTCAACGTGGTTTCAATCGCGGACCTATGTGAATTAGACGTTGAAGTCGTGGCAAGAGAAAAGGGAATTGGCGTCAAGAAGCTTGATTCACTACGAGGACTTATCGCCGATGCTCGACAACTCGCGAGTTTTTCACGCGAAGAGCAGTCAATCGACCGGCCTCAATCAGTTCGCGGTCAAGTTGAATTCGAGTCGGCTTTGTTATTTGTTCCCAGTCTCATTCGAGAGGGTTTGGGAGCAACTCCAGGAACTGGTCGCCGAGATTCTGCGGGCTATGGGATTTCGAGCGGAAACGTCCGAAAAAGGACCGGATCGCGGCGTTGATGTAATTGCTTCGCCAGATGGCCTGGGACTCAAGGAGCCAAGGATTTTCGTCGAGGTCAAACATCGAAAGGGAACTCGAATTTCTGCCGACCAGATTCGAGCTTTTATTGGCGGGCGACAGCAAGGAGACAAGTGCTTGTATGTCAGTACCGGTGGGTACACAAAAGAGGCTCGATACGAGGCCGAAAGATCGAGCATCCCTCTTACGCTCGTAGACCTGCCAAGACTTCGTGCGCTCGTATTGGAACATTACGACTCATTCTCGCCTGAAGGTCTCGCCCTTGTTCCGCTCAAGCGGGTTTACTGGCCGATTGGTTAGGGAACAGCCGGGTTCAATGGCGTTACTTTCCTTGAGACGGCAAACAAAGCTCGTTATTCCAGCCGTTCACGCCAGTAGCCTGGCTTTCGCTTCGTGTGAGCCAACGCGACGATGATGACTTGTTCGCCGCGAATGACGTAGGCGAGAACAAATGGGAATTTTTGAAAGCGAAAGCCTCGCGTTTCGAGAAGATACGCCGCCCAAGATTCGGGCGATCGCTGTACAAGTTCTTCAGCACGCTCAAGCTCAAGTTTGAATTGCTCGCCTACCTCTGGGTTGGCGGTGGCGTACCAAGAAAATGCCTCTGCGACTTCATCGGACGCTTCGGGGTGGTACTCAAGTTCGACCACTGGGTTTACCGCCAATCCGTTTCCATACTTCTGACGAAGGAACCGTCTTTACCCGACCGCTGTCAATGTCGGCGATGCGATTGCGAATCTCATCCGACCAAGCCTCGCGAATCTCTGCCGATTCGTGGCTGTTAGATTCGCTTTCCAAACTGGCAAGAATGGCGTTGGCAACGACAGCTCGATCCGCAGGAGCAAGCTGCAACGCAGAGTCAATCAATTGTTGAGCTGATTCGGACATGAATGAATCTCACATGAGGACGATGACTGTCTGCCCATTGTATCAAGCGGTTGTCATCAGGTCGAAGCCCGACTTCTGACGATCGCGATGAGGATGTCCCGGGTCGCTTGGTCCAGAGTGGACCAGGATTGAATTAGGTGGCGCATTGAGGCGTCCGAGCTGAGTGCTTCGCCTTCTGCTTCAGGTACACCGAAAACCTCGCTAAACGCCCGTGATTTCGCGGATGTTTCACATCCTCTGGGGTGTACTTCTTCATCTGGCGTGCAGTGTGGAACTGCCCACGAAAGGTTGATAGGGGGACGATCTTCATGGAAAGGGGGATGGTGAGCTCTGACAATCTGGATTCAATAACACGTAACCATTCTTTGATCGCGAGAGTGACCTGCGTTTGCTTTGCCGGCGGCAGTGTGTTTTCGCGTTATTCTACTTGTGTTAAGCAGGATGTCGTTGAAAACAAATCGCTGGTTAAATCAGCGTATCACGATGATCAATTGAGCGGCGAAGTCGGGGCCGCTGCTTTGTGTCATTCCTCGCATCGATTCACGCGACACCTGGGAAAAGTTTAGATCATTGATCGGATCAATTTCGCCCGTAAGCCGCGTTGCTAAACCACCACCGTGACTGATGGACGTCGCGTCGACCACCTCGACTGCATCAACCAGGCCTAACACCGGAGTGTTGCTGGCGATGGCTAGTGAAACTGATGCCACTCCCGATTGATCATCAAAGAGATTGACATAGAACTGATCGATACTCTTGGCGGACGCTTGCAGGTACAACATCGAAACGAATTCGTCGTCACCAAGTGCGACCGTTTGTGATGCACTCTCGGCAATTTCAGCAGTCAGCGATCTCTCGTCACTGCTTCCGATTCCGGCATTCTTCATTGCGCGGCGAACTGCACCCACGACACGTCCAGATTCGGTTTGCCTTACTTCCAATACCATGATCGCGGCCAATTTGGTCGGCGACAATCCTTTGCCAATCGCGCCCTGGCCCATCGAAACAGTGGAGTCCATGACTGAACTGGCCACCGATTTCGTCTTGCGACGATCCGATGACGTCGCGAAGGCAGGGCCAACTGGCAACGTCGGATTTGTCATCGTTTCAAATTCGACCTCATCCTCTTGCGTGGCAGCACTGGATAGGCCTTCGACCGACGCCAAGCCAACATCGGAAGATTTCGGACTGATCGAATCGAGCTCAATCAATGATTGGACTCGCTCGGGAGCCTCTGAAATGCTTGTCTGATTCTGAGCAATCACAAACGGCTGTTCCGACACGGAGTCATCGTCGCCGGTAAATCGGTTGGCGGAAAAAACTAACAAGCCAAGCGACGCGGCAATGCCAATCACGGCCACGAGCATCCGGCGATCAACCAAACGCGTGCGATGATTCGGCACCGTCACTGAATCCATCAATCCTGATTTTTTGGCCAGCAGGATCAGCGGGTGGTCGTCACCGACGCCCTGAACACTAGAAAACTGACCCCTAGAAAGCTGCCCCTTGGAAAGCTTTTCCATGGCACGCTTCATCGACGATTCAAGCACCCGATCGGCAAAACCGGAATCCAATTGAAACCGAGAATCGTGATCGGCGAGCCGTTTCAAGGAATCCCGTTGCTGAGACATCTGGTCAAGTTGGCCGCGCAGCCCATCCGATTCGGACTGGTCGTCATCCCGAATCGCTTGTTCAAACTCGGCGCGCTCAGCGGGGGCGAGACGATCGTCCAGATAGTCGCTAAGTCGTTCTCGCCAATGTTGCGGGTCAGGATTAATGGCGCTCACCGGCCGATGGTTAAGGTAATTCTGAATACTGATTTTTGAATGATCCGGTTTGCGTGGCACCCCGGATCCTCAGGTCGGATGATCCAGGTGCTTGCAAAGTTCCCCATTGGGGGTCAAGTTCGCAACAAAACACGGTAAATACTCATGAAAACCCAGTTTTTAACAAAAAAAGCACCACAACAGCTAGTGAATAGGCCCGTTTGTCAATGAATCGCTTTGATTATCTACGCGTCAATCGCGATGTTTACGACACAATGGCGACCGCCCAAAATCCGCTCTGTCGCCCCGCAAGCGATGCCGAATTGGCTGATCCGTTGGGAACGGTTGATGCCGCTGGTTGGTTAGGAAAGTCAATTGTTGGGCAAGAAGTGCTCTGTTTAGCTGCTGGCGGAGGCCGTCAAAGTTCGCTGTACGCCGCCGCTGGTGCCAAGGTAACCGTGGTGGATATCAGCCCTGCAATGCTGGAACTGGACCGCCGAGTCGCTACCGAACGGAATTTTTCTCTTCGCGTATTTGAAACAACGATGGAGGATCTTTCGATGCTGATGGCAAGTTCTTTTGACATCGTTATTCATCCAGTCAGCACGTGTTACGTGCCCGACATCGGAAAGGTCTTCGATCAGGTCGCGAGAGTCATTCGTCCAGGTGGCGTTTATGTTTCCCAGCACAAGCAGCCCGGAAGCCTTCAAGCATCCACGGATCGCCATCGCGATGGCGGCTACCAGATTCAGCATCGGTATTATCGCGATGATCCGGTTCCGCCCCCAAAGCAAATGACGAAGAACGCTTCACGTTTAAGGGAAACCGGCGCTGTTGAATACCTGCATCGCTGGGACCAGATCATCGGCGGTATGTGTCAGTGTGGATTTGTGATCGAGGCGTTCAGCGAACCTAGGCACGATCGACCGGGCCAAAACAATTCATTCGCCGATCGAGCTAGTTTTGTTGCACCCTACGTACGCATCAAAGCAAGACACAAATCAGAACACCACGATGCATCGGAAAGCAATCAAGATCCAACACCAAAGCTAATCATCTAACTTCTGTTCTTATCGAGCAGATTAGCGAACGTCTTTGCTTCGCTAGCGACCCTGATTCTTTTTCTTATCAAGGCGTCTGCTTTCTCTGCTGAACAATCGTGAATACTTTTTCCAGAACCTCATCAGGCGTCATGCCATCGGTGTTGACGACGATGGCGTCTTCCGCGGGACGCAGAGCGCCGATTTCGCGAGCGGTGTCTTCTTCATCGCGGCGGTTCTGCGTTTGAAGAACTTCTTCTAGAGGTAAAAACCGCCCGGAGGCAGACAGTTGTTCTTGTCTTCGGCGAGCACGTTCTTCGGGCGACGCGGTCAAAAAAATCTTACACTGAGCGTTGGGAAAAACTTCACTTCCCTGATCGCGTCCATCCGTTACGATTCCCCGGCCAGCGTGGTTCAAGTCGCTGGCGATTCGCCGCTGTTGATTGGACAATTCGAAGCGGATTTCGGGAAGGTCAGCGATGAAGTGAATGGCCGAGGTCACCGTCGGAGTGCGTATTTCCTCGGACACATTTTGGTCGTCCAAATAAATCAATTCGCCTTCCCAACGAAGCACGGCATTGCGAGCGAAGTGGATCAGCCCTGGGATATCTTCCCATTCTAAAGGCGATCGAATGATGCCCAACGTGATTGCTCGGTACATCGCCCCTGTATCCAGAAAATCGAAATCCAGTTTCGTCGCCAGTCGTTTCGCGATGCTGCTTTTCCCAGCTCCCGCAGGTCCGTCGATGGTTACGATCACTTCATTCGGCTCCGGGTTGATTTCTGGAATCTAGGCTTAGGTTTTCTGCTGGGGCAGTGTCGTCGCCACTGCGGATTGCGTCAACGCGACGTGTTAATTCGCTCAAAGCCCGTTCAACATCCGAGTGCGTCGGGTTCGTCGGGTTCGTCGCCGCGTCTGATTCGCCATCGCTTAATGGACTACCGCGATATCGGACTCGATAGAAAGCGGTTGTCAAAACCGTTAACGGAGCGACCGTTTCTGAGGCACAATTGCGAAGGAATTCGATGGGGGTTTGTTCGGTCGCACGTTCTAGACCTAACCGTTCAAGCTGATCCATCGCAGACGAGTAAAAATCAATTGTAGAACGTGATGCAGTCGATCCAGTGCGAGGACGAATTTGCTTTCTGCCCCATCGCGATGGTTTTCGACGCAAGGCGGTTGCCAGGCCGACGATGGCGAAGCATAACCCAATTCCACCAACGGCCGCCAGATACCATCCATGGGAGCACGTAGCCAAACCGTGCTAGCCGCAACATAAGGCTGCGCTTGGGTGGCGGGCGGTAGCTTTTGCACCAGCATCTGCTGGCCCTGCATGACGTTGAGTATTCCCCGCAC
>CAYVAN010000110.1:9924-10418 GCA_964449225.1 uncultured Rhodopirellula sp.
TTTGTCTACGGCGCGCCGAATGTTGCGCGGTACGCCCAAATCACCGGCGCGGATCTTGGCTACCAGATTGCTAACTTGGTTGACAAATTGGCTGTAGCTTTGACTAAGAGCCCCCAGACCGGTTTTGCTTGACAGGGCCTTTGCTTGTTTCTCGGAATCCATATCAATCACAAGTCCATCCCAAATGTCTTGGGCCAGATCGAGGACTTTGCCCGCGCTACTGGTTTGATCATTGTCGCCAAACGATGATGGCGTTGGGTCGAAACGAACCCAGTATTCGTCTGATTTGGGTTGCCCACCACCAATCTGAATCTCGTCCAGATCGGATCGGTTCATCAGTGCTTCCACCCAAGCGTGCGCGTGCGACTGTCTAGCCAAAAAGTGGCCGCCCATCTCGCTATATTCGTCGGTCTTGTAACCGACAACAATTCGCGACGGAATTTCTTGGCTGCGAAGCATCATTGCTAATGCCGTCGCAAAATACTGGCAATGCC
>CAYVAN010000110.1:10428-15273 GCA_964449225.1 uncultured Rhodopirellula sp.
CCAAAGCACAAGGCCCACAAGGACCAGCGCACAGCCCAACGCGATCCACGGAAACGAATTGCTCGATTGGATCCATGCCAACGACTGATTCCGCGTTGAGATTCAGTGAGTACTCATATTGCCGGTTAATAAAGAAATGCTGTTCTAACGCCTTCGCCAGCGAATAACGACTCGGAGCTTTCTCGGATGATGATTTCCGGAGGGACAATGCGGTTTGGTCAGCAATCTTTTTGATCGTTGGCATCGCTCCGCGATCAAATTCAAGCGTTGCATCTTTGTACAACTCCCAACGTTTCTGAGCGTTGGCTATTCTCAATTGGTTTCGAATCGTCGCGGCCAAAATCTCCTCAGCGCCAGCCTTTGGGTTTGGCTGGGGACTTTCTGCTAATAACAGCATCTCCATCGACTTTCCGGTGACGATTGCCTCGCATTGGATTCCGCCACGAAAGGCCCCCGTGCCGAAGCCGTACGAAATTCTTGGGTATAGAAATTGTTCAGGTTCTCTTGCCAAGGTCCAACGATCGTCTCGATGAAACAGGATCTGTTTTGATTCAACGGAATGATAAGGCGGAATCGTAAACAGTGATGCACTTCGCGAGGCCGCGTAAGTGATGTCAACCACGATTGAGTCGGGTTCGACGAATGCATCGGAGCTTTGATCGGTCATCGATTCCAATGCAAACAAATCTGGTGGCCGCGATCCATCGCGATGAATCGCAGTCCCACCTATGGCTGACCAGCTTGATGAGCTGCGACTTTTGCTGGACGACGATTTTCGTTTACGGTCAACTTGGTAACGTTCTAACACCGCGCCACGTAAGTAAATCCCGGCGATTGGGTGAAAGGGCTGATTGCTAGGGTTTCGTGTCAACGTGATTTTTGCTGCAACTTGATTGTTTTGGCCCATCTGACCAAGTTGTTCTAAACGGACTTCATCACTAAATCCAACGACGGCGCTTGCGCGATTACTAACGCGACCGGAATTGGTAATGCGCGGCAAGGCATAGAAAAAGAAACCCGCCACAACCAGGATCGCTGGCGCAAAAGACAGCATTACCACATACGGCAACCGCTTGGCGACGCTGGACATCAAGTCGGTTGACTGGCTAGAACTGTTTTGAAACCAAGGTGGCTGCATGGGTTCGGCTTCTTGTTCAATCAAAGCAGAATCAGCAAGCAGGCGATCAAAGCTACCGTCAACGCGGTTGATTGACGTTGCGATCGCCAACAAGGTCAATCCCCAAATTCCAACGATGCAAATCGGAATCAGGATGAGGCCGTAATTCAGGGCATCGTTGAACACAGCAGCAACGACTAGTTCTAGCAAGCAGAAGATCCCAAGCTGTTCATAAATGCGGATCGTTTTCTTTTGCAGCATCAGGATTGCTTGAATGCAAACCAGTAGTTGCGAAACGGAAACCATTTGATGATTCCCTGGTTGATCCATGTCGATAAAATTCGTGATGCAATAGATCGAAACGAGTCCCATCGCAGCGTAGGCAGCAACGGGTGGAAGTGAAAAAATCCGTAGCCAATCGACAAACAGGAATCCAATGACGGAGAAAAAGATTGCGATCGCCGGAATGACTTCCGTGTTGGTACCAGATGCCAAGACCAAACCGCCAAGGCATGTTAAAACAGCGAATGAAATCTGAAGACGACCAGCAATTCGAGCTTCATCCATCGGACGACTCCCGATTCTTTCGGCCGTTGTTCTTGTCAGCCACAAACCGTTCAAAATCGGATGAGCGTACGTCGATCCAACGCAGCACATTCTGCCGATTCCATACCGCAATGGCTTCCTTTAATTCCGGTTCGCACCGAATCGCATCACTCATCGACCGAGTGCTTACGATCACCAAGTCCTGCCTACGTCCACCCGACTGGAATGCCTCGGTGAGTGCCTCGCACAATTTTGGGCGTTCCACTGCATTGGTTTGGGCAAGCAGACGGAGCATTCTTTGTTTTGACAGCTCGGAACTGCCACGTGTGCTGTTGCCTGGCAAAACGTTTGTCACCGCTTCAGCGACGGCCAATACAAAGTGGCTGGAGGGCATCTTTTGCATTTGGCAAAGCAACGACGCGGTGAGGCTAACTGCTTTTTCAAACATGAATTCGTTGGGCAGTAATTCATCGATCGCACCGAGATCTTCTGATTGGAATTTCGTAAGCGTCGGTTTCTGTTGGCTAAACGCATCAAGCAACAAGCAAATGTCAAAGCTGCGTTTTTGTTCAAATTGACGTACCGCAGGAACCCCGGTTCGGGCGCTTGTTCGCCAATGGATCAATTGAGTGCTGTCGCCAGACTGCCATTCACGAAGACCAAAGAATTCGCCACGCTCGCCACCACTTCGTTTCGCGGAATCGATGTCACTTCCAACAACGCTGGTCAGTCCTCGGTTCCAATTTTTCTTCAACGGCAAAAGCTTTGGAAGCACGTAAAGATTTTCCGTGATCGGAATGGTTTTGCGTGCCGTGATGAGCGCAAACGGAAAACAGCTGACTAGCTGGATTGGTCCAAGCGCATAGACGCCTCGATTTGTGATGGTGCAATCAGAATAGGCGGCCCGCATCTTCCTTGGTGGAATAAACCCCAATCCACATACCAGTGTTGCGTTGACCAGCTTTGATGAAAACGGAGAACGATGAACCAACCGACTCCATCTGCCGTGGGTTCCGATCGCGCGTTTTTGCGGTGACACGCAGTCTTCAATGCACAGCATCCAACTAGGGAAAAACCGGCTGGTGGACTGGACTTGATAGCCGATTCGAAACGGCTTTTCCGCAAAGGCTTCCATCGGCAAGCGTCGTGTCACCGACAGATCTTCCATCGATCGTCGCGACCACCGCCAATGCACGATCAGGACACCGACGACAAGCCCTGCCAAAATTAAAAGCAGGTTAAATCCTCGCAGTGCGCCGCCGATCAGTGCAAACGAACCAACGAATAGGAAATGGACACCTAACCGCGTAAGCCGGTTACGTTGCCAAGTCATTCGATTGGATTGGTTTGGATTCAAGAGCATTTGCACGACGCGAGGACCACGAACACCGACGATTACACGGGAACCGCAATCTGATTGACCAGGTCTCTGATTTGCGATTCGACCGCGTCCCGCGATGCGCCTTGGAAAATTCCATCTGGAAGAACTCGGTGCGACAAGACCGGGATCGCGAGTGACTTGATGTCGTCAGGAGTGACAAAATCTCTACCGTTGGTGATGGCGTGTGCTTGGCAGCCGCGGTAAAAGCTTAGGGCCCCGCGAGTGCTGACGCCGACTTGAAATCCGTCATGTTCACGGGTGGATTCGACCAGATCCAATAGGTACTCGACCAGCGAATCGTCAACCTTCACGTTACGAACATCCGATTGAGCGTTGAGGATCCCTTCGATCGAAGCGACCGACGAAAGAGTGTCGACGGGTTCACCCATTCGGTGTGATTGAAAGACTTGTCGTTCGACTACGCGATCGGGGTATCCAATCGAAGTACGCAACAAAAAACGGTCAAGTTGGCTTTCGGGCAGCAGATACGTTCCCTCAAATTCAAACGGGTTCTGAGTCGCGACAACGATGAAAGGTTTCGGCAATTCATGCGTGACGCCGTCGATCGAAACGCTCCCTTCGCTCATCGCTTCCAGTAAGGCTGATTGGGTTCGTGGTGGCGCTCGATTAATTTCATCGGCAAGAACAACGTTGGCAAAAACGGGGCCACGGGTGAACTCGAATTCGTGCTTGTCGCTGCGATAAATCATGCTGCCGGTGATGTCGCTGGGCAACAGATCGGGCGTGAACTGCAATCGCGAAAAAGTACCGTTGATACTATGGGCCAGCGCCTTTGCCGCAAGGGTCTTGCCGACACCAGGAACGTCTTCTAACAACGCATGTTCACCAGATAGCAGGGCGGTCACTAACATCTGAACGACATCGGGCTTGCCCAAGACGACCCGCTCAATATTATGTCTGAGCAACCGGGAAATCTCGAACGCTTCTTGTGGCATGGTTTTGGGTGGCGACTGAGTTAAGTAGAAAGACGCAGAACAACATCCTGCGGAACGAAACGACATCATACCGATTTCACGCAATGCGAAAGTGCTTAGGAGCACGGAAGTTTCATGGCGGTTCAAAACAACAATGAAAAACTAACCTACGCTGTCATCGGAAGCGGTGCGTTAGGGGGCCTTTACGGTGGGATGCTGGCCAATGCAGGGTTCGATGTCCATTTTCTATTCAATCGAGATTTTGAATTCGTAAAAGAAAATGGTCTGCATGTTGAATCGCATCGAGGGGATTTTCGGCTGTCTGCGGATTCGATCGCAGAACGGATCCACGCAATTCCAGAAACGATGCCTGCCTGCGATGTCACCATCATTGGACTGAAAACGACCAACAACCATTTGCTGGGACAGTTGCTGCCTAAGCCGACGTCCAAGGGCGGTGTCGTATTGGTTCTGCAAAATGGTCTTGGAATCGAAACCGATGTCGCCAAGGCGATAGGGCAATCCGGTACACAATCCATCGAATCATCACGTGTGTTGACCGGATGTTGTTTTCTGTGCAGCAATAAGGTCGGGCCTGGTCATATTCGCCATCTTGATCAGGGGCGAATCGTGTTTGGTGATTGGCAAAATTGCGATGGTCTTGACCAACAGGATCTCATCAAGACGGAATCCTCGGAACGACCAAAGCACACCAGCCCCATTGCCCGACGGATTGAAGCAGAATTTCAGGCTGCGGGGATTGATGCTCAAACGACCGACGACATGCTGACGACTCGTTGGCGAAAACTTCTGTGGAACATTCCCTTCAATGGTTTGTCAGTGATCCTCAATGCGTCGTCCAAGGA
>CAYVAN010000111.1:0-2002 GCA_964449225.1 uncultured Rhodopirellula sp.
CGCCGCTTCGATGGATCACCCCACAAACTGGTGCACTTTGTGACACCATTGCCACGATGATCAGTGGTAAATCCGCGTTCAGCTTTAGCAGCGGCGATGGTGAACGAGAAACCATTCGACGCAAAGTCGCCGGTCCTGTTATCAGCTGCACCGTGTTCACGGCCGTCATGCTGATGATCTCGTGCGTCTACTTCGCGACACGCGATTTCTAGGCTTTTTATCGTGTGGGCAGCCGTCAGCCAACATCGAAAAAATGCACGATGACTGAGTATATCGCCTGACCATCGCTGAACGCATTTCGGCTTGCGGGGTCTGTTATCGCAGGTAGCAATCGCCGCGCGTGACCTTCGACTTACCGCTTCCCATCCAACGTCAACATCATGATCGCCAGCGGCGGGATGTTTAATTCCAAGCTGTACTGACGACCATGACTAGCGATGTCATCCGTTTTACGAACACCCAAATTACCGATATTGCTGCCACCGTACACTTCGGCGTCGCTATTTAGGATTTCGATATAGGAACCTTTGTCGGGAACTCCAATGCGGTAATCAGAATGCGGCGTCGGGGTGAAGTTCACTACCACCACAATCTGTTGGCCATCGCTGGAGGTTCGACAGTAAGTGTAAATGCTCTTGGCAGCATCGTCCGCCGCGATCCAAGAAAAACCCTCCGGTTCACAGTCCAGCTGGTGAAGTGCTGGATAATCCTTATGCAATCGATTCAAGTCACCAACAAATTGTTGCAGCCCACCATTGAGGTCACCTGATTGAGCTGCCCAGTCTAATTGTTCCTTGAAGTTCCATTCGCTCGACTGGGCGAATTCACATCCCATAAACATCAACTTCTTTCCTGGGACTGAATACTGGTAACCGAACAATAGTCGCATGTTCGCGAATTTCTGCCAGTCATCACCCGGCATGCGGGATAGCAAAGAACCTTTCCCGTGAACCACTTCGTCGTGCGACAGAGGTAGCACAAAGTTCTCGGTAAACGCATAGACCGATCGGAACGCCAGTTCATTTTGATGGTACTTGCGGTGAACCGGATCTCGCTTGATGTACTCCAACGTATCGTGCATCCATCCCATGTCCCACTTGAATCCGAATCCTAGACCACCGGTGTAAACAGGCCGCGAAACTCCACCATAAGACGTTGATTCTTCGGCGAAAGTCATGATGCCGGGGAAGTCAGCATGCAGGTTTGTATTCATCTCCTTCATGAATTCAATGGCTTCTAAGTTCTCATTTCCTCCATAGGCATTGGGAATCCATTGACCATCCTCACGCGAATAATCCAAGTACAGCATCGATGCGACGGCGTCGACACGAAGCCCGTCGATGTGATATTCACGCAGCCAAAACCGAGCATTGGACATCAAGAATTCTCGGACTTCGTTTCGCCCATAATTAAAGATGTGTGTCTTCCAATCGGGATGGAACCCTTGCTTAGGATCATCGTGTTCATACAAACCAGTTCCATCAAAACGAGCCAACCCGTGGGCGTCGTAGGGAAAGTGGGCAGGCACCCAATCCATGATTACACCGATTCCATTTTGGTGGCAGTAATCAACAAACCTGCGGAACTCATCTGGTTCGCCAAAGCGACTCGTTGGTGCAAAGTATCCCGTAACCTGGTAACCCCAAGAACCGTCGAACGGAAACTCCGTCACGGGCATCAGTTCAATGTGTGTAAAACCCAAACTCTTGACGTGCTCGACCAGCATTTCAGCCAATTCTTGGTAGCTGTGATACTCGCGTCCATCCCAGGGGCGTTTCCAGGACGGTAAATGAACCTCGTAAATCGACACAGGGCTTTGCAGTGCATTGATATGACTGCGGGCTTCCATCCAGTCTGAGTCTTCCCAATCATATTGATTTAGATCGTGGACGACCGAAGCGGTCGCTGGCGGATGTTCGGCAGAAAAGGCGTACGGATCAGCCTTACTTAAAATCTCACCTTCCTTCGTTCGGATGCTGTATTTGTATCGGGTTTTCTCGGC
>CAYVAN010000111.1:2012-15196 GCA_964449225.1 uncultured Rhodopirellula sp.
CGCCTGCCACAAACCCACTCCAGACACCGGAGTCACTGCCGCTGAGCCAATCTGCACCGTGCGACCAACCGTTCCCATCGGTCAACACACTGACCTCGGTCGCATTTGGCGCCCAGACGGCAAACCTGGCTCCCGCAACCCCGTCGCGATTTTCCAGGTGAGCGCCAAGCCAATGGTATCGTTCAGGACTTTTTTCAGAGTGTGTCATGCTGAGTAGTGATAGAGATTGATGAGTAAAAACGAAGCGAGTTCTACTTTTTTGCTGTAACGCGATAGAGATAGTTCTTGGTTCGGATGAATATCGATTTCCCAGCGGCGATTGGGCTGGCGCGTGTGTACGGTTTGTCGTCATCCAATGGGTTGCTACTGATCAAACGCGGTGTTTCAGCATCCAGCGGACCGATCACATGAGTCGTGCCCTCTTCGCCAGTAACGAATAAATGTTTTCCAGCAACGATTGGCGAACTGGAAAAGTCGTGACGACTTAACGGCACTTGTAACGACCACAGTGTTTTGCCAGTTTTGATATCGAGACCGCTGACCGTTCCACGCTGTTTGTCTAACCCACCTACAAAAATGACTTGGTTCTTGAACGTTGCTGGCGTGGGAACGTCGCTTCCGACATCGTCTCGAAACCAAACCATGACTCCATCGCCTGCACCGTCTGCTAACTTGCCTGCATCGAAAGTCGTGACGGTGTCACCGCGAGCGTAGGGGCAGATGACATAGTTACCGGACGCAACTGGGGACGAGATCGATCGAAAGTTAGTTCTCTGGTCGGGATTCAATCCGCCAACTTTCCCCATTAAACTTCCGTCGGCGGCATCATGGAGGGTTAGGTGATCGGCTCCCAGAACAGCGATTGCTTCCCGCCCGTCGACGTCAAGCGAGATTGGAGTGGTGTAACTGTCATTTGCTTCCTTGGGTGCATCTAGGTTACGGCTGACTTGCCATCGCTGATCTCCACTTTTCGGATCTAAAGCTAACAGGAAACTGTTACGCCTATGGACGACTGCAATCACCAAGGAATCTTTTGTCATTAAAGGCGATGTGCTTAAATCCCACTGCAGTTCGTCCTTGCCATACTTTTCTTGCAAGTTGACATGCCATTGAACGTCACCTTGTGCATCGAAACACGCTAAATCTCCACTGCGAAAATACGCATAAACCAGCCCGTCCTTAACAACCGGCGATGGATTGGCACCGCCACCTTTGCGATGCTTCAGACCTCGATCCTTGCCGACTACTTTGCTCCACTTCTCTGTGCCATCATCAATCGAAATCGCAATCAACAAATTTTTGCCATCGACACCCGTGGTGAGATACGCTGTCGAGCCTGCAACGACAGGCGTGCTGCCGCCATTACCCCGAATCGGTGTCTTCCAATGAATGTTGGTTTGTGGATTCCATTGAACGGGGAACTCACCTTTGCCGGCAAATCCATTTTGATCCGGCCCCCGCCACTGTGGCCAGGAATCGCTTGCTGAAACGGGAACAGAGTCGGCCCCAACGAACACTGCGAAAACGAGTCCGTAACAAATGGCTGTTTTACAAAAGCCACTTCCGGCGGTGAGAATCGGCACGGTGATACGAGGCGCAATGAAACGAGTCACAGTGAAATCCAGGATAGAGCAGAAAAACACATAGGATCTTGCAAGAGAATCAAGACTGTTGAGATTAGAATTCTACCGGGTTATCGCTCCTTGTGGGGTTGTGGCCGCTTGCCCCCAAAAGGTTAGAAATTAGAAATGAGTTTCCTGAAGCATCTTGCGTCCGGCATCCATGATCTGTCGCGTAAAGACGTCACCTTTGTTGGATGGTGTTTCGCTGCCCTATTAGTCTGTTGTGACTTATTCGTTGTGACCACAACGGCGACCGCTCAAAATGTCCAACATCTGGACACCGACCGTGCCGAACTAGATTTTTCTCAGTTGGCTGACGGCGATTACGCAGCCCGCCATCGAGCGACAATCGATATGTGGAAGAATCGTGATCGATCACGAATCACAGTTCAGCGGGCAGCCCGGAATGAAGATCCCGAAATCGCAGGACGTGCGAAGTGGATCCTACGTCAATGGCGTTTAGGTGCACTTCCCGAAACACCGCCAGAGCTTTCGCGTTTGCTAGATGGCGGTGACGGCCAAACCGCTGTGCTGCGACTCATCGAAAACGGACAATTCAGTGCCGCAGTCGTTGCGGTCGAAGAATCAGCGGGCACTCCGATTCGAGAAGCCATTAGTCAACGCGTCACCGCTGCCGTCACGCAAAGGTTTCCGGTTTACGCGCAATTGGCGATGGAACAGCAATCGCTTCCTGAATTGCTAAAACTGATTGATCTCGTTGCTGAAACCCCGGAGATGTCGCTCTGTCGAATCCGGCTGATGCAGCTTCTAGACCTTCCAATTGATGATGAATCGTTGCTTCCAAAGTCGGCGTCCGCGTGGCCAGAACACCAACGGCAACGAACGCAAATTGCTTTAATGGTGGAACTCGGCCAATTTGATGCCGCCGTTGAAATCGGAACCCAAAGTGGTGACTCAGAATTAATTCGACGTTGTCAAATGATCGCGGGCGATTGGCAGGCCTTGCAAAGTGATGCCTATCAATCCGCCACTGCAATTGAACGCGGGGCGGACGAGAAAGACAACGTCGATTTGTGGAAACACTGGTCAGATGTGCTTGTTGCCGCTTCGCGAACGGGCGACAAGTCGACCACCGACGAAGCGGTCAGCCGCTTGACGCTTAGCGATCTTGAACAGCAACAACTCCATTCAATAGGACTTAAAAGAGGGGCGGAACCAGAGTCCAAACATCCTTGGAACCTTCGTTGGCGATCACTTGCAATCCATGGAAAACTTGAACCCTCGATGGCGATTCTATCCACGATCGACCAATCCAGTGTGACCAGTTTGTGGTTGACTGTATCGCGTCCTGCCAAAGCCTTTGAATCGCTCCAAACGACGACCACGGAAATCGACCGAAGCTTGCACCAATGGATGGAACAAGCGATTGAAAAACAATCGGACGGGCCCAATGAGGTCTTGGTTCCTGAAATGCTGCGTTTGATCTCGTTGATGCAGGTTTTGACCATGACTGGGCGTGATGACGCGGCATGGCTGATCGCATCGGGGTTAACCAGTCGTGAAAACGTTGAATCCAACGCCGCAAACGGGCTAATCACCAACGCGGTCTTGGATGGTTTATCTAGCACCGGCCGCTCCGACTGGGCGTTAAAACTGGCGATGCAGACAAACATCACGGCGAATTCAGGAAAGAATGGAGAGTCGATTTCCGCCAGCCGGATGGCGGCGATTGCTGGTTCTTTGCCCGATACAAGCGAAGACACTTTAGAAGTCGTGCTTGCCGCGATGAAGTCCATGCAACCGAAGTGGAGTTTTCCCAGACGCTTGGAAGCCTCTGGCCAACTGCTGCGTGGCCTGGTTCCTGATGGCTTTGATCCGCAGAACGATTTCCGACGTTTTTATGATTTCGTCAATCAGCCGCGTTCGAATCGCCATATCGCCGCCCGGTTTGTCCGTAACGCGACGCTGCGAGCAAACATGCAAATTGTCTGGATGCTCTCACGGCTTGATCAACCAGATCTGTCATCCTCGCTTTTGCAGTCGCTTGCGCAATCGGGTGACCCTGATGCAATTTTAGAGATCGCAAACCGGACACTTGATTCGGGAGACCTTGATTCGTCGGAAATGATATTCAAAACGATCCGAGAAAGCGCAACACTTAACGGAAATCGGGCGGCATTGCTCGGTGACGAAAAAGTACGTCGCATCGCTTCTTACCCAAGCTTGACCATTACTGGCAAAGCGCTCGTTGGCCAATGGATTGTTGCACGGTCACGGCGTGACGAAACCAACGCGGCCCTATTAAAACAAGAAATCGAAGTTTTGCTTTGTGGTCCATCGGCAGCCCTCAGGCGATCGGTCGCTGATGAACTTTCTAAACGTGGCGAGACGGCATGGGCAGCAGAAGTTTACGAAGGCATGCTGGCATCGAATTGGTTCGATCCTGAAAAGTCGCTTGATTTTTATCAAGACGCAAGACGGTTCGCACTATTAGCAAGCGAGAAAGATCCATCGGCGGCCGCCCGATGGTTCGATTTAGCCATGGTTCAAATCATCGATTCGAATCAGTTTCTACCGACCGCATTTGTCACGTTACCCGTCTACGTCCATCGCTGGTCGTTGGAAGCTGCGATCGAAAACGGTAACGTCGTCCAGGCTGAATTTCGAATCAATGAATTACTGAAATTGGATCCGATGGACTTGAATCTGACCGAACGACTGCTACCACCGATGCGTGATGCAGGCATGCATGATCTTGCGAATCAAACGCTGCTAAACATTATCAAACGATGTGACTCCCACGCCAAACAATTCCCTAGTGACGCGATGACGCTAAACAATGTTGCTTGGGTTGCAGCAGTCAATCGACAATTCCTCGATCGTGCCCTCAGGCTTTCACGACAAGCCGTGCGAAACGAACCCGACAGCGCGATCTACCGGGACACATTGGCTGAAATCCTGTTTCTAAAAAACCAGCCTAAGCAAGCAATCCAAATTGAAAAATCGTGCGTTGTAGATGACCCAGGACAGTGGCATTTGCACGAACAGATCGAACGCTTTTCCAAGCAGTAAATCACCGTGGATAGCGAGTCAACTCAGTGCACTTCAAAGAAAGAGACTCTGGTGGAGAGGCGAATGGACCAAGCCCTCGCTCACTTGCTGGAAAGAAAAGATCACTTTCTTGCAGGGAAGGGCGTCAATCTGCGGCGAAGGTAGTGAGATCGTGAATTCTGCGATTATGAATTCAAACGCTCGCTGAAATCCGATGCCGCTCATAAAAAAACCTCATTCAAGTTCAATGACAAGAATGAGGTTTAAAATCTCTACCAGCTGGTAGGGAAAACGCTAGCTGTTGCTCAATTCAGCTTCAGATTTCTCTTCTGAACCTGAATCGCTGTCTTCTGCTTCGACTTCGATCGGGTCGGCGTAACCACCAGCCGCTAGAACTTGATCCTTGATAACTTCGGCAACATCAGGATTTTCGATCAAGAAGTTGCGAGCCTTTTCTTTACCTTGACCAAGATAGGTTTCGCCGTACTTGAACCATGAACCGCTGCGATTAACGATCTTGTGAACGACCCCAAGGTCCAACAAGTCTCCCTCGAAGCTAATTCCGTTGCTGTGCATCATGTCAAATTCGGCGATGCGGAATGGAGGTGCGACCTTGTTCTTAACGATCTTCGCTTTGACCCGTTGGCCGACCTGTTCGTCGCCATCTTTCAATGCACCGATTCGGCGAACATCAATTCGGCAAGAACAATAGAACTTCAGGGCTCGACCGCCGGGTGTGGTTTCAGGACTACCAAACATCACACCGATCTTTTCACGGATCTGGTTAATGAAGATCACAGCACATTTTGACTTGGAAATCGAACCGGTTAGCTTACGCATCGATTGGCTCATCAAACGAGCCTGCAAACCGACGTGGCTGTCACCGATTTCCCCTTCCAACTCTTTCTTGGGTACCAGAGCGGCGACCGAATCAACGATGATGACGTCGACCGCGTTACTCTTGACCAACATTTCACAAATCTGCATTGCTTCTTCACCGCTGCTGGGTTGGCTGACCAGCAGCGTGTCCAAATCAACGCCAAGCTTCTTGGCCCAACTTGGATCGAAGGCGTGTTCCGCGTCAATGATTGCCGCAATGCCACCCGTTTTTTGAGCCTCCGCACCGATGTGCAGTGCCAGAGTCGTCTTACCACTGGATTCCGGACCGTACACTTCAATCATTCGCCCACGCGGAATTCCCTGTCCGCCCAACGCCATATCCAATGACAGGCTGCCGGTTGGGATGCCGTCGATCTTTAGCGACTGGGATCCGCCAAGCGGCATGATCGCCCCGTCACCGAATGCCTTTTCGATCTGTTCCAAAGTCGTTTTCAGGCCAGGCTCACGAGCGAATACCTCTTTCAAACCTGGATCAACCTTGCTCTTGGATGACGATGCAGCTGCTTTTTTCTTGGCCATGTTCAGTTCCTAACTTTCCCTAAGTGCTGTTTCTAAATTCAATGCGAACAGTGAATTGCGATCAGTGAACGCCCATATAGTACCGGTGTCGCGAAGTTGATACAAGCGATTTTGACAACTTTTCCACAGGTCATTTTCCACCGCTGTCCACCGCGTTTCCCTCCGACACTTAGAGTATCCGCGTTGTCACTGACACGTCTGGTCAATCCTTGATCGATATCTCATCAATCAGCACACCGCGTCCATCCACGGTTGTCAAACGAATCGTGTTTGCACCACGTTTTAGCGTGATCGGCAAGTCCACCGTTCTCCAGTGTTTACCTGAATTGAACGCGGGCGTCAGCTTGACGTCTTTCTGTTTCGTATTGCCATTAACGTTCAAACGGATCTTCAACGGTTTCTTATCCGCTGCACTGCCGCTGTAGCGAATCGACAAATTGACGTTGCGGATATCGCCATCGTTTTCCTGGTACCACTCCACATAGGAACCTTTCATCTTTCCCATATCTAAAAATCCGCTGCCGTTGTAGTTTTTTCCAGCAGTTGATTTTTTGGCACCTACAAATTCCGCGTCTTCCGCTTGGTCACCGCCAAAATCCGCATCACTGCCCCCGCCTTCCCAGACCAGACCGACATCTTCAGCAAACCGTTCTTTCATTTTCAGCACTGGCTTCTGATCAATCATTACCAATGCCTTCACCGTTGTCCCAAGTACAATTTCAAACGCATCCGTGTAACGCGTCGATGCACTGGAGGGTTCTGTTCCATCCGTGGTGTAATAGATCGCAACAGGTCTAGGCAGCGGCTTACCACGGAGATCAATCTGTTGAACATTGATGTGAACTTTACTTGACACCCGTAACTTCTTGTCGCCCAAAATCGATCCTGCGGTCAACGTGATATCACCTGGCAACTTCGTCGATTCAACATAGGCTCTCGCCAAACCAAAGAAGGCAGTGCGGCTGGTTGTTCCATAGAACGGCTCAACATCGTTTGGCTTCCCGTTGTCAAGCGCCTTAATGCGAGCGGGACCGGTTAAATCAAACCAGATTCGGTTCTGGCCATACGGATAAAACTCATCCTTGGCATCCAAGAACGTTGCGCGCACTTGGACGATATCACTGCCAGAATCTGCCAGCGGTTCACCGTCGATCGACAAGCGAATCTTCGCAGGCTCATCCGCCGTGCGGATTTTCTGCTGCGTCACTTTTCGCCCGTTGCGGTAGCCAACCGCGATCAATTCACCGGGATCCCAACCGACCATCCACTGGCACTGCATTTCCTGCCAACTCGTCCCCGGCTTTTGCATGCCTAGCGATCTTCCGTTTCGAAACAACTCGACCGTGTCGCAATTGGAATAGACCCAAACTGGGATTTCAGTTCCGAACTCCATCACCGGATGAGTCCAGTGCGGCAAAATATGCACCATCGGTTCGGCGGTCCACTGACTTTGATAAAGGTAGTACAAGTCCTTTTCAAAATTCGCTAAGTCACACGTGCCACCGGAAAACAGCTTGAAAGGCCATGCACCGCTGGCCAGCCCGGCCTCACCCAAATAGTCGTGCCCAGTCCAGCGATACATGCCCGCGTTGTTGGCCACGTCGCGAATTTGGGCAATCGCGCGGCGAGCAGGTGAACGAACCGTCGCGTTGTCATAGCTTGATTTGTAGAACTGTTTTCGATTGCTGCGATCCGCATTCTTAGCCCAGTCGATCGTGAAAATTTCCTTGTCGGTCAAATTGGGAATGTTGACGGCCACATCGATCTTGCCATCGCGATACCAGGTTTGCGTGCGGTAGTAACCGCGAGTTTGCCAAGTATGAGTGTTCTCGGTACCGATGAAGACACGATCATTTTTTAGTTGATCAAACCAGCCTTTTCCCTCGCTACCACCATTCATGCCATTGATGTCCATGAACTCCGATCCCGAACTTCCAGAGGTCACCGGTCGAGTAGGATCGATCCGATGGCAGCGATCCACCATTTCTTTGCCAACATCACCATGAGTTTCGTTCCCCACACTCCAAAGGAAGACGCAAGCGTGGTTGCGGTCGCGTTTGATCCAATCGGTCAAGTCACGTTTCCACCACTGGTCGAAATCATGGGCTCCGTAATCATGCCTTGCCTTTTGATTCCAACCATCGACAAATTCGTCCATCACGATCATGCCAAGCTCGTCACAGATGTCATAGAACTCCGGCGTATGCGGATTGTGGGCCGTGCGGATTGAATTGCATCCCATATCCTTCATTTGCTGAACACGGTACCGAATGATCTTCTTGGGAACTGCGGCACCCAACGCCCCACCATGCTGGTGCTGACACACACCACGCAGCTTGACGATTGATCCGTTAAGCCACATACCGCTACCGGGCTTCCACTGAATATCACGGACACCAAACCTAGTTTCGACACGGTCTAGCGATTGCGCATTGACCAACACCTCGCTAACGGCTCGGTACAGATACGGATTTCCTGGTGACCACAACGACGGATCTGGAATTTGAATACTCTGTTTTACCGAGTCAGTCTTTCCGCTCGCCAACGCTAAAGGCACTTGCTTGGTAGCAACGACGACACCCTTTGCATCAAGAATTGTGGTCTTCAACAAACAATCAGCATCTGCATCGGTCGTGTTCACTACATCGGTATCGACCGTGACCGTGGATCCTTGGGTACGAACCCATACCCCGGACATTGGAATATGAATCGGATCACGAACATTGATCCAGGTATGCCCGTAGATGCCGCTGCCGGTGTACCAACGGGCAGCATGCTGAAGCTTGTTGTCTACCTGCACTGCAAAAGTAATGCGATCCGAATCCTTGGCAAGTTCGCTGATGTCGTAGCCAAACGAAATCCAACCATACGGTCGCTTGCCCAGCATTTGACCATTGGCCCAAACGGTACTGTTGCGAAAGACGCCATCGAACTCAATGGCAACGCGTTTGTCTTTCCAATGATCAGGCACGTCGATCGTTTTGCGGTACCAACCAATACCGGTCGGCAAATAGCCGCTACGGTCGGTGCTGGTGTTATTGCGATCAAACTTTCCCTCGACACTCCAATCATGAGGTAAATCAAGCAAACGCCATCCGTCGTCTGGGAAGTCCGCCTTCTCAGCCCCTACCGGGTTCGCCTGAACAAACTTCCAACCGTTGTCAAACCCTTTTCGTTCGGCAGAGCAAATCCCTGAACTTAGAATCAAACAAACAGCGACAACTTTCCTCATATCAGTTCTTTCGACGATTACGAAATGACAAGGTTATCTCTGGACCGCTTAACTTTGCCAGGTCGGATACGATTCTTAGGTGACTCGAAACGGCAAGCATCACTTCTTCATTTTAACCTTACTCGAATCAATTCTTGCAGCTGCATTCAATTGTTCCGAAAGACGCGATACCAGCCCCGCGTTCTCCGGCGCATTTGCAAGATTTATTTCTGGCGTTTGTTCAATCTGATGATCATACAATTCACGAACAACAACCTGCTTGGTACTGGCTTTAATCCATTCGGTATAACGCCATCGATCGGTTCGCATGCTGTAACCCATGACAGACCCTCGTGGATACTGGCTTAATGCAAAGGGTCGAAAACCTTCGTTTGGATTTTCTAAGACAGGCTCTAAGCTTCGTCCATCGCAAGAACTGGGAATTTCGCCGGTCGCCAGAGATGCGACAGTTGGGAAAATATCGACCACTTCAACGAGTCCCTTGGTGCGCACTCCAGCACCATGCCCCGGTGCCGAAACAATAAGGGGAACCCGAGTATCCAGTTCTAGATTGGTGTGCTTACACCACAGCCCATAGTCGCCCAGCTTATATCCATGGTCACCCCAAAGCACGACCACGGTATCTTCGCGAAGCCCTAGGCGATCGAGTTCACTCATGACTTTGCCAACTTGCGAGTCGGCGAAACTGACTGACGCCGCATAACCGTGCATTAGTTCTTTTGTCTTTTCATCATCGAGCTCTCCTTCACCTGGAATATCGCTGTAGGCACGCAGCTCTCCCCAAATGGTGAAGGCCAGCTTCGGTGCTCCTTGTGGCAATTCACGACTGGGAACCACAAACTGATCCCGCTGGTAGAGATCCCAGTATCGCTTGGGAGCCGCGAAAGGCAGGTGGGGTTTTGCAAAGCCAACGCACATAAAGAACGGCTCGTCCTTGTTTTTGCGCAAGGATTCGATCGCTTGCTTGGCGACGACACCATCACGGTAACCTTCATCCTCCACGTCATAGACCTCGGTCGAAGGCCCCTTGGCAGCTAGTCGCAACTCCGTCGCCGACGCACCTTTTTGCTTCGCCGCATTTTCGCTTTGCTTGATTGCATTAAGCGTTTCAGGGTTGGCGTATTTCTCGCTGGGAGGCTCTGGACGCTCCGACCAATTTTCTTTGTCGTCACGAAAATGATGGTAAACCTTCCCAAAGGAGGCAGTTTGATATCCCGCTTGAAGGAAGTACATCGGCATCGTCATTGCAGTTTTGTTGACGCTACGCAGTGGCGTAAACAAGTCACAGATACCCGTATTATCTGGGTACTGCCCGGCCATCATGCTGATACGAGACGGAGCACAAATCGCTTGTTGACAATATGCACGCTCGAACAGAACCCCTTGCTTTGCCAACGTGTCAATTGATGGACTCTTGATGTATTCCGAACCGTAGCATCCAAGTTCGGGTCTTAAATCATCCACGAAAAAGATCAGAACGTTTTTCTTCCGATTCAAATCCGCCAAGCAGAGCGATGGTAAAAACAGTGCTGCCGTGGTCGCAACAAAAACAAAAGATAAAAACTTCGATATTCGGTTCATTTTAGGTGGCATCAATCGTTGGCGGCTTTCGCCGCAAGATCCAGGACTTTGTAACACCGCGTGCTGATCTGGCTGGGTGCGCTGCGTTTAGACAGGGAGATTGCTGCACGCTGATGCCAGTCAATCCAATATAACTCCACCTTGTTCGCCAAAAACACACCCGAATTCACCCCTGAAAGCCAAAACAATCTAGCAAAAATCCTGGTGCTTCAGCGAGCGTTTTGCTTTGGACTGGCGTGTTTGCCTCGTTCGCCTTCACGGGCCGGATCATGGTTGGGATTCTTAGTCGGCATTTGGGCACCCACCGAATCTCGCCAAACTTTTAACTTCCCCAACATCTCGGCTGCGATATCAGCACGCTGCGTTGCGAGATTTGTGGTCTCATTGGGATCATCAGCCAAATGGTAAAGTTCTAAATCCCCGTTCTCGAAAAACTCTATCAGCTTCCAATCTTGATAACGAATTGCTCCGTAAGGTTTGGTGCGGTGATAATGCGGATAGTGCCAATAGAGCGATTTTCGGGGCAACACATCAGATTCGCCTTTTAAAAGCGAAGTGAGACTGAGTCCATCGACGTGCTCTTTCGGCCTGGATGGCAAGCCAGCCATGTCCAACATCGTTGGATAGAAGTCCGTGCCGATCACGGGAACACTGCACGTGGTACCAGGTTGAACCTTCCCTGGCCATTTAATGATCAGGGGTTCGCGTGTTGCTCCTTCATGAGAAAACCCTTTAAAATTCTTGAGCCCGCCAGTGGTCTGGTCATAGTCACCGCCATTGTCCCCCGTCAAAATGACAATGGTGTTCTCGGCAACTTCCAGCTCCTTCAGCTTGTCCATGATCCGACCAACACTATTGTCGAGCGTCTCAACCATGCCAGCACGTTTTGGATTTAGAAACTCGTTTTTTGTATTCGCAAAGCCCTTTGCCTTTTCCTGGTACTTCTTCACCAAATGAGGTGGTGCCATGATTGGCCCGTGAAGTGAGTAGTAAGAAAAATATATCAAGAACGGCTTTGCGTTCTGCTTCGAATCCAACCAATCAACAGCAGCATCGGTCAACCGATCAGTCAAGAAGTCAGTCGGGTTTCCGTCGTCTAAGCCCGGCATACCGAACGGCGAAAAGTACTTCCCCGGTCCTTTGGGCTGCCCCCATTCGCGACCGCCGATGTTGACGTCAAAGCCATGGTCGGTTGGGTAGTGGCGATCAAACGATTCCTTGCCATTGGGCATTAGATGCCATTTCCCCAGGAACATCGTGTCATAGCCAGTTTCTTTCAAAGCCTCTGGCAACAAGACTCTTTCATGATCAATCCAGGTTTGCCAGTCGGGAACCGACAACTTCTGATACGGTCTTTGATGACCTGCAATCCAATCGGTCAAATGCAAACGAGCCGGATAACGTCCGGTCAAGATGGCCGCCCGGCTTGGCGAACAGACAGTGCAAGCCGCGTAGCTATTGGTAAACCGCATTCCCTCGCTGGCTAGTTTGTCGATGTTGGGCGTTTCGTAGAACTTCGCGCCATAGCTACCAAAGTCGCCCCAGCCCAAATCATCAACTAACAGAAATACAAAGTTGGGCTTTGCAGCATCAGCCGAAACATCACATGGCACCAACACCATCAAAGCACCCAACAGGCTTACAACTAACTTCATTCAACCCACCAAGCTACAAGAAAAAACGTCGACCCGATTTCCAACTAAAAAAATCTTTGAATACTATCCGGAACTCGAATGATCGTGGATCCACTCAGCGTTTCGATCAGCCAAATTGCCCCTAGAATCACAATGAACGTTGATCCCCCATGAAACACAAACTGATCATAGAGGCTTTTCCGGCGAATAAAAAACGCGACGGGAAAGACGACAACCGCCACACAAAGAAGTGCAAGTTCAACACCGATGCTGAACCCGAAGAGCGCCAAGGGAAGCATTGCCGACGGCAAACCCATCGTCTTTAGATAGCCAGCAAATTGAAAGCCAAGCATTAGCCCAAAAGCAATTGCAGCACCCCAGACCCAATAGCGAAATTTCGGATACATGTTGTGCATGGCCGATGCCACGACAATCGCAGCCATGAACGGTTCAACCCACTGAAAAGACTGCGTCCCAACGCCATACCCCGCATGCCAAAGCGTAAGCGATTGTGCAAACGTTAGGCATGTAACTATTCCAAATAAGCCAACAATCGACGGACGCAATTTTTCAGCTGGCACGTATTTCAATCGCTCCTCTTCAAACTGCCAAACCGACGGCAAAATCAAAGCAATAAGAAAAACGATAGCCGAATAGCTGCACCACACCCGACCAGCGCCAACA
>CAYVAN010000112.1:0-7406 GCA_964449225.1 uncultured Rhodopirellula sp.
TCAGGATCTTTAACAAGATCCACTACCCTAAAAGTTGAGCCTGACGCGGCACTAGGAAACACTTGCTAATGCTTTTTGCAGGTCCGCAAGCTGAAATGGCTTGTCGAGGTAAGCCTCGGGCTGGATGTCGGCCGGCATAGGCTTGACGGGTTCGCTGGCGTACCCGCTGCAAACAATCACTTTGCGAGAAGGATGCTGCTCGCGAATGATTTGCAAGACTTGCCAGCCGGACATCTCCGGCATCGAGAGGTCAAGCAGCACGACATCAAACGACTCGTTTTCCATCATTCTCAAAGCCTCTTTACCGCCGTCCGCACCCGCGGGATGATGCCCCAGTTGCGACAGCAGAAAACCCACACTTGTGCGAACAGCGGCGTTGTCATCCACAACCAAAACGCTTAGCGGTAACTGAGTGTCAGAAAGATTGCCTGCGGGGGGACTTGTTTTGGTCGCAACGATAGTTTCAGAAGAACAAGGCAGGTAGATCCTGAATTCAGTTCCCTGTCCGACAGTCGATGAACATTCAATGTGCCCACCCATCTGTTCAATTGTCCCCAACGAGCTTGCCAGCCCTAGTCCAGATCCTTCATCAAGGTTCTTGGTTGTAAAGAAGGGCTCAAAGATTTTTTCGGTAATCTCGGCAGGCATCCCACATCCGTCATCACGGATCGAGATGATGGCGGGCGGTCTTGGATGTCGGTCGGGTTCGTAACGAGTTGAGATCTGGATGCAACCACTTTTTCGACCGATCGCATGTTTCGCATTCAAGCACATGTTGATCACCACCTGCTCTAGTTGGCCAGGGTCGATTTCCAGCGGAGGAAGATTCTCGGCAAGAGATAGACTTAGGCGAATGTGGTCACCGAGCGTACGGTCGAGTATTCCCGCAGTTTGTTGCAATAGATGATTGATATCGCTGGGGACACATTCGACAATGGAGGTACGTGCGAATGTGAGTAGTTGTCGCGTCAGGTCTGCCCCACGATTCACAGCGGCCGCCACTTCCTCCAACGGTTGATGCCCCGACGGAAGATCACCCTCGATTCCATCTTGTTGCATTAGTGCGAGGTTCGCACCGATCACCTGAAGCAAGTTGTTGAAGTCATGTGCAACTCCGCCGGCCAATCGCCCCACGGCGCTCAATTTCCGAGACTGCAGCATTTCGTCTTCGAGCTTCCGCCGTTGGGTCGTATTCTCGAAGGTCCAAATCCGGCCATCAGGCCGTTGCTCGTTGTCAAAGATCGGTGCCGAGTAGATCTCGACGTACCCATCTGATTTCAGTGACCAAGCACTCTCGATCACCGCCTGTGGATCGTTGAACGTCTGGTTCCACATGGTCGAAAAACCACGATCGTCATAAATGCGCTCCCGAATGATCTCGTGCGCTTCTGATTGGCTGATTCCCGATTCAATATCACACCCCAAAGCTCGCTTAACTTTATTACTGACGAGGCTGACGCAAGAGTCGGCGTCAAAAATCAACATTCCATCGCGAGCCGCCTGCGACGCCGCAATCATACGATTCGTGCTACTGCTTAACTGGCGGGTTTTCTTGTGAACCTGCTGTTTGAGCGTCCAATACCACCCAAGCAGCAAGAAAGCGATCACGGCGGTGCAGATTAAAACCGAATAGACCAGCCTGGCCGGGAATAGCAGAGGAGTCTCTGAGATCACAACATCACGGCTGCTGGAAACGTCAAGCCGAATCACGTTCAGCGAGTTCGGCGAGATCGAATCAACCAACCCAACGGCATTGACCACAGCGCGTTGCGTGAACCGGTCAATTTGATGAGGTTCCTCGGGTAACGGCATCGCGAGTTTGACATTTTGTCCATTGGATTGCAGAGTCAGTTGCAGCTCAGACTCATCGACAAAACAATGCGAGACAATTCCGTTGATGCTGACACGCTGATTCAGGTAGTTTTCGTCAATGATTTGCTGCGGTGTTTTTTCGGGCGGCGCACCTGGGCTCTGCCAACCAACATTTTCAATCCAAAATGCGTCGAACTGCCCCGCTGTTTTGGACGGGTTGGCCTGGATATTGACGACGTTACCAGCCCAAAGATGCTGAATCATCCCGGTCATGATCCTGCGACCGTCGGCGACGATATACGTCGGGCCCACATGTTCAACCAACACATTTTGAAAATTGACGGTCGGCTTTTCTTCTTTTTTTTTCGGTTTCGCGCGTGGCTTAAGAAATTTGAGCTGCGTAATTTGACTCAGCGGTTCAACAACGCCAATTTCGATGATTTTTTCTTGGTTACGAGGCGGTTTGTATGGGGCGAGTGCGGTACCCTCAACGCGAACGATTTCACCCAACCATCTGTGAAGTCGGTCCGCAGGGATCGTTTCGTGGCTCACCACGACGATGTCTTTGTTTCCAAGTGACAACCGAAAACCATTCTCGAGCTTGAGAACTTCTCGAACGAAGCCCATGTGCTGTACATAGTGCCAAAGTAAGGTTTTTGAATCGCGAAATAATGGAACTTTCTTCAGGTCTTTGTGAGTGCCTTTCTCGACAAGCTCTACCGACCGCACCTCCATCGGCGTGCTTGGCTTAGCGTGTCCGCGCACTTCAAGAACATCGCCAACCGACGCTTCTGCAAGCGTCGAGTAAGAAGGACCAGACGTGGATTCCAATAAGAACGATCTCGATGACCGAGGAATTTTTAGCCGGAAGTATCCAGATGGATTTCGCCAGATCAGCCTGCCCTGAAGCTGAAAATGAACAGGAACTTCCGGGGCCCCTAAACTTTCCAGAGCATTCCAGGATCGCACCACCGCATCGGTCTTATTGGATGGCTGTGTGCCCACGGAATAGGCCAACGGCATGGTCACGCCAAAACCAGCAGCAAACAAAACACAAACGAGCAGTACGGAAGTCAGATTACGAAGAATCATTGGGCGACTAGGTGGCAGAAGGAACTTGATCGCACCTATCCTAAACGTTTACCTTGGCTTCAGCGAATTTTTGCGTGAAATCCAGCAATTCCAAATTGCCGAGTTGCCAAGGCTGGGGATGTCGCTTTGGCTACGCTGAGCGGCCTACTTTTTCTTGCGGTTCTTGGATCGGTCGACGAGCGACTTGATCTTTGATTCACGCTCTTTGAGCCGCTCGACACGTTCCTTGTACCTAAGCTCGCGTTCTTTCAGTTTCTTTGCTCGCGAGTTGATTTTGTCGCTCGCTTCACGAACCCGTCTTTCGAGGCGCGCGACACGTTGCTGGCGATCTTCTAAATCATCGCTGCCAATTCCGGACAAGGATGAACTTGAAAGTCCCGAAAGCGAAGACCCCATCAAGTCCACGTTGTCCTCCGACGTTATGTTTAGCTCCAATTCATCCAATTCGATTGACTCATCGTCTGGATCGTTTGATGCAACAAACAACGTTGGCGGTACGAAAATAAAGTTTGCGGCGATCATCATCATTCCGAACGTGATCATGCCTAAAAACAATGCAATGCCACCGTGTACCGCGACGGCCAAGCCAATCACCAGCGGGCGAGTTAGCCTTGGCCACACCAGTGCCGCATAACCGAGTTCCCAAAAGAGCGTCGCATTGCTCAGCAGCGATGCCAATCGCGGGTAGCCCGCAATCCAAGTCAAATCGAGTGATTGGTATTCGTAGTTACCTGCGGAATACCACATCGCGGTACCGTCCCACCATGTTTCACCACGGGCCTTGGCGATGCCACCGAAGAAGTAAATCGTACACAGATGAACCTGAAATAGCCGTGTTGCGATGTTGGACATCACCGTTGGCTGCGCCGCTGGGAATACCCAGCCGAACCAGCGTCGATCACGATGCGTTTGCAACAGTTTCTCGCGTAGCCAAGCATCGACGCTAAACAGACTGCCGCAGGGTGCCAGCATTAAATACATCGCTGAATAGGTCACGATTTGATCGAACCCGAACAGGTGTCCGGTCAAACGGTGCACATACATCAACTGCAAAAACCAAGCTGCCGGCGCGGTAATCCGCGTTAAAAAACCGACGGCAAAACAAAACGTCACCGCGATCGTCACCCCATGATGGATCGACAGCAAAACAGGACTGCCCAGATACCACAAATAGCTTCGACCCCAGTCCGAAAAACCAAAAGCTCCATCGTGCAACTGTTTGGCTGTTTCATTGTTGATCCAGGCGTTGTCACCAACAAACGAAGATAGATCGCTCGCCAAAACCAAGTGCGAATATAACAACATCAATCCCGTGATGATCCGCAAGACTGCCAGAATGTGTGGCAAGCGTGGTTGAAACCAAAATTGGTTCCAAGCTGCGGCGGTACCGCTGGCCCAATCGCCGGTCACAGCGCGGGCGACGCCGCCCAGGCGGGTTGATTTGGATTCCCTGATTTTGGAAGGTGTCGTTTCCATTAAGGATCCACCTGTACGGGATCACCTACCGATTCGGCTGGATCGCCTTGGGGCGGCTCAATTGTTTCGGGCGATCGTGATGGCGGCACCAAAACCTCCGAATCTGACTGCGAAGCGGCGTCCGTGTTATCGCCCAAGCTATCGATTGGTTGATCCTGTAAGACGCGATAAAGCTGAAGGTCATCCAGAGCGATGGGCTGTTCAACAAACATCGTCAGGTCAGGAATTGAATGTTCGATCCGGCGAATCGCAACGTCTTGGCTATCGTGTTTATGTTTTAGGTGATCGATGATCGACTGACGAACATGCTCATAGCGAGCCCGCGATCGAACCCAGTATTCTGCTGCTTCGCGATCCAGTTCAGCCAATTCAGGTGGCGGACCAGGCGGTTGGTAAATCTCTTCAAGATACTCAGCGAGCATAAAGTATCGGTGGTACAGAAGTCGCGGCCATTGATCATCCAGATTTGGATACAGCTTTTCCACACGGGTTCCATTGCTGCGACTGACCGCAGCTTGAATCAAATGACTTGGGCCCGGATCAGGTGCAAAGAATGCGTAACCGCGATCGATATACAGAGACTGCCCATATTTCCCGAACAACGAAATCGCGGTTTCTATTACGGGTGAAACCCCTAAAGGCCCACGAGCCTGAAACGCCAGTGGTGGCAAGATCACCGCGGCAACGTGGAAGACCAAAACAACGCTAGCGATTAAACGCCAACGACGGTTGGGGAAACCGTCTTGCTGATGAAACCAAAGTTCAGGCTGTTCGCGATGAGTCATGATATCGGACGAGAAGCAGTGGCTAGAGCATTTTGAGAATTGATGTAGGCCGGAACAAACTTAAAAATGCTCTAAGGGAACTTGCCACCTTAACCGGCTGGAACTGCAAAACAAGAAGACCAGTGAAATAAGCAAACATGATTTTGCGATGCAGGCTTTCGCCAGGTTTGCACAATAAAAAGAAAGCCACGCAGCGAGAAAAACTCACTACGTGGCTCTGGTTTTCCAAACATCGATAATTTGTTTATCGAACTGCGATGGCGTTATCGTCAAAGTCAAAGTGCAGCTCAGTGACCGAACCAGCTTCGACATTGACCGTACGCTCCTTGGTGATGCTTTGACCATCAACCTTTGCGGTGACACGAACCGTGTAGTCGGTCCATTGCTGCCCAGCTTTCAGTTGCTTGGTGCGGAAAGTCCTCACTGGACCCGAGCCGCTGGTTTCATTGCCCGCTAGGGAGACCTTCGCCTCCGCAGGCACATGCAACTGAACGACGGTAACCAAGTCTTCGCCGGTTACGTCATCGCTAGCAGGTACTTTGCGTGCTTGAACCGAATCGGAGGCTGCGGATTGCGGCATATCGAATTCAACCTGCTCGATGTCGCCTGGACGAAGAACGACAGACTTGCTGTCGGTTTTCGTCTTGCCTTCCACGTCGTAAACAACCTTGACGACGTAGGTGTAGGAATAACCTTCTTTCAATCCACGCGACATGAACTGACGCACCGCTCCATCACTTTCAGTATTGTGATCGTTGACGGTGACCACTGCCTCGAAAGGCACTTTCACTGTCAACATCGCCGAATCTGGATCAATTGCAGGCTTCGTCGATTCGTGACGCTGTGCCGATTCGGTTTTGTAACCAACCGTCGATGCAACAACCTTGCTGGACGACCCGACCGAATTTGATGCACCGTAATCGATGATCGATTCACCCGAATCGTAACCGCTGTCCAAGATGGTTTCGCCGGTGCTGTAACCGCTGTCCGTGTTGTAGCCGCCATCAATGACAGTTTCGCCCATCGGTGTGTAGGACTCGTAAGACGATTCGATCACGGGTGATTCGTATGACGCCGTTGATCCCATGGACACAGAGTGAGCTGCGGGAGCTGAGTAGCTGCTTGCATAAGATGTCGATGCAACACCCCCAGATGAACCGCCATTTGAACCGCCGGAATACCTCGCATAACTAACGCCACCACCGGAGGAACCCCCAGAAGATCCGCCGCGTGAACCAGCCGAACGCCGCGCTGCTTTTCGTGCGTGAATCTTTGCAACCAAACGACGCAGAGGGCCCACACGTGAGGCACCACCACTGCTGCCGCCGACGCTACCACCGACGCTGCCACCGCCGCTGCTGGCGTACGATGCTGCGTAAGATCCGCCTGACGAACCAGCGGATGCATTTCCCACCGAACCGCCGGAATGACGAGCTCTCAGGCGTGCAAAAAATCCACCGCCTCCTGAAGAACCACCACCGCTGGAAGCGTAACCGCCACCAGCAGATCCACCGGCAGATCCACCGGACGAACCACCCCACGAACCAGCTGCGTTTGCGTCAAGCGGAATCGCCATCAGCGAGACGACCGCAGCGATCGCAATTGCTTGTTGAATTGACTTCATTGTGAACTAACTCTCCGTTGTTTGTCGTATTCCAGCCTGGATATAGAGGGCTACGAGCGCATGCCCAACCCGAGGCAACGTAAAGATAACGATCGGGTTGCAGCAATCAAGAAGCTTTGGCGGTTTTTTCGCAACAGGAAAAACAGGCAACGCGGGCAAGAAAGGCAAAGCAGTGTTTTTTCTTGCCAAAACGCTAATTACGACCAGATCTAGTCAATTTTTTCGATTGAAACTTTCTCAAAATCGGCAACGCCCGTCGCGCCAAACAGGCCGATTCGGATGATGGCCTCGCGAGTTTGCGGTGGCACTCGGATCAAGCGGCTGCTTTCTCGCCACGGTCGGGTCGCTCGAAATGGCCCCAATGAAAACGTGCCCAAATCCCGTCGCAAACTGTCATAGAAGCTTATCGCCACCATCGGCATCGCGTCCGGCGTGGGCCCTTTGCGAACACTTTCGGTTCGCACGCGTCCAACCAATCGGATCATCGAAACAGCCTTGGCGTCGATCGCGATCCCTTGCAACAAATGCGAACTTAGCCCCGGCGTCTGATTAGAAAACCGAACGAAAGAATCACCAGACTGCTTCACGTGACGAACTTGTCGTCCGTAATACCAACC
>CAYVAN010000112.1:7416-15130 GCA_964449225.1 uncultured Rhodopirellula sp.
ATCTTGCGACAGACCGTCTTGTGACGGGTGATTGATTTGCCCGAGTGACCCGCTGCTTGAATCCTGATCGGAATCCGATTCCGAAGATGTTTCCGCAGTCGTCTCAAAATCTCCGTTGATCACCTTGGGTTGGGTCGGGTCCGGCTTCAATTCACGATTCGATTCGGCTTCGCCAGTCATCGGTACAAACAGCGTTGGACGCAACGGCTGCCGCTTTAGCTTGCCGTCTTCTTTTATCATCCGATACAACGTTTGTTGATATCGTTCGCCCACCGGGATAATCATCAGGCCGCCTTCAGCCAACTGATCAACCAGCGGTTGGGGGACCGATTCAGGACTACAGGTGACGATGATCTTGTCGAAGGGCGCAGCACCGGGCCAACCTAAAAAACCGTCGCCAATCCGAACCGAAACATTTTCGTAACCAAGATGTTTCAATGTGTCTTTTGCACGCGTGCCCAAGTCATGCACGATCTCGATCGTGTAAACATGATCAACCAACGGGCTCAGCACCGCCGCTTGGTATCCGCTTCCCGTGCCGATTTCCAACACTTTGTCGGTTGGTTGGGGATCCAGCGACTCAGTCATCGATGCAACAATAAACGGGCTGCTGATGGTCTGGGCATCACCGATCGGCAACGCCATGTCGTAGTAGGCTCGCGAACGCTGGGATCGGGGCACAAATTCGTGACGCGGGGTTTCGCGAATCGCATCTAAGACTCGCGAATTGGTAACGCCAGCGGTTGCAACACGATCATTGACCAATTGGTCACGAACTTGCCTGAAGGGGTCGGTTGCATCGGCGTCACCAAGAAACAATACGCCTGCCATCAAGAACACCTGAATTTGTATTTTCATAAATCAAGTCAGACGAAGAGTTACTTTCCAGCTCTCAACAGAACAGGCAAGCCAAAAGTGTCACGGAACAAACCAGAACTTTCTCGCATTGCAACCTGTTCTAACGAAACATCATCGACACCGATCGCCTTGATCACAAATTCCTTTGGATCTCGTCGACACTGAACTTCGCGAATCCGGCCACTACGCGTGTCATCCAAAGCAATTGCCAAACGTAGAATCGCAGCAAGTTTGGATACCATCACTCGCTTGGATTGATCCAGCGTTGAATAGCCTTCATGCGAAGGTTGCGGTGAGGCACGCCGGTGATAACGGGCGACTAACCCAATTAACATCAAGTCACCCTGCGATAAACCGAAGAGCTCGCTGTGTCGAATCAGATAAAGCGTATGCTTGTGATTGCTGCGAACATTGACGATCAATCCGATTTCGTGCAAAAGTGCCGCGACAAACAAGATGACTTCGTTGCGACTGTCCAATTGATGCTCATCGGCAAGCTGTTCGAAGAGCTTGCGTGCTAATTCGGCGACGTTGCGAGCATGGGTTTCATCGAAGTCGAACTTTCGTCCCAGCGAAATTGCCGAACGCACAATCTGGGTTCGGAACTCTTCATCAAGCTGATTCCCCGCCGCCATATCGTGCAACAAACCGTCACGCAGATTGGTATCACAAACAAACAGATGTTCTAACTCGTAGTGCTTTGCCAACAATGTGTACGCCAGCAGCGATGGACCGAGTGTCACAGCTTCAACAAAGCTGGCATCATACCGCCGAACAATTGCGTCGGGTTCCAAGCGAAGAACCTCTTCGGTGAGTCGCTCTAAACGTTTCGTTGAAATTTTGGCCAGGGAATCTGTATCCCAGTCGTCCAGCAATTCGTTGGCAGCAAAACGCATCTCACCACCAAGTGCAATCAGATGCATCGTTGCATCGATTTGGATCGAATCAATGAGCTGGGCTAGCATTCGCCGAATATGACTTTCTAGAATCGATCGACGTCGCGCGGTGCTGGCACGAACGCCGTCGAGCGTATTGAGCAACCGAAGCGATCCCAGCCGCACTGATTGGCTGTGCAGAACATTCCCTCCACGAATGATCAGCATTTCCGTGTTGCCGCCGCCGACTTCCACCACGATCGACTTGCCTTTGCCAAGCTCACTGGAACCGACGATGTGCGGCATCACGCCCATGTAGGTGATGCGGCTTACCTCGGCTTCGTCGATCGGCACCACATGGAATCCAGTGGCAATGAAGATGCGGTCGGTGAACGCGACGCGGTTGGCCGCTTCGCGAACCGCTGTGGTGGCAACCACGCAAACATCATCGGGGGACGTCACTCCGTATTCGCGAAGCGTCTGTTTGTAACGAACCAATACGGACGCGGCTTTCTCGATACTCTTCCGCGACAAACGCCGATTTTGAAAGACCTCGCGGCCAAGCTCTACCGATTGCAAAAGCGTTTCAAGCGTCCGCACCTCACCACCGCTTCCCGACTCACCTGGCCGAATTTCAGCGATGGCCATTCGGATGCTCGTTGCCCCAATGTCAATCACCGCAACCGTGCGGGGTGATTCCATCGGCACGGTAAACGATCGGAGAGCGGCATGAGACATGAGAAGGTGGGTTCAATTCCGGGGGACGAAGTCCCCAAATTGTAACCCCAAGTCGGCGATCCGACAGCGGACGGAAACCGCTCAAACGGGATGACTCGATTGGCACTTGCAATGTTCTCGATGCGCAGCACCCTCGAAGTCAAAAGGGTGCTTCAAAGACTTCGCGGATCGCTCGCGTTCCCAACGCCCCCCAAACACCATACGGACTGGCCTGCCCAGCAGTCATCGTCTGCATCGGAAAACTAGAGTTCCCGGCGTCAATTGAATCCGTGACGAACTTAATCGCACCATCACCAAGCAAAACGTGAACGCCACCCTGATGCCGACTGCTGGCCGACCAGTTCCCCTCTGCGTTCAATGTGCGAGTGGCAAGACACAACTCTGAATTTGGGGCAAGGGTTGTCGTCATGACCGTGTGCATGTTGTTTGAAGACGCCCAGCAAAACCCTCGCCCAGACCCCGCCAAAAAGGCACCGGTAAACGGTGATCCACTTGAACCGGGATCGTGAGCCGGAAAGATGGTTGCGTTCCAAAACTGCGGCCTGCCAGGATCAACCTGGTTCGATGTTCGACACAATTGAGCACCGGGAACTGAGTCAATCACACCGGTACCATTTTCAAATGAGCCACGCGTTCGAACGTCATTATCACCAAGATCAGTCGTGATTTCCCCCGCCACAATTGTATTGGAGAGACCATCGATTATATCTCGAAATGCCAACTTCCTCCGTGGCACAAAAGCGCCTCGCAAATAGCGCCGCACATCGGACGCCATGATCGGTGCTCCACTGCTACCGGTTAGGCTGGTCGTACCAAGCCACGAAAGGATCGTTGAATCCCCCAGGCAAGCAGCATAGTTCGTCCGTCCTAGCGACGGTAAACCAAGACCGGGATCACTAGGGCATCGAAAACTTTGCACATTCAACGTCCATGGCTCGTACTCGAAATAACCACCGTGGGCGATTGGCCCCATCGGATTCCAAGGCGTTGGCCCCACACCGGACGTGTTGACCAAAGGATTGCTAACCTGTTCCCAAAGCCCCTGCTGCTCGACAAATGGCAGCAGGCCTACCAAATAACTGGCTTGCAACTGGTTGGTTATAAACGAATGATCCAAAATCGATCCTGTTGCGGGATCCCAGTCCGTTCCGCTGGCGTGCTTTGGTAATTGCTTAAAAGCCGAATGATAATTGTGAATTGCCAGCCCAATCTGCTTGAAATTATTGCTGCAACTCATTCGCCGAGCGGCTTCTCTCGCAGCCTGCACAGCGGGCAGAAGCAAGCCGACCAAGACCCCAATGATCGCAATGACAACCAACAGTTCCACCAACGTAAAGCCAAAGCTTCTACGACATGCATTATTACGACTCATCAGACCTTCCTTCAGGTAATCGGTAAGCTTAAGCGGACACCGGACGACGCCGTCGTGAGAAACGTGTCAAGCAAACGAGCACTGCATAAACCCCAACGCCGGTGGGTTCAGGTATCGCGGCGACCGCAAGCGTGGAAGCATTCAAACCACCGGGCTGAGCCCCCAGCGTAGCGCCCACCACGGCCCCGCTTAAGTTGTCAAATCCAAGCAACGTCAGGCCAGCATCATCAGTAGCGATCCCGGTCATGTTCAATGCTTCAATTTGCAAAACACCCACATTGAAAAGAGCGGGCGCATTAAGCGGCGAGACAAAACCGGTATCCCCGTCAAAGGGGCCGACAGAGGTGCTTCCGAAGACAAGAGTCGACTCCTGCTCCACAGAAGATGGCCTGAGCGGAAGCGGTGTTCCAACAGGCGTGATCTCGCTGCCCGCTTGGAGCACATTGACGTGGTCGGAATTGAAAGTCACATCAAATGCGAAATCACCGAAGATATTTCCTGGCACTGCTAAATCCACATAGACAGCAATCTCAAATATCTGCCCCGGATTTACCGTCCTGGTATCCTCAATAACCGCTGTATTTGCATCCAAGTCAAAGCCAAGCGTAATCCCCGCCATCGCCTCACCAGAACTTGTCACCCAAATAAATATCGCCGCGCAGGCGAGTGCTGGAATACGTGTCATCATCAATGGAACCCTGAAGTTAAAAACCTAGTTGTGAAGCGCCTTACCACCCTGGGCTCGGCTAATTGCCGAATGATCCACCCAAGGCTAAAGCTCTGCTCGACCGCAAAAACAACCCGCTCGGGGGCCCTCGCCGGGGGTATCCCGGCACCGCCCTTTCTTGACGATAACGTTTTCTGGGGGGTGCGTAAATCTAAAAAATGATTGAAAGTCTATTTATTTTTTAGAAAAGCAATTGAAAAACGTCTTGTTAGCGGAAACGACGCCCTCGATCCTACTAGAAATCACGGCCCTAAAACGGTGAACAGAGAGGCCAAAGGGGCGAGTCAAAAACCGACTCAATACGCTAAATTGCGTCATCAAAGCGATTCAAAGAACAGCGAAGACACACTGAATACACCCCCAGAGGGGTACTTAAGGCCAAAGGCACTGATGGCAAAAGGTTCAGATTACACAAATGCCGTGATGCTGTAGGGCCGTGATCGCTTCTGAACCGCCCAGGCACTGCTCCGCTCGCCAGCCTCTCATCTTGGCTGCAACCACATTCTCTTGCTTGTCATCGAGAAACAAAATCTGATCAGCGGGAACCCCAGCGGCCATTTCAGCGGCACGGTAGATCTGGTCATCAGGCTTCATCGAGTTAACCTCGAAACTCAATACAATGGCATCAAAAGGGCCGGCCATCATCGGATGTTGTTGACGCTGAATCCAATCCCAATGACTTTCGCAAGTGTTGGAAAGAATACCGACGCTTGCATCGGAGGATCGTACGGCGTTGACCACCGAGACCATCGATTCGATGGGAGTGAACATATCGCTGAGCGAGTCAGCAATCGCCTGCAGATCAGCCGTCTCGTTCGCATTGGCAAGCGACTTAACAAGCTCTTCGCAAAAACCGGCAGGCGAAACTTGCCCATGCTCGAACCGATTTTGCAGACCACTTTCGTAGACTGCTTGGCGAATATCGTCGGAGCTAACGCCAAGCAAATCGGCAGCGTTCTGACAGGCTCGATCTTCGTCGAATGACCAAAGAATGTTGCCTAAGTCAAAGTACACAAACTGAATCATTAAAATTGCCGTATGCGAATGTTCCGATACCAAGCTTCGGTCGCCGGTCCACTGTGAATCTGCAAACCGATCATGCCGTAGACGGGAATGTCTTTGTCTTCTTCGATGTAGTCAACCGTCTGTTCGCCATTTAGAAAAATTTGGATGCGCTGCCCTCGGCAAATCACTCGCAAGGAATTCCAATCATCTGGTTTTGTCAGTCGCTTAGTCAGCTCAGGATCGCCTTGGGCCAACATCTTCTTTCGACGCGATTCGTCATACAGAGCCCCCCAAATACTTCGCCCCCAAGCCTCCCCTGCGTCAGCTTGATAGCCCGACACCTCGGTGTCGCCCGCAATCCGTTTGCTGCGGAACTGAACACCCGCGTTTGGGCCATGCTCTGAGTCGGTGCTGCTGATTAACTTGACCTCTAGACGCAACTCAAAGTCGTCATAATTCGTGGTTGTGCAAAGAAACATGTTTTGCGGAATCGCTCGATCGACGCGACCGGCGACGATTGATTTGTCTTCCACTCGAAACCAGAACGCATCGCCTTCCCAACCGGCCAAGGTTTCGCCATTGAAAATCGATATCGAGCAATCATCAAAATTGTCGGCGAAGGCCATGGTGTTGGCCCAAACGAAGCAGATCAGCATTAATAACTTGTTCATCAAGCTGCTTTCGATTTGAGGGTTCCTTGCCGGAAAGCGACCCGGCGATCATATTCTACGTTCCTATTACTCTACCCATTTCCTGCGTAGCTCGATGAATAAGCCGCTGAATCCCTACAGTTCCAAAATTACTCAACCCAAGTCACAAGGTGCATCTCAGGCGATGCTGTACGCCACTGGGATGACGAGCGAGGATATGAACAAGCCTCAGGTGGGGATTGGCAGTGTTTGGTATGAGGGTAACTCGTGCAATATGCACCTGTTGGACCTGGCAGCCGATGTCAAAGAGGGCGTGACCAAGCAAGGCATGGTCGGCATGCGATTTAACACCATCGGCGTTTCCGACGGGATTTCGATGGGCACCGACGGAATGTCATTCAGCCTGCAATCACGGGACCTAATTGCCGACTCGATCGAAACCATCATGGGGGCGCAGTGGTATGACGGACTGATCGCGCTGCCCGGTTGTGACAAGAACATGCCCGGCTGTTTAATTGCGATGGGCCGATTGAATCGGCCCGCGATCATGGTCTATGGCGGAACGATTCGACCCGGTGTCTGTGGAACCAAGAAACTAGACATTGTTTCCGCATTTCAAGCCTATGGTGAATACGTTGCCGGCAAGATCACCGAAGAAGAACGTGCCGAGATCATTCGCAAGAGCTGCCCCGGTGCCGGTGCCTGCGGCGGAATGTACACCGCCAACACGATGGCGACGGCAATCGAAGCGTTGGGAATGTCGCTGCCCTATTCGGCCAGCATTCCCGCAGAAGATGCCGCCAAGAAAGAAGAATGCCACAAAGCAGGCGCGGCGATGCTGGAATTGCTAAAGAAAGACATCAAGCCACGCGACATCATGACGCGTGCGGCATTTGAAAACGCGATGGTCACCGTCATGGCATTAGGTGGTAGCACAAACGCGGTGTTGCACCTGATTGCGATGGCTCGCAGCGTTGATGTCAATGTAACGATCGACGACTTCCAATCCGTCAGCGATCGCATTCCATTCTTGGCGGATCTGAAACCATCGGGCCAATATGTCCAAGAAGATTTGCACAGCATCGGTGGCACCCCAGCGGTGATGAAGTACTTGCTTGAAAAAGGCTTGATGGACGGTTCGTGCATGACGGTGACTGGCAAGACGTTAGCCGAGAACGTTGCCGATTTGCCCGGCTTAAAGGAAGGTCAAACGATCGTCGCGCCCGTTGAAAAACCGATCAAGACAAGTGGCCACATCCGCATCTTGAAAGGCTCGCTGGCACCGGGAGGGGCGGTCGCCAAGATTACCGGCAAAGAAGGTCTGGAATTCAGCGGCCCGGCACGTTGCTACGACAGCGAAGAAGACATGCTTCACGCGCTAGAGGAAAACAAAATCCAAAAGGGCGACGTCGTCGTGATCCGCTACGAAGGCCCCAAGGGTGGACGTGGCATGCCAGAAATGCTGACACCCACCAGCGCGATCATGGGT
>CAYVAN010000113.1:0-9633 GCA_964449225.1 uncultured Rhodopirellula sp.
CGCCTATTAGCAAGCCACCGGTGCCATCGACAGTCAGCGGCTCCACCGTTCCATCACCCCAGTCAATCGACGCGGTGTGGGTGTCAGCAGAGTTCCTATCGTTGAATGGGATCGAAATCGATAGCTCGCTACCCTCGGGCAGAAACTGATCGGGGAAGTCACCGATCACCGGAGCGACGCGATCGTCAATTGCAACATTGGACCATGATACTGACGCACTTCCATCTGCGTCGTCATCTGCAACGAGCACTAGGTGGCTCATCGATCCGGTATAGAACTGCCCAACGGGGATTGAGTAGCTCTGGATACCGCCTGCGTAATTGAAATAGCTTACGTCGATGGAAGCTACTGGCTGCGTACCGCCAAGCTTGAAGAGGTTCTCAAGCTGAAGATCTTGCCCTGTCTTTACAAAACCAACCGCAAAAATCTCACCGGAATCGGTTGCTTCGACATCAAATTCCAAGACAGTCTCTGGAGTGACGGTATAATCTAATTCGAAACGCTTCCAGGCATTCCCACCTAAATTGACGGAAGTTTCAGGGTTACCGATTGTCACAACGGAAGGCAAATTGCCTTGGCCATCTTGGAAAGACTGGCTGTCTTGGACCAATGCCTGCGGGGCCACCAGTGAAGCGCCGTTAACCTCTATCGAAAATTCTGCTGCCAATAATTGGCGGCTTTCCAGGGACTCGGCCAGCATTCGGCGACGTCGTTGAAGCCGTGGCTGGAGACTTGCTTTTCGTTTGAGAAGTCTTTGGAGCCAAGATCTTTTCTTAAGAGTCATGATGCAATCCTGCATTGCCAACTAGCGAACGTTTTACCCGGTGCGGTTCAATAAGTTGGACGCTGAGTTGCCCCTACTCTTGATCGCGTGTCCAAGGTTCTAAGGCGTTTCAACTCCGTTTGCAAGCAATTTGAATTATTCTTTTCGAAAGAACGCAGTTTTCCTCCTCACGCGCAGAAGTCGATAAGTTGCGATGGGCGGTCAGCATCGGCAAAGTGTTTTGGGCCGAGCGACCGGTCCAATTCACTTAAAATTGCTAAAAAACCACCAGTCACTCTCGATCACTTGATTTTTTTTGCAAGGTATTCAATGTCGCTGAAAGTATTTCTCGATTTAGGTGGCCATCACGGGACCGCTACTCGATTGCTTCAAGAGCCACTCAGTTTTGATCAGGAATGGGAGATCCATCTCTACGAGCCGAATCCGGCATGCGAGCTTTTCGATCGAATGAGCAAGACTGACTTGAGCGTCACGGTCCATTCGTCTGCGATTTGGATCATGGACGGCACAATTTCGTTCTCTCAGCAAAACCATCGATTGGCACAGAATCACTCTCCTACTGATGGCCGAAGTGACATTGATGGATGGGGAAGCCGATTGTCATGCTTGAAAACAACGCACCCATCGCTTCTCCCGCCAATCGAAGTGCCTTGCGTTGACTTGGCGAGGATCCTTCGGTCGTTTTCAGGTAGTGATTACTTAGCAGTGAAGATGGATATTGAGGGTGCCGAATTCCCGGTGCTTCGTCACTTGATTCGCGAAGACGTCCTGAGTTTGATCGATGTTCTTTATATCGAGTGGCATGTCAGGCTTTTGCCGGATGAATCAATGTACTCTCGACAGCGATTGGAAAGCCAGTTGCGGGAAGCGGGCGTCAAGCTACAACACTGGACTTAGCCGCATGCCCGGCCCGCTCCTGTACAACAGGACGTCGCACGGCAAACCCTGCCAGTTTCTTCTAGAATGAATAGTGCTTTCAACCAATAGTGACATCGACAACGTGAGAACGGTGTTCCGGAAAAACCCGGCTAAGTTAGGCTAGGCCATGTGAGTCGCCAAGACGCGACGCAATCGACGTCAATCTGAGATGCTTCGTATTGCGCACCGATTTAAGATGAGTTTGCAAAATCAGTGTTACGAAAAGTGGGGCTTACTATTCGATGACGACTACCCGCCAGGAGTTAAGGCAACCTTCTTTTCTCTCTTACAACCCGACAATCCCTAACCCCGGCCCATTTGTATCGTTTCGTGTTGCCAAAGCGGGCCCCCAGCCTGTGTTAGGTTCCTTTGAGCAAAATTCGAGTATCTAGAAAGAGATGAGACTGCCATCACACGGCATCCCTCGACTCAACGGGTCTCGGGAGCGTGCCGACGATTACATCGAAGCGTTGAAAAGGCAACACACTGATCGGGTCATGCATCTCTATCAACGCGATGATCAAATCTACGACTGCTGATGATTGGCTTCGCTAGCCGCTTCCGATTCTAGTTCTCGCTTGACGACTTCTTTATCAAGAGCGATGCTTTTGGAAGATGAGTTTGCGATAAGCGGCAAGCCAGTGCCAGTTTCAAGATCTCAGGCTCAGGACTGGATCGAAGACGTTGGAAATCAACGACGACTGAATTGCGGTTAGCCAAGGAAATATCACGCTGAGTAATGAATGAATTTACCAGGTTCTCTCGATCGCGACGTGGCCACCAGGGATGCCCTGATAATGACTTTGCTTTCTGCCACGAGCTAAGAATGCTATCCACAGGACGTCTGACGCTGACAAATATGGGCGGTGGATCACCATCGAATTGCCACGCAATCTCAAGTTCATTGACGAGCATGCACATCGTTGGATGTTTCCCCACGTATGCCGTGAACAAATTCACCGCTGATTCTTTGCGAGCCCACTCTGCCCAACGCCTTAGATGGGCGACGCGTTGTTCAAACGTTCCGAGATAGCACTTTGCGTTTTCGTCAAAACAAAGCAAGCAACATCGCCGCAACTCACTTGCTTCGTAGGTGCAGTAACCTGTTTGAGCTTCAAAAAAGTTACTGCCCGCAAAGCATCCCAATGCTTGTAAAATCCCCGTCACCAAAGATGTACCACCGCGGTAAGGACCAAGCACGGCTATCGGTGAAATTGCATTCAGCATAGTTTACTCGGTTCAGGACGACAGAAGAGAGGAGCCGCGCAGCCTATGTTAAAATTAGCTGATGGTCGTTGCTTGGCTACTTTACTTCTGAACTACCATCAATAGAACGTCTCCGAATGCACGAAATCTCAGCGGCATTATCTGGAACAATCCGTGGCACGAATTCTATATTCTTGGGAATGGGGCGCTGGCACAGGTCACTTAAGATTGTTCGCCCCGATCGCTGAACACTTAGTCAAATCTGGCCATGAAGTTACTGTGGTCACACGAGATCTGGATGGGACTTCGGGGTTATTCCCCCCCGACAGAGTCTGCTGTTTACCGGCTCCGAACCAGATGCCCGCAAGGCATCGAAGTATTCCTAACCCGATGACGCTTGCACAACTAGCTTGGAATCTCGTCTTCCACGACGAAGATCGGACAGCTGATGGCATAAGATCGTGGCGTGACATATTTCATTTAGTTGAGCCAGATTTATTGATCGCAGATTTTGGGCTGATGAGTCTTGCAGTTGCCAATTCCCTCGGTGTTCCAAGCATACGCATCGGCAACGGATATCTTTGCCCGCCAACTGGTGATTCGCCAGCGTTATTTGATCTTTATTTAGAAGAGGGACTAAACCAAAGTGATATGGAAGGAGTCAGGAAATCGTCTCTCTGTGTTATTTCTGCCATTGGGAAGGCCTTAGCAAAAGCCGGGCTGGGGAATAAACCGTCTTGGCGAGACCTTTTACCACCCGCTGAACGTACCGTCCTGATTACAATTCCCGCGCTGGACCCCTACCAAAACCAACGCGAAAGCAATGCAAAGTATCTTGGATTTTGGGACCGTTGCGGTGGAAGCGACGTAACTTGGTCCGAAACCGGAGAGCCCAAAGCATTCGCTTACCTGAAGCCGTTTGCGGGTTTGAAGTCATTAATTAGCCAGTTAAACAGTTGCGGCGTCGACACTGCACTGGTCCTTGATGGAGACGCCGGTCTTGGAACCTCTCTCACTGGGGCACAACTCATTCGGTTGCAAAGCGGCATGGTCGACATTCAGAGTCTTACTGGGGACTGTCACTTTGCTGTCTGCAACGGCAATCATGGAACTGTTTGCAGACTGCTGACTACTGGCATCCCTTTACTCTCGGTGCCACTTTTCCTTGAGCACCGTATAACTTCTGCAGCAGTGCATCGCTATGGGTGTGGCATCTCGATTCGCCCGAACGCACCCGACAACTATCGTGCAGCCGTAATGCACCTCTGCACAAATGAAACACTTAGGATGAACGCCAGGCAGTTTGCATTGGAAAATCATCACTATGGTGAAGGGGCCTATGAACGTGCTATTGAACAACTAAACGGAATCATGCAAAAGATGCTGGATTGTTAGAATCGATTAATACTGCAGCTGTTGAGAGACGTTGTCCAACCAAAAGCTGGCAAGCATCACTACGTGCATTATCAACGTCGGGCAGCGTCGAGTGCCACGCACCAACTGGCTGCGTTCATCAAATAACTCGCTTCCGAACAACATGATTTGCGAGATGTCTAATGATCTAAAACAACAAATCGCACACCCACTGGTCTCTATCCGCTAAAACTAATTCGTGGCTTTAGCGGAGGCTGCTAACCGGGCAATTTAGTGCCCGACGAATTCTGATCATGTTTTACAGAATGATGCTAACAGAATAATGGAGAGCGTGAGGGACAGAGCTAACTCTGACATTATTCTGTTCACATCATTCTGTTCGACATTGCCTTGCCCGCGTGACCGCTTCGCTTGATGATGTGACGCATGGACGTATGGTGCCACCCACAAAACAGTAGATTTGTTGTTCCCGAATCGAAAACCCGATCGATTGACCCGAAACATGCCAGTGACCGGGTCGAAACTTTGGAATTTGCGCGCCTGGTTTGTTTGGATCTGGGGCCAGTTACACTTGAAGGCACAAAAAGCCCGCTTTCGTGACGTGCTTGCGTTCATTTTCTGATGCACTGAATTGAGAATCCAGCTATGCGAATCCTGATTGTCTTGCTGCTTGCGGTCGTTGGGGCGGTAGTGTTGCTGCTGCTTTATGGCGTCGCCATTTTCAATCGTTTGGTGGCTCTGCAGAATCGTGTCGACAATGCGTTTTCGCAAATTGAAGTGCAATTAAAACGTCGCCACGATTTGATTCCCAACTTGGTGGAAACCGTCAAGGGATACATGGCTCACGAGCGAGAGACCTTGGAAGCCGTCATCACGGCACGCAATCAAGCCGTCGGTGGATTGCAAAATGCTAGCGCTGACCCCGGGGATGCGGATGCCATGGCCGCGATGATGGCATCACAACAAGGATTGTCCGGCGCACTCGGGAAACTGTTTGCGCTGGCCGAGGCGTATCCTGACCTGAAGGCAAATCAAAACATGATGCAGTTGACCGAGGAAATCACGGCGACTGAAAACAAGATCAGCTTCGCACGTCAGGCGTACAACGATTCGGTCACCACCTACAACACGTATCGCCAGAGTTTCCCGCAGGTCATTCTGGCTAACATGTTTGGCCATACCAGCGACCGCGATCTATTAGAATTCGATAGCGAGACAATCGCGGACGCGCCGCAGGTTTCGTTCGAGTGAGCACTCAGTTTTTTGACCGCCAAGCGAACGCAAGAAAGTCGACCGCATGGTTGGTCGTGATGTTTGTGCTGTGCATGGTCTCAATCGTTGTCGTTACGACGTTAGCGGTGATCTGGGCTAGCGATTCACTGGTTCGGATCCAGAACCCTGGTCCTCCGATCGAACTGCTTTCTGACATCACGGTCCACCGAAGCGCGCTGATCCATGGTTTGATCGCCGGTGGTATTACTGCTGCGGTGATTTGCATTGGCAGTTTGACCAAAGTCATTTCGCTACGAGTTGGCGGAGGACACAGTGTCGCCGAATCGCTTGGCGGACGACGGTTAACACCGGATTCGCGGGATTTGGGCGAGCGACGTTTGTTGAATATCGTTGAGGAAATGGCGATCGCATCGGGGACACCCGTGCCACCGGTTTTCTTGATGGACGAAGATAGCGTCAATGCATTTGCAGCGGGCTATTCGTCCAGCGATGCGGTCATCGGCGTTACTCGCGGTGCGACGGAGCAGCTCAACCGCGAAGAACTACAAGGCGTGATCGCACACGAATTCAGTCACGTTCTCAACGGCGACATGCGGATGAACATTCGCATGATCGGGATCCTGCATGGCATTTTGCTGATCAGTTTTATTGGCCAAATGATCTTGCGGAGTGTCTGGTACACCGGTGGTGGTCATCGATCGCGATCTGATCGCGACAAAGGGAACGGCACCTTGGTGATACTGGCAGCCGGTTTGGTGCTGTTGGTACTTGGGAGCATCGGCTCGTTCATGGGCGGTCTGCTGAAGGCTGCGGTTTCGCGACAACGCGAATACTTGGCTGATGCATCGGCAGTCCAGTTCACTCGAAATCCCGGCGGTATCGCTAGTGCTTTGAAAACAATCGCCGCGAATTCACGCGGCGGACGACTAAGTCATCCCAATGCCAGTGAAGCGAGTCACATGTTCTTTGCCCAGGGCGTCTTCGAGGGCCTTTCCGGATTGATGGCGACGCACCCGCCACTGCCGAAACGCATTCTGGCGATCGAGCCAAATTGGGATGGATCGCTTCCTTCACGATCAAACGTAAAGATTACTTCCTCAGTTACATCCACAAAGAATGGCGATATAGCAGCAGGATTCGCTGATAACGCTGTCGCCGATAACGACATCGTTAGGGCAAAGCAATCGGAAGTTGATCCGGCCATCGTTGATCTCGCCGCTGACCAAATTGGTCAACCGATTCAAGCTCACTATCAATATGCCGACCAGTTATTGGAACATGCAGACCAAGAACTGATTGCCCACGCCAGGGAATCCTACAGCGGTCGCGCGGTCATGTTTGCGCTGCTGCTAGACACCGACACAACGATTCGGCGACAACAATTAATTGGACTGCAACAACACATCGACAATCGGCTGTTGAGGTTAGTCATGCGTTTGTCCATGCACACCGATGCGTTGCCCGACCAATTTCGCTTGCCGCTGGTCGATTTAACATTGCCAGCGCTGGCCGCAATGTCGCAACCGCAGTACCAAGCGTTCGTTTTGGCGTTTGATGAGCTGGTTCGGGCTGACAAGAAAATTTCATTGTTTGAGTGGACACTCGCGCGGGTATTGCGACGAAATTTGTCGCCACATTTTGAACCTGTCGGCCGACAAATGGTCGCTTACTACGGGTTGGGAAAACTTGGCAATGAGCTAACCCTTCTTTTTTCGGCGTTAGCACATGTCGGCCACACCGACGAAGCGGAAATTAAGAATGCCTTCGATGCGGGTTGCAAGCGACTGGGTATCAGCATGAATTTGATTTCCGCAGAAGGCTGTGATTTAAACGTGCTTAACGACGCCTTGCGAAAGCTAAAGACCACCACCGAACGAATTCGAATCCAAATCATCGACGCATGCGCCGACGTCATTCGAGCTGACAACGTGGTAACCGTCCGCGAAGCAGAACTGCTGCGAGGCATCGCAGACTTACTGGGCTGCCCGATGCCCCCAATCATTGACGTCAAACATCAAGCCTGAGTCGCGATACAAACGCCGCCGTTTGCACCACATGTGCAGTGCGCAAGATGCGTGATCAGGGCAACTTGAAATGAACCGGATTGGTCTCTGGTTGCAATGTCCAGGTACGATCTTGGATTAACGCCCCCGTCCTATAAATGCAGGCTAGCCTAAAAAGACGGACTACCGCGATTCGTCCGACCCGTCGAACACTAAATTTTCGATGGATGTGAATGGAGGCTTTGTTCCAGGGTTGAACGACGACATAAAACCGTTGATAGCCTTGCTGGCTTAGGTGGAACACTGCAAACGCGAGAAGTTTCTGGTAGCAACCTCTGCCTCGAAGAGAATCATTGACAAAAGCGCAGTAGATCCAGGCCTGATCTGAATCCAACATGATGCGAAAGCCTAGATTCGATTCAATGAAACTCTCGACACCCCCCCAGACGCCTCCCTGAAAATCTTCTGGTGATTCGCTGTTAGCGATGGCAAACCCAAAGTCGTTTTCAGTCGTTTCGACCGGAACGGAGTTGTAAGTTTTTTCACGGAGCCGACTTCGATCTTCACTGCCTGTGACGACACTAAAGGACAATCCATTGCTTGAAGAATCTTCGTGCAACTGGCACAGTTGGTTGCTTCCCAACTCAAATACATCACCAATTGAAAACCGAAAAAACCATGGCGGCACAATGGAATTGAACTGATTCTCGATTACCGAAATCAGGCCCCGCGTTTTTATTCTATTCGCAATTTTCTTAAACAATGTTGATCCAGAATCCTTGTTCCAATTTCTTCAGATGCCAGACGTCAATCACTCAGGTTCATAAGCTAGATTTGGACTTAACCAACGTTCGGCTTCTCGGACCGTGACGCCTTTCCGTGTGGCGTAAGATTCAATCTGGTCTTTGGTTACTCGATCGACCGCGAAGTAGCGGGATTCGGGGTGGCCAAAGTATAGACCACTTACCGATGCGCCTGGGAACATGGCGTAGCTAGAGGTCAGTTCGACGCCGGTTTCTTTTTCGGCATCTAACAGATCGAAAAGTGTTCTTTTCTCGGTGTGGTCTGGGCATGCGGGGTAGCCAGCAGCAGGCCGAATCCCTCGATACTTTTCTTCAATCATCTGTTCTTTGGTCAGGCCCTCGGACTCCCCAAACCCCCAATCCTTTCGAGCCTGTTCGTGCAAGCATTCGGCAAATGCTTCAGCCAACCGATCAGCAACAGCTTGAACCATGATGGCTTTGTAATCGTCCAAATTTGCTTTGTAGGCGGCAGCAAGTTCGTCGGCACCGACGCCAGCTGTGACCACGAAACCACCGATGTAATCTTCCCGACCACTGTCATGCGGTGCAATGTAATCAGATAACGAACGATAGTCGGTTGTTCCCTTTCGTTCCCATTGTTGACGTAAACAGTGAAAACGAGTTTTTTCAACCGAGCGACTATCATCGGTGTAAACAACGATGTCGTCACCATCACTGGCCGCAGGCCAGAACCCGTAGACCGCACTCGCTTTGAGCGAACTGTTTTCGATCACCTGATCTAAGATTTCATTGGCATCTTTGTATAGTTCCTTGGCTTGATCCCCGACGACCGGGTCGTTGAAAATCTTGGGATACTTTCCCTTCAACTCCCAAGTCATGAAGAATGGGGACCAATCGATGTAGGATCGCAATTCGGCGAGTGGAAAATCTTTTAGCGTTTTCGTGCCACGAAATGATGGCGTATCCACCCGGACAGCATTCCAATCGGTTGCAAATCGTTTTTCCAGTGCTTCGGAATAACTGACAAGCTTCTGTTGACGGTCGCGATAACTTGCAGCGAGGCCAGCCTGCACAGCCACGTTCTCGGCGAGATAACTCTCACGCGATTCTTTACTGAGCAATTTTTCGACGACGCCAACACTTCGACTTGCATCCATCACATGCAAGACGGGACCATCGTAGACCGGTGCAATGCGCACTGCGGTGTGCTTGGCACTTGTGGTCGCGCCTCCAACAAGCAGCGGCATCGTCATGCCTGCGCGTTTCATTTCACGGGCGACGTGAACCATTTCGTCCAGGCTGGGTGGGATCAAACCGCTCAACCCGATCATGTCGACGTTTCGTTTGCCGG
>CAYVAN010000113.1:9643-15078 GCA_964449225.1 uncultured Rhodopirellula sp.
TCATGCGTGCGGGTTTCATTTCACGGCCGAGGTTAACCATTTCGTCCGGCTAGGCGTAATCAGTCCGCTCAAACCGATCATGTCCGCGTCTTCTTTGACGGCTTCTTCCAAGATCTTTTCGCATGACACCATCACGCCCAGGTCGATGACTTTGTAGTTATTGCACTGAAGCACGACACCAACGATGTTCTTGCCGATGTCGTGGACATCGCCCTTAACTGTTGCGATCAGAAACTTGCCACGTGTGTCATCGCTTTGGATTCCGGCGAGCCGTTTTTCTTCTTCCATGAACGGTTCAAGATAAGCGACAGCCTTCTTCATCACGCGCGCACTCTTAACGACTTGCGGCAGGAACATTTTGCCCTGACCAAACAGGTCGCCCACGACGCTCATCCCGTCCATCAACGGGCCTTCGATCACATTAAGACACTTGTCATAGTGTTGACGAGCTTCTTCGGTGTCTTCGACGATGTACTTGTCGATGCCTTTGATCAGGGCGTGCTTCATTCGTTCTTCGATCGAATTTTCTCGCCACGCCAGATCTTCGCCAGTCTTCTTTTTGCCAGTCCCTTTGACGGACTCAGCAAAATCGAGCATCCGATCGGTCGCGTCGTCACGTCGATTCCACAACACATCTTCGACGTGCTCGAGCAGGTCTTTGGGAATTTCTTCGTAAACTTCCAATTGCCCAGCGTTGACGATTCCCATGTCCAAACCAGACTTGATCGCTCGATACAGAAACGCACTGTGAATCGCTTCGCGAACTCTGTCGTTCCCTCGAAAGCTAAAACTGATATTGCTGACGCCACCGCTGGTCTTTGCACCTGGGCATTCTTTCTTGATCCGCGCGACCGCGTTGACAAAATCAACGGCATAGTTGTTGTGCTCTTCCATCCCTGTTGCCACGGTCAGGATATTCGGATCAAAGATGATGTCCTCGGGTGGAAAATCTAGTTCTTCTGTTAACAACTTGTAGGCACGCTTGCAAATTCGCACCTTATTATCTTCGTCGGCGGCTTGTCCTTCCTCGTCAAATGCCATCACCACGGCGGCGGCACCATACTTACGAACCAATTTCGCACGTCGTAGAAATTCTTCTTCGCCATCTTTCAGGGAGATTGAATTGACGATCGCTTTTCCCTGCAAGTTTCGCAGTCCAGCTTCTAGAACTTCCCATTTACTACTGTCGACCATCACGGGCACTGAGGACGCGACGTCGTCGCCAGCGATCAGACGCAGGAAACGCGTCATCGCTTCGGCACCATCAAGCAACGCATCGTCGAAGTTGATGTCGATGATGGTGGCACCATTTTCGACTTGTTCACGTGCAACCTCGACAGCCTCTTCGTATTTTTCTTCGCGAATCAGTCTGGCGAACTTGCGGCTGCCGGTGACGTTGGTGCGTTCGCCGACCATGGTGAATGGAATTTCTGGACGCATGACCATCGGCAACGTGCCGGAAAGCCTTGTCAAAGCTGGCACCGAGGTCCGTTGCTTTGGTTTGACTCCTTGAATTCGATCGGCCATCGCCGCGATGTGATCTGGCGTCGTGCCACAGCAACCGCCCAAGATATTGACCCAACCGTTGTCGGCGTATTCACCCACTTTGGCTGCCATCGCGGCTGGTCCAAGATCGAATTGCCCCATTTCATTGGGCAGACCCGCGTTGGGGTGGCAGGAAATCGGGATACCAGCGACTTTGGAAAGCTCTTCGATGTGAGGACGCATCACGTCGGGACCAAGGGCACAATTCATGCCGACTGAAAGAAGCGGAAAGTGATTGATGGCGGTCCAAAATGCTTCGACACTTTGTGCGCTAACAAACGTACGTCCGCCATCAGCAAACGTTCCTGACGCCATGACAGGCACCACGCGTCCACCGCCGTCAAAGTAGTCTTGGATCGCAAATAAGCACGCTTTCAAGTTCAGCGTGTCGATCGCAGTTTCGGGTAGCAGAATATCCACACCAGCTTCGCAAAGTGATTTCACCTGAGCACGATAGCTATCGACCATCTCCATAAAGGTCGTATCACGGTGGGCGGGATCTTCCTTGGTACTGATAGCCAATTGACGCGTCGTTGGCCCGATCGAACCGGCCACGAAACGCGGTTTATCCGGCGTGATTTCTGTCCACTTGTCGGCCGCCTTTCGAGCACAGGCGACGGCCGCGAAATTGATCTCGTCCACCATTTCAAGGGGCAGGTCAAATTCGACCATCCCCACCGGCGACGCACCAAAGGAATTGGTTTCGACAATGTCAGAACCAGCCTCGTAATAGGCCCCGTGGATGTCGGTGATTTTTTCGGGATGCGTCAAACAAAGAATGTCAGAGAAATTCTTTAAATCTTTGTTGTGGTCCGCAAATCGATCGCCGCGCACCGCCATTTCGTCGAGCTGCAACCGCTGGATCATCGTGCCCATGGCTCCATCGAGCAGCAAAATGCGCTCGCGAATCAGATCGGCGACGAGGGAATCGGAGCTTGCGGCAGTGGGAGGCGAGGTTTGGAGCATTTTGGTTTGCGGAAAGCTGCAAATCATGGGGAAAGAAAAGTTAATGGCAACTCACAAGGAAGCGTGTCTGCCGATGTGTTTCCCGTCATCTTCATTGGCGAGCAACAATACGACAAGCCGAACGAGGACTGAGAATCGCGAATTTACGACTGAAATTGGAATTCCCGATGCATTTTCTTACTGGATTTAAGCGAATACACGATCATTAGCAGGCAAAGGTATCACGGGACAGGGCGCGTCGGGAATGCTGAGAACGGGTACCCAGCAGCCGGGATACGACGGATTTCGTCTTGCCTAAGCCGTCACATTTTAGCTATTCCGCAGATTCCTAAAGATCCCGTTGCCGGGTTCCCGATACCTGAAGTGCGCCGCTTCGTTTTTTTAACTGTAGTCCCAGTTCTTCATTATGAACCAACCTAATACTGGCTCCCCGCGCGATAACGATCAGACCACGCCGCGATTATTTCGCTTGCGTGACCTGCATCCGACCACGAACGCCGCGCCGGCGACACAGCCAATTCCTGAACAAGTTGCTCCAGCCGTCCAGGCTAACCAAGCCGAGAAACGATCTGGCGATGATTGGGTTGCCGGACATGGGCATCAAGCGAATCCCCAGTTACGCGACGATGACGCTGGCTACGATTCTGGCCCCTTCGGCGGCAACGATGTTGATTCAGAGGAGGCGTCGGAAGAGGAACTGAGAACTCGCGAGCGGATTGAGCGTCATTTAGATGTCAGCCCCGAAGGCCGCAGCTGGATGGAGTCGGCACTTGCTCATCGTAAAGTGCTCGTGCTTTTGGTACTTGCGATTAGTGCAGCGTTTTGGACCAGTCGCGGCGACCAGGCTCGAGAAAAGACGAATCCTGATTCCGAACTTGCCCAGGGAAACGGCACGCTCGAATTTGACCCCAGTCAATTTAATGCGGGCACCCTTGTTGAGGAGGGCCAAGAGTTCTTTCCTTCAGAGAGCAATGGTGGGTCAAACACCCAGGACTTGGTTGCCAATTCCGACGAACCCGCTGTGAACTCATCAACGACAAACTCCATCACTCAAACGAAGAGATCACCCGATAGTGGCGCAGCGGGACACAACCATGGCCAATCAGCTGGACTCGCTAGTAATCTGCTGACTCCCAAGCCGATCAACAACGCAGCCGTCTCCGGTGCACCGTCTGGATCCCAGAATCCGCCAAGTCGAGATAATGCTGTTGCGGTAACCCAAGTGCCACCTTCATCCGTTTCTAATAACGATCTGGCAAGGCCACAAACGCACGCGAACGGATTATCGGTGGAGGCGGTTTCTAGCAGGACACCTCGTGACCCTGTTTTTCATGCTCCGTCATCTTTGGACACACCGTCAACGGATGGCATGGAAAGGCCTGAAATGGACGCAGTCGCAGGTGGAGCAGTTACCCAACGTGAAACAGAATTAACTTTGCAAAAGTCCAGCACGCCGAACAGCGTGACTGATTGGCTGAAGTACTTGCCGTCTAAGCCGTAAGTTCGCTGTTAGATTGACTCATTCACTCGCCCCAACACCCCCATCGCAGAAGTCACCATGAGTTCCACCGGCCAAGCCTTTGTCAAATCGTTTGCACGACGAAGCCAAACGAATTCACCCAATGACGCCACCACTGAAACCGGCAATCAAAAAGTAAGTCCATTGCCAGTGGAGAGACCGTCAAAGATCGATAGCGATGCGATGACCGCTAAAACAGGCGAAACGCACACGGCCGAGCTTTGGGTAGACTCGTTTGACGACACGCCCAGCCGACTCGATCAAGGATCAAGCCGCATCGCCGCGCCGCACCTTCCCACCCGTTCCCTGCAACACACTCATACGGCCTACGATGCTTCTGGTTCTGAACCGGAAACATCAGACACTAACATTCCCACCAATCGCTATTCCCGCATCGGGAACGAGCAGGCTGAAACACGGGAAGCACCGCAACAAACTGCCGCCAGTGAATCACCCGAAGCGATCTTAACAGCACGGATTGCCAGGGTTTTGGAACCTAATCAGCCTGAACAACGGTTGATGCAAGACATTGCCGATGCTGAAGGTGCTCTCGCAGAAGTTGCGGATCAGAATCATGAAGCGTCAGAACGTTTGAGTGATTTTGAAACGAGCGAGACTCTGCGCCCTAGTTGGGAAGTGGAAGTCTTTGACATTCCGCAAGCGGTTGCCGACCTGTTCTTTGAAGAAACGCTTTTCCAAGATTTGTCGAGCCGTATGAAAGAAGCTTCGCAGGGCGGCTTGCGAACAATGCTGATGACCAGCGCAATGACCGGTGAAGGCCGCACCACGGTCGCCATTGGTGTTGCCTTAGCTGCGGCTTTCTCTGGCCTTCGCGTAGCCCTGGTTGATGGCGACTTGGCTGAACCAACCTTGGCCGAAGAATTGAGACTGGATCTGGACCACAGCTGGGTGGAATCTGTGCGACGCGGCGTTCCGATCAAAGAAGTTGCCGTTCATGCAATCGAGGACAACTTGACGCTTATCCCACTGCTGCCAACTGATTCAGGCAGACAAGCGACTGCGGTCGAATGCGCGCGAATGCTCGAATCGCTGAAGCCATCTTTTGATCTCATCGTTGTTGATGGCCCGACCGCGGACGCGAAAGACATCCGAATGTTGGGATCGGTGATCGACAGCGTCATCATCGTCCACGACGTTAATCAAAGCAGCGATGCAGCGGCTGACCTGTTGGCCGCTCGGTTACAGCGATCCGGAATCGATGGCGTAGGAATTGTTGAAAATTTTGTTTAGCGGAATGCTGTGGCTTATCTAGCTAAACAGCGCGTTTTGAGAATTGACGTAGGCCGGAACAAGCGAAGCACAGTTCAGGCAATCCAACACCGTGCTATCCAACACCGTGCAATGCAATTGGTCGAGTAGGCCCGGGGGATTGCTCCCCGGTGGG
>CAYVAN010000114.1:0-14804 GCA_964449225.1 uncultured Rhodopirellula sp.
TTCGCTTCGGTTGCGTCGGTGTCGTAAAAACCTTCCGTTGGCAGACACTAGTGAGGCCATATGTCCATCTCTCTCAATCTTGACGACGACCAGTCGAAACGCTTGCAACAGCGAGCGCAAGAACTTGGCGTCGATCCACGCGAGCTCGCAAAGGCGGCCGTCAATGATCTTTTGGCGCGTCCAGCGGACGACTTCGACCGCGCGGCAAAATCGGTTCTTGACAAAAACCGTGAACTGTATCGGCGGCTCGGTTAATGCGATACCTCACCCTTTCAGAGGTGCTTGAACTGCATCGGCGCGTGATCGAGCAGACTGGTGGCGCCGATGGCGTGCGCGATCTCGCCGGTGTTGAGTCGGCTGTGGTGCAACCACAAATGACGTTCGGCGGTGACGAACTCTATCCCACACTGATCGACAAAGCGGCCGCACTTTGCTTCTCGCTGGTGATGAATCATCCGTTTGTCGATGGAAACAAACGGATCAGTCATGCGGCGATGGAGACGTTATTCTAAACGCGCATGAACGGAACGCGGACGTTGATGATGCAGAGTCGCTGTTCTTGAAACTTGCTGCTGGTAATGTGGAACGCGACGAACTGGTTAGTTGGATTGCCGCAAACACAACCGCGATTGCGACTTGATACATGATGGTCCGTGTCTGCCAGCATGGTGTTTACGCTAGGCCTTCAGCACACCGCTGTCATTTGTTCAAGCCTCTATCCAGTGGTAGAATCTCTGGTTATTGAAACTTGAAAGGCATCGCTCGCTTCGTTCAGAATGGTGTCGTAAGAACCTTCCGTTGTCGGACTCTAGGCAATTAGCATGTCAGATCAGCTGCAAATGAACCGCTTAGTTGTTCGCTAGACCACGCTTCAAGACCAAGATGATAGTGGTATGATGCTCAACGCTACTGCGGCGTAAAGAATCGGGATGGTTTGGCAATTGACGCTGGACGCTTGGGTATTTTTGGACTCGAACATTGCTAAATCCGAATTTCAAAGACATGTTGGTCGCGTTGAACGACGCGGAAGCTGACTATCTCGTTGTCGGCACGGGGCGTTGTCGGCACGGGGCGCTGTCGGCTCGGGGCGCTGTCGGCTCGGAGAGCCGAGCGACAATTCGGTTGGGGCGGTGTCGTAAAGATCTTTCGTTATCAGGGCGGGCTAACGTGCTTTAGCTTGGGTTTTGCAATTTCTCTTTCCGGTGGGCGATTGCTTCCCTTTTTGTTTTGAATGTTTTGAAGCGTTGGCGACCATCTTCATGCCATGTCGTGACCCAGCGTCCGTACGTGTTCTTGCTAACACCGGTAATTCCGGAGGTGTTGTTGGACGCTTTCTTTCGCGGCCCCTTGCGCCATTGCCGCTGCCCTACTTCGCGGAGCTTTTCGTCGCGCCACCGTTTCGCACGGGCAAGTGCGGCGCGTTTTCCTCCCTCCGAGAAGCGGAAATACTTCGAATGCTGCTGGCCATTTCGAACGATTCGAACTGAAAATCCGTCTGAGCCGCGTGTGATGTTGGATAAATTGCTCATCCATCAACGATACCCGCGCGGCCGCCTCTTGACAACATGGTTTTTACGCTAAGCCTTCGGTGCATTCGGGTAAACCAGTTTTGAAGTTGGGCGTTTGATTGTTAGCGGAATGGGGCAAGTTATCCGGTTTTCACCGACTGGGTGGTTCCCGCCGCACGCTAGAAATGGTGTATTTCGTAGAGCTGATTTGCCACTCGCTTCGACAAAGCTTATCGATTTTGCGCCAGTGACCTTCGCTGGTCCAGCGTTTGGATCTTGCTTTGTCTGTCTGCCGTTTCCGCCCAGCTGACAAAGCGGTTTTCTCTAATGGTTATTGGACTTTTTTGTCCATTGCATGCGGTTCAAGCCGATGTTTGTTTGGGACGTCGATGACGGATTGCATTGAACTTGCGATCTGTGGGACCATGGGGTGGCAGTTCGTTTCCTCTTTGAGAAGATGCTAGATGCTCTGGGTAAATGATTTTTGATTTTTGGGTCGAGATTGATTGATGGTAGGGTGGCTCGCAGTATGAAGGCAGTATGAAGATTGAGTCGTCCTGTGATTACGTTACTTTGGAGTGTTATTCCAGCGAGGATGCTGAGTGCGAAAGACTTTTTCCAATTCGTTTGCTAAATCATGCCTTGATCGGCGCACACCCACGGATAAGAGCCAATTTTGAATTCATCAAAACTATTGCTGATGCGTCATGCGAAAAGCGACTGGGGCGATCGCTCGATTTCGGATCATGACCGGCCGCTAAATCAGCGAGGCATTCACGATGCGCAGCGGATGGCCCATTGGATAGATTCAATTGACTGCGTTCCAGATGCGATCCTGTGTTCTTCGGCGAAGCGTACGATGCAAACGGCTGAATTGATGCTGCCGATGTGGAGGAACCAGCCCAAGTTGGTCGTTAGTGAGAGTCTGTATCTTTCAAGTCCGGAAACCATGTCTCATTTAGTTGAAGATGCACTTGCTTCGGCATCTCGATTGTTAGTGATCGCCCACAACCCTGGTGTCTCGTTGGTTACCGGGCACATGGCTGATCAGTCGATACAAATGCCAACCGCTGCGGTTGCTGTGTTTGCAAATCAGGGTTTGGAAATGAATGAATCGAATCGTTGGAGTTTGCAAGCCTTGATGCGTCCCAAGGATTTGCCTGCATCGGGCGACGCCAAAGCTGATTTTCAAACACTGTGATCGCGTCAACGATTTGGCGAATCGTCATCGCTGCGGTGCTGTTGGGGCACTTCGGCTTGATGCTATCGCTCTACAACCGAATCAATGGCGTCGGGATGGCGCGGCGTACTGTTAAGCGAATCGTCAAGGCGATGTTTGTCTACACGATCTTTTTACCGCCAATTGTGTGGTGGTTAAATCAGGGAGCAATATCAGATCGGTGGTTTGGCCGGGTGACGGTCATCCAAGGTGTTGGAGAAAGCTCGTTGCCTTTGGCATTGATTGGATACGGGTTGGTTTGTTTGGCAACTTATGTCGTGCTGGGGATCCCTTGGCTGATCTTCCGTCCAATTTTTGGATTGGAATGGGTGAAAGTAAAACGGGTCAGTGAGGTCGTCGCAGTAGATCAGGTTTGCGCCGTGCCGTTGGCTTTGACAAGCAAGTGCAAGATCGAATCACGATTGCCGCTGAATCAGTTGTTTGAGCTTTCCGTTGACATCGTTGACCTACCAGTGGTTGGTTTGCCGGTTGCGTTGGACGGCTACAAGGTCGCGCAATTATCGGACATCCATTTAACGGGCGACGTCCATCCCGACTTTGCTGGTTACGCGATCCAACGTGCAAACGAATGGGGCCCGGATCTGATGGCGATTACTGGGGACATTATCGACAAGCAATCCTGTATCGATTGGTTGGGCGATATTTTTGGTTCGGCTGAAGCGACCGATGGCTGCTACTATGTCTTGGGAAATCATGACACTCGGATTGTTGATTCTTGGCAGACTCGGCAGGCGATGGACAGTGCCGGTTGGACTGACTTGGGAAGTCGCAGCCTGCGAACCAGTCTTCGGGGCGTCGAAACGCTAATGATTGGCAACGAGCATCCCTGGTATGAACGGCCGATCATTGAAGACAAAGAAGGCGACGAGTTTCGTTTTCTGCTAAGCCACAGTCCTGATCAGATTGGTTGGGCTCGGAAGCATCGCGTAGAATTGATGTTGGCCGGTCACACCCACGGTGGCCAAGGGCGGTTGCCTTTGGCCGGGCCGTTGCTAAGTCCAAGTTATCATGGCAGCCGATTTGCATCGGGTGATTTTTACAAAGCGCCAACTACGATGCACGTCAGCCGTGGATTGTGTGGCACTCATTTGTTAAGGATCAATTGCCGACCTGAATTATCGCTGTTGCGACTCCGTTCGCCGGATGCCATCAATGGTAATCCATGAAAAATGGCAGCGAATGACAATTGTCGTTCGCTGCCATCGGATGCCTTTGTCAAAGAAAGCCTAGTCGACTTTGACCTGAATCTTGCGCGGCAGCACTTCGGGACGTTTTTGCAGGCGAACTTGCAGTTGCCCCTGAGAGTAGCTGGCTTGGATTGATTCAGCGTCAACTGTATCTGGCACTTTGATCGATCGTGACATTTCGCCCCAGAATCTTTCGTCGTGACGATAGTTCCGGCCGTCCTGGTTTGGACGTTCTCGTTTGGCTTCAATGTTTAACTGGCCTTTGTCGAACGTGACCTCGACATCGTCCATCGATACCCCAGGCAGTTCGATATCGACACCAAATAGGTTTTCTTCCTCCCAGACTGAAACCGGCGGTGCCCAGTTTCGTCGCTTTTTGCCGTTTGTAGGGTAGAAGAGTTGGTCGAAGAGTCCTTCTAGGTCGTGTCCAACCGCATCAAAGGCTTGGTTGGCAAACGCGCGAGTTTGACTGTTCATGATATGCTTCTCCTTGAATTTTGTGGTTTAACACTGATCGAACACCGCTGTTGGCCCAGTTTGAAGCGGGCTGTCACTTTGGCCGTTCGCATCTGCTGAGGCTTAGAATGCAACAGGCGTGCCAATTGACTAATCCGGCAACGGTTGCTTGCACCAGAGTCAAATGACTTTTTTCTAGGTTCCTTCGGTGCAACGGTGGGCTTTGGAGAGAATTAGGTGTTTCGTCGTCGCGATTGGCGGGAGTATTTGAAGCCCGGCACGAAGAAGCAACCGGCGGCGACGACGCCGAAGATGAGGTGTGAAAGGTCGGGTTGTATGGCCATTGCGACAGCAGCGAATAAGAGCGCCGTCGCTTGAATGTAGAAAACTCCGCTTAACATGCCTGCTTTGATGATGAAAACCATCGCACTGATGACGCCCAGCATGGGTGACAACCGTAGCACAGGCAGTCCCATCCACCATTCCAATGGGAACAGTAACCCGATGGCGATCATGCTGGCACCCCAAACGTGCGCGACTTGCCTTTCAATGAAGGTGACTGGCCCCATGCGTTGCCGCATCTTCCAAAACACGGCTGCCCATGCACCTAAACCAAGTGTCCACATGGTCGCGTAGATCCATCGTTGCTGGACACCCTGGTAATCGAGCCCAAAGGTAAAGAGGCAAGCAACCAGTAAAACAAGTGAGTGCCAAATCCAAAGCGTTCCCCAGTTTTCTAGGACTGACGCGTGGTGCGTTTCGCGAAATAGGCGTGCGATGACTTGGCTAAAGCGACCGCTTCTAGCCGATACTTTTTCGTCCGCTAAGTACGCCGCCAAATCATCGGCCAACGCGTCTGCTGTTTCGTAGCGGAGATCGATCGGCTTTTGCATGCAGCGAACCACGATCATTTCCAGATCGCGATCCATGTCCGGCCTAAGGACACGCGGCGGCACCGGGTCTTGCTCGATCACCATCATCACCACATCCATGGGGGAATCGGCGATAAACGGCGAGCGTCCTGTTAGGGCGTAGTACAAAACGCATCCCAGGCCGTAGATGTCGGACGCTGGACCCACCGCGATCCGGCGGCCGCTGGCTTGTTCGGGGGACATGTAGGCGGGGGTTCCCAGCAGCATTCCAGTTCGGGTTAGATCCTGGTTTGCCGAATCGCTGTTGTCGGTGTCGCGCCTTGTAGAATCACTGGGGAGGTTGCCATTGTTTTTGGATTCATCGTGTGATCCAGGTTCACCGTGCGCTCCAGATCCACCATGCGTTCCAGATTCACCGGGCGGGCCGGATTGTTTGGCCAATCCAAAGTCTGAGATTAACGCCGTTCCGTTTTTGGAGATGAGGACATTACTAGGTTTGAGATCGCGGTGCAGGATTCCGGCTCGGTGGGCACACCCGATTGCCTGGGCGATCGATTTGACGATTTCAGCCGCCTGCCGCTGTGATAGCGGTCCGCTTTGAACCAGGTCGGTCAGTGTGACACCGTCAATGAGCTGCATGCTGAAAAACGGGCGGCCATCGACATCGCCCACGTCATAAACAGGAACGATGTGAGGATGTTCCAATTTTGCGGTCGCGGAAGCTTCCGCCAAAAATCGACTTAAATCCACTTCGCTGGCGAGGCGTCCGCGAAGAATCATCTTGACGGCGACTTCACGATCAAGACTGATTTGACGTGCGCGAAACACGACCCCCATGCCACCGCGTCCAAGTTCTTCGATCAATTCATAGTCACCGACCGTGGTGGGAAGCTTTAAGCTTCGCCAACGCTTCATCGGATGGCTTTTTTCGGAACCAAGATTGGAATCTTGCTGTGCCGCTGGGCCTTCGTCACCGACTGCACCAGCGGTGTCGGTGATTAATACCGCTCCTAGCAAGCGACGCAGTTCGCCGGAGATGTCCGGGTTAAGTTCGCAGATCGACTGAATGTCAATCATTTCACCACGACAGATTTTATCCGTCACATCCGACAAAACACTGGCGAGTCTTTGTTCGGTATCGCTAAACCCTTCGCTGGCTGAATCGGGATCATAGCGTTGGTCCGGGTCGCTACTTCGATCGAAGTCCTCAGGAAGATCGGAATCGTGGGGACGGGTCAATGGATTGTTTCAATCATCGGGTGATTCAACTTGCTTTTCCTCGAGTAGTTCACGCAAACGGCGAACGGCTCTTAGGTAACGCATGCTGGCAGCGGGGGGATTAAGTTTTAGAACTTCTGCGATTTCTAGATTTGTCAAATGTTCGTAGTGACGCATCAGGATAATCTCGCGGTCTTGATCGCCGAGCTGTTCAATGACAGATTCGACCCTTTCCGCAATCTCTCGCTGGGTCGCAGCGGCGGCAGGCGTCATTGCTGGATCGCAAAGCTGGACAGCCAAGTTCATTGTCGACTGATCTGCGGGGCCGGCCGCGGTCATGGGTTGTTCGCGATCCATGTTGCGTTTCGCGCTGACTCGGTGTCGTCGATAGGTATCGATAATTCGATCCCAGGCGATTTGACGCAGCCACAGGTGGAAAGCCATTGCAGGGTCGTCAAGGTACTTTTCCAAGCGACCGTTTGCTTCGATCAATACATCCTGAACGACATCGGAAACATCGACCCGACGTTGCACTTTCCGGTCCAACCGCATTTCGACAAGTCGGCGAATGGGGGCGCGGTGTCTTTCCAGCAATTTATTGACCGCGTCGTTATCGCCGTCTCGCGCAGCACCAAGCAACGTTTCGGTTTTATCGTCACTGGGCCAGATTGATTTTGCCATGGAGTCTGTTTTCGAGTGAATCGGGTGCCTTAGGATAGCTGGCTGGAAAGCGGTCCGAAATGGCGTTACGGCTACTGAAGGACTAATTGTTGCCCCGTTTTTTAGCTTTTAGCATTCAGTTTTTAACTTTTAGCATTCAGCGGCGATCGCAGGCAAAGCAGCGACCATTGGCAAAGAGGTTGACACTGACCGAGACTACAACAACCGTTCAGACGCCGATTACGCCGACCCAGATGTTCTTCGATGCGCAACTTGATTCTTGTTTTTGGTGATCAGTTGAACCATGATTCGGCGGCGTTTGATGACTTTGATGCTGAATTGGACCAGGTTTGGATGGCGGAGAACCAGGAAGAAGCCACTCACGTTTGGAACCACCAGTATCGATTGGTGGCGTTCTTTTCGCCGATGCGACACTTTCGTGACGAGATGTTAGGGCAGGGTAAGAACGTTCTGTATCACGCACTTAGCGGTGATCCGTCAGAGGCTAGGGACAGCAGTTTCGCGACGGTGCTTTCGCAGACGTTGTCGGAGCACGATGTCGAATCGCTTGTTTTCGTTCGACCGGGTGACTACCGGGTGAACGAGTCCATTCATAACGTCGCTGGTCAGTATGACCTTGCAATTGATCAGCGAGAAGATCGAACTTTCTTTTGCTCGCTGGAACGTTTTCAACAGTGGGCAGACGGCCGAAAGTCGATGGTCTTGGACCAGTTCTACCGCGTGATGCGGAAGGAGCACGATGTTCTAATGGATGACAATGGGAAACCCGTTGGTAGTGATTGGAACTACGACAAGCAGAATCGCGGTAAGTTCGGAAAGGGTGGTCCGGGAAACGTTCGACCGCCGATTAGCTTTGAGCCAGATCAGGTGACATCCGAAGTGATCGAGATGGTTCAGTCTCGGTTTGCCGACCATCCCGGTAAGGTCGATGATTTCAATTTGCCTGTCACTCGCGAACAGGCTTTAATTGCTCTGGATGATTTCATCGATCATCGATTAGCGATGTTTGGCGACTATCAGGATGCGATGTGGAACGATGAGATGTTTCTGTACCACTCGCGGCTTTCCAACGCGATCAATCTGCATTTGTTGAATCCACGAGAGGTCGTTGAATCGGCGGTCGCTGCATTCAAAGAAGACAAAGCACCGCTGAATGCGGTGGAGGGTTTTGTGCGTCAGATTCTGGGATGGCGAGAGTATGTCCGCGGAATTTACTGGTCCCAAATGCCTGAGTATGCAGCGCTTAACTCGCTGGAATGCGATGCCGATCAAGATGTCCCAGGGTTCTTTTGGGACGGCAAAACCGAGATGGCCTGCGTTTCCGATTCAATGCGGTTGTTGATCGATACGGCTTATGCGCATCACATCCAACGGTTGATGGTGCTGGGTTTGTTTGCGCAGCTCTACGGTGTCAATCCGGCGAGGTTTAACGATTGGCATATGGCGATGTACGCTGACGCGGTCGATTGGGTCAGCTTGCCCAATGCGTTGGGGATGAGTCAACATGGAGACGGAGGCGTGATGGCAACGAAGCCGTACTGTGCCAGCGGAAACTACATCAATCGAATGAGTAATTACTGCAAGGGCTGCAAGTACAAGTACGCCGAAGCGACCGGTGAGGATGCCTGTCCGCTGACGACGTTGTATTGGGATTTCTTGGACCGCAATCGAGATCGGTTCAAGGGGAACCACCGCATGACGATGCAGCTGAAAAACCTAGAGCGCAAAGAAGCCGACTTGATGGAATCGATTCGCGATCGTGCAAAGAAGATTCGCGATGGCAAGATTGCGATTTGAGAAGGTTATTTCGTGGCGGCAGCAACTTCGGCAGCCAAGGCAGGGTCGATCATGGCGGACTCTTCGACTTCTGGATCGATCAGCATGCCGAAGCCTTCTGGTAGATATTCCAATAGAGCTTCGCCTTCAACGACCAAGCCTTCGACCTCTTCGGAATCCTCGAATAGGTCTTCTTGCTCTTTGACGAACTCGCCCGCAAGTGCTTCGGTGGTAAAGACGACCAATGCGTCGTCACCGTCGATCTCGGCCGTCAACGCTCCGCTGCCATCTTCTTCGTCCTCGGTACCGTCGGACATACTGATTAGCACGAATTCGGCTCCCGCCATCTCTTTGCGGATCGCGGTTGCATCACGGTCGGCAATTGCATCTAGGAAAGCATTGGTTTCGTCAGACATGGAGGTCGCTTCTTCTTGAGGGAAAATGTGCTTTGGACGTTTGGAGTCTCAAAGATCATACCCACAAAGTAGGCGACGCAGGAGGTGCCGTTGGGACAATCGGTGGCGTAATCTTCCTGCCTGGTCAGCTTGTTACCGATCTGCTCGTTGAGCCATCAGGTGCGGCATATTCAAGCCTGAGACGAATCCCGGTGTGCCGGTAACGGTGACCTGCTGGTTCAGATGCATTCGCAAGTTGATCCCAGGTGATGGCGTGACGTAGGCGATCGTCCGCCCGGTACCGTCGGTCAACGCAAAAGGAGGGCTGTGAGTGCGGGCTGAATAGACTTGCACCAGTTGCCCCGTGTAGCTGGTCTTGTTGGTTTCGGGCTGAGTAGACGGTGGCAATGATCCAGCAGTTTCTAAGCCTGAGCCCGGAAATGCGACGGCGCTGCTGGGCAGCGGCTGAAATCCCACCGATTCGGGACTCGGCTGGCCGTTGGTTTGGATCACCGATGGCCCATCACGTCGGTCGGCCAATCCAGCGTACTGGTCGGCACGACGAGCCAGCACGCGTGCTGCGTCGGCAACGGCGGGGTCGGTGGACGTGGCGGCTAAGGACCGGGATGCTTGCGAAACGACTCTCGCTTCGGCAGCCGAACTCTGTGAAGACATTAGCTGCGAAAGCACCAAGCGCATCGAATTTACATCGGTGCCACGCAACCTTTGCTGTAGTCGGGTGATGTTGTCGGCGGATACGAATGTGGGCGAGCGAAGTTGGGGGCTGACCGTTGCGGGGGCCAAGGAAGAACCCAGTGTATTTGATAGAGGTTTCGCTGGAACAAGCGTTTGCGCGGGCAGCGGCGAAATGCCCGCGACTTGCGCTATTTCATTAGATGATTGATGCGACTGCACAAATGTGTCGTTGGAAATGCCGGTCGTGTTGCGAGCTGGCAGTGTCATCGGAGCCGCGTTGATCGCGATCGAATCGGAATTCTGTGACATACGACTGGCTGCACCAGAGACCCAGTTGTCATCGCTGGCAGTTTGAGAATCATTGAGTGAACTCGTTGTCGCAGTTCGATCAACGCCAGGATCTTTCTCGCCGATTTCCCGAATCCGTGGTTGGCCCAACTTTGCCATCGAGGCTAGCAAGCCACGTGGCTTTGGACGATTTGTGTTGTTTCGGCGCGGTTTCGCGATCAGTCCTGCGGAAGTTTCTAAACTTGGCGGTAGATCGATCGTGTCGTTGTCAAAAGATTGCACGCCCGAGCCGATGGGGCGCTCACCAACGGAACCGATCATCACACTGTCACCGCTAGCAGTGACAGCAGCGGCATCGGCGTGCACGCGTCGACGACTGGCGGCGGGTTCTGGCTTGGTAGCGGATGCCAGTTTCGCGGTTTTGGGTTGCGGATCGACATGGGTGCGTCCGGCGGGTTGGAACTGCACATCCGCCTTTGCGATCAATTCGTTTTGCCCGGCTATCGACTCGACTAATTCTTCGCTGGTACGAACGGTTTGGTTTTGGTGAATCCATCGGAATTCGCCCGACGGTGGAACGATACGAAGCCACAATTGCGGGCCGTCGGGGCCGTCGCGTTCTTGGCGGCCAATCACGGTGACGGTTTCGCCTTCGGCTAATTGGACTTGCCAAAGATACTTTCGTGCGCGACCCAGATGAGTCCCAATCCAGGCGACGGTTCGGTCTTCGATCACGTCGCCCATTTCGCCGCTGCCGTCAAGTTCAACGGTATCGGCAGGGATCCAGCAGAAACTATCTTGCGGCGGACGAACGCCCAGCCATCCATCATCGGTTTCGGCGTACACTTCGAGCTGTTGACCATGCTTTAGCGGGTCGGTGCGATAGTATTTTGCCGATGGCCCGCATCGCGTGTACGCTTGGCTTTCTGCAACAAACACGTTGTAGGGTTGCAGTTGATTCGCATCGTCAGCGGACACCGAGGCGGCATTGAAGCTGACCAGGATGATCGTGATCGATAACAGTGCGGGTGTGAAACGTTGTGCGTGAAACATCGCGAAAAACTTCCTAAATCGCTGTTAGCAGGATCTTCAGAGTGTCGCTTAACGATTCGCAACAGCTGGGCACAAGACGGATTTGACATAGGAGCCTTTTGCCCGGTAGCTTCCCAGTCGCTTCCTGGCGCTTTCTGGGCGTGCTAATTCTTGACCAAGGTTTTCAAAAATGCCGTTGCGCTTCCAGCGATTTATCTTTTCTTGGGCGTCAGATTCGAGGCTAAATTTTCCGCTAATGATTTTGTTGCAGGCGTTTTCTGCGACAGCGTTCGCTGCTGATGTCGTGGTTGTTTGCCCGCAGCAGTGGAGTGGCCAATTGACCGATTGGAAGGAACATCGCTTGGTCCAGGGAATCGATTGTGTCGTGATTCCCCCGCATCGTACCGCGAACGAAACACGGGCTGCGGTCCAGAAGGTGGTTAGCGAAGACACGCGTTACGTGATGCTTGTAGGCGATGCACCTGCAATCGGAGCTTCCGCCGACCTAACTTGCCAAGTGCCCATCCACTACCGGCCAACGTCGGTCACGGCTGCTTGGAATTCCACGCGAACGCTTTCGACGGATCTTCCCTACGGCGATCTGGACGGTGACGGAAAAGCGGACTTATCGGTCGGGCGATTGCCGGTCGACAACACAGATCAAGTTCGTGATGCACTAAAGAAAATTATCGATCATGAAAATTGCGATGATTTCGGCGGTTGGCGTAATCGGGTTTCGTTGATCGGCGGGGTGGGTGGTTTTGGTCCGCTGATTGACACCACGATCGAATCGGTGACGCGGTCCATCGTGACAGGCGTGTTGCCCGGCCACGCGAAAACTCATGTCCGATTTGGAAGTCCCGGGCATGCTTTCTATCCCAAAAACAGATCCTTCACCCAGGCCGTCTTGGATGACTATGCCAGTGGTGCCCGTTTTTGGGTCTATGCTGGGCACGGTCAAGTCACTGAATTAGACCGAGTGCCCCAGACTGAAGCGGGGCTTCCCGTTCTAGATGGTGACACTGTCAAGCAGTTGGCTGGGCGGGAAGGATGTTATTGCATCGCATTGATGTTGGCTTGTTACACCGGAGCCATCGACGCGCACGAAGATTCGATTGCCGAAAAGATGTGGCTGGCGGGCAGCGGTCCGGTCGCGGTGATTGCAGGTTCCAGAGTCACAATGCCTTACGGAAACACCTCCGCTGCGGTTGGTTTGATTGATGCCGTTTACCAACAAAAGAAATCACGCCTCGGTGATGCGTGGCTGTCGTCGATTGAGGCGATGCAAAGAGAATCAAGCCATGAAGATCAGCTCGACATCGCAAAGCAGTCGAGTGGTTCCACAATTCAAACGTTGATTGATGCGTTGGCGATGTTGGTCAGTCCCGCCGGCAGTGACCTAAAAGAAGAACGACATGAGCACGCGCATCTGTACAACCTGATCGGCGATCCAACGCTCGCGCTTTCCCACCCGGAAATGATTACGGTGGCGGTAAAACCTGGTTTTGATCGTGCAGTGCCGATTGAGCTGGATTTTAAGAGTCCCATCGATGGCATGATGACAATTACGATCGACTGTCCGCTGGGAAGCAAGCCTGTGGCGACAGAAGAGAATCAATTGCAAAATCCAGATCCAAACGAGTTGACGATTGCGTCACAAAAGATGGATGTCATTGCGGGCAAGCAATTTCACTCCGCGATGATGCTGCCTGCTGACTTCGTTGGCCCGGTCGTCCTGCGTGTTCACGTCGCTGGGCAAGGTTGCTGGGCTACGGGAACTGCCAAAACAATCGTGCGATAATTGTTTCGAGAGTTCTGGTCGCCCGATGCCGTTTGTTTCTATGCCCATCCGTTGGCAGACCAAACCAGACATGTTCTGATGATGGCTGTTCATAGTCGATGAAATTTCCGGGAGTGGGTGGATGTCAAGTATTCTTTTTCGCGGTGCAACGGTTGTTTTTCCGAACGAAACGGCGAATTCGTCGGTTTTGGTTCAAGATGGAAAGATTGTGGACCTTGCCGCAGCGGAACACGCAACTGCTGATGAAGTGATCGATTGTCATGGCTTGCATCTATTGCCGGGCGTGGTCGACGATCAAGTTCATTTTCGGGAACCTGGGCTGACTCATAAGGAAGACTTGTCAACGGCGTCGCATGCTTGTGCTGCGGGTGGTACGACCTCGTTTCTTGAAATGCCCAACACGCTGCCGCACGCGATCACGGTTGAAGGTGTTCGTGACAAGGAAAAGTTGGCGGCTGCGAAATCATTGGTCAATTATGGTTTTTACATTGGTGCGACTCCCAATAATGTTGACGAACTCAGTCGTGTTACTGATGTGCCTGGGATAAAAATTTTTATCGGTAGCAGCACGGGCGACTTGTTGGTTGATGAACAAGAAGCACTCGAACGAATTTTTGAGCAAACGACGTTGCCGATCTGCGCTCATTGTGAAGACGAAACAACGGTACGGAGAAATGCAGAGCGTTTGGCGGGAACGTCCGACATTACCGACCACTCTAGGATTCGTGATGAAGCTGCCGCTGTGATTGCGACGCGGCGCGCGGCCGACTTGGCCATCCGCCACAAGCACCGTTTTCATGTGTTGCATGTATCGACTGCTGCCGAGTTAGAAATTCTGGCAGAACCAAGTCCTTACTTAACAGCCGAAGTTTGTTTGCATCACTTGTTTTTTAACGTCGATGATTACGCCCGTTTGGGTAGTCGCATTCAAATGAATCCTTCGATCAAAACCGCCGCCGACAATGCTGGCTTGTGGGAAGGATTGTTGAGCGGCCAGGTCCAAGTGATCGCGACCGACCACGCACCGCATACGCTTGAAGAGAAAGCCAAGCCTTATCCCGCAAGTCCTTCTGGGCTTCCGGCGGTTGAAAATAGTCTCGCGTTGATGCTTAACCAAGTCGTTGACGGTAAATGTTCGCTAACCCAAGTGGCGTCATGGATGAGCGACGCACCGGCTAGGGTGTGGGGCATTGTTGGCAAAGGGCGTATCGCCAAAGGTTACGATGCCGATCTGGTGTTGGTGAACCTGGAAGAAGAACGAACCATTGAAGACGCAAAGCAGCACACCAAAACCAAGTGGAGCCCATGGTCAGGCGAAACGCTTTGCGGATGGCCGGTGGCTACCTACGTCGGTGGAAACTTGGTCTGGAGCAAAGCGAATGGGTTCAACGACGAGGCCCGAGGCAGCAAATTGAAATTCGATCACTCGCGTGGTGGTTACTGGAACACTTCCGGCGGCATTGGAACCGAATGATCGTAAATCGATAGGCGTAAGCAGTCATCAAGTTCAGGGCAAATCAGTTTTTCAAACTGGGGTGTCGTCAGCAAGTAGCGATCGCCGCGTAGGCGTTCGGTTTCCAAGCAATCGCCGAAGCTCTACGCGAGCTTCGCTAGTGCGCCTGCGAAGGCGATTGAACAGTCGGGTGAAAGTCCC